>JAAYNZ010000039.1 GCA_012520595.1 Candidatus Epulonipiscium sp. | reverse complement strand
TCCTAAGACACTATATATAGTTGTTTTTATCATGTTTCATACTATATATAGTATGTTTTGGACAAAATAAAAGAGCCACATAAATGTGACTCTTTCAATTGAAATTTTATCCAAATTATCTCTTTGAAAATTGTGGAGCTCGTCGTGCACCTTTTAAACCATATTTCTTTCTTTCTTTCATTCGAGGATCTCGAGTTAAGAAACCTGCTTTTTTAAGTACAGGTCTAAATTCTGGATCTGCTTCTAATAAAGCTCTTGCAATTCCATGACGGATGGCTCCTGCTTGACCTGTAAAACCTCCTCCGTAAACATTGACTTTTACATCAAATTTACCTGCTGTTTCTGTAACAACTAAAGGTTGTTTTACGATCACTTTTAATGTTTCTAAACCTAAATATTCATCAATATCTCTACCATTAATGGTGATTTTTCCTGTACCAGGTACTAAATATACTCTTGCAACACTTGTTTTTCTTCTACCGGTTCCATGATATTGTAACTGTGCCATAATTTATTTTCCTCCCTTCTTCGTTTTCATCCTTAAAACTTAAGTTCCAATACTTCTGGTTGTTGTGCTTCATGGGGATGTTCTGCACCACGATATACACGAAGTTTGGTGAGCATTTGTCTTCCTAAAGAACTTTTAGGAAGCATTCCTTTTACGGCCAGCATTACTGCTTTTTCTGGTTTTTTTGCCATTAGATCACGATATTGAATGGAACGAAGTCCTCCTGGATATCCAGTATGATAATGATAGTATTTTTGATCTAATTTTTTACCTGTTAATTTTACATCTTTTGCATTAATAATAATTACGTGATCTCCTGTATCCACATGAGGTGTATAAGTTGGTTTATGTTTTCCACGTAAAATCTTTGCTACTTCGGATGCAAGTCTACCTAAAGTCATGTCTGTAGCATCTATAATGTACCATTTTCTTTCTACGGTCTGTGCATTGGCCATGTAGGTTTTCATGGGATTCCCTCCTTAATCTTTAACGATTTATCTTCCTTGTAATCTTGTTATAATCATTTTTATTAACACTTTTGATACCACTGTCTGTCTATATTAAAATCCGGGGCTATTGGATTTTAAAAAACATACTCATACCTAAAATATTATAGTACAATGCTCCTAGTGTGTCAAGGATTTTTAATACTCTATTTTCACTAATGTTAATCCTTGCGGTGGTGCAGTAGGTCCCGCCTGTTTACGATCTTTTGATTGAATGATTTCTGGCATCTGTAATGGATGTATTTTTCCCTTGCCCACCTCAATTAAGGTTCCTGCCATAATTCGAACCATATTGTATAAAAATCCATTCCCTACCACTTCCATGGTAATGACACTCTCTTTCTTCGTCACAGAACAAGCCATAATGGTACGAGTTGTTGATACAACAGAACTTCCTGTAGAACAAAATCCTACAAAATCATGAGTTCCACAAAAATACTTTCCTGCCTCCTGCATATCCTCTATGTTTAAAGTCTGTGAAATAAAGTTAGTATAATGTCGCATTTGTGGAATAGAGAATGATTCATTCAAAATCTGATAACGATACGTCTTTTTTTTAGCATCATACCGTGGGTGGAAATGCAAAGGTTTTTCTTCTGCCTTGTGAATCACAATGTCTTCCGGTAAATACGTGTTTAAAGCATAAGGAATACGTTCAGTAGGTATGGATGTAGCTACTTGTAAAGTTGCCACTTGTCCAAGGGCATGAACCTTGGCATCTGTTCGCCCTGCTCCTGTAATGGATAGAGTAGAACCAAATAATTTTTCACAGGCTTCTTCAATAACCTGTTGAATTCCTAAGGCATTTTCTTGCCGTTGCCATCCGTGATAATGGGTTCCATCATATGCAATGGTTAACATGATGTTTTTTAGCACTTTTTTCACCCCTTACCTAGATAACTCTTAGAAACATCAGTGCTAAAATAAAAAGAATCATGACTCCAATGGCAACATAATCCTGTTTTTCAATTGTTAATTGCTTTAATTTTGTTCGATTGTCTCCACCCCGATAGCACCTAGCTTCCATTGCTAAGGCTAAATCATCAGCCCGACGAAAAGCAGAAATAAATAAAGGAATCAAAATGGGGATTAAACTTTTAGCCCGTTTAATGAATCCTCCACTCTCAAAATCAGCCCCTCTTGCAATTTGTGCTTTCATGATTTTATCCGTTTCTTCTAATAAAATAGGAATAAAGCGAAGAGCAATGGTCATCATCATGGCAATTTCATGAGCAGGAAGCCCAATTTTTTTAAAAGGATTTAATAAGTTTTCAATTCCATCTGTCAATTGAATAGGGGAGGTTGTCAATGTTAATAGGGATGATCCCATGATCAATAAAATTAAACGTGTTCCCATAAAAAGAGCTGTATAAAGTCCTTCTCCTGTGATATGAATAAAACTCCATTCATAAATGACATGTTCTCCCGGTGTTAAAAATACATTTAATCCTACTGTGAAAAGTAAGATAACAATAATGGACTTTAACCCTCTGACAATAAAGGAAAAAGGAACTTTGGATTGGTGAATCAGCACCCATAAAAACAAAAGAACAACACCATACCCTATAAAATTAGAAACTAAAAAAAGACTAATAATATACACAAAGGTCCCTATAATTTTAACCCTTGGATCTAATTCATGAATATATGATTTAGCAGGATAATATTGACCAATGGTAATATTTCTTATCATATCTCCACCTACTTCTGCATTCCCAATTGGGAACGAATCACTTTTACTGCTTCATCTAACGTTAGTACATCTAAAGGAACATCAAATCCCCTTGCTTTTAATTGGTGCATTACATACGTAATTTGAGGAACCGCTAGTCCCATGCTTTCTAATTCCTCCACATGAAGAAATACTTCCTTAGGTACATCATCAAAAGCTACCGTACCTCGATGCATGACAATGAGACGATGGACAAATCGAGCTATATCTTCCATACTATGAGAAACAAGAATAATCGTAATGCCTAATGTCTGGTGTAAGTTTTGTATCTCTGCTAAAATTTCATCTCGCCCACGAGGATCTAAACCTGCTGTTGGCTCATCTAATATTAAAACCTCGGGCTGCATAGCCAAGACTCCAGCAATGGCCACCCGACGTTTTTGTCCTCCTGATAACTCAAAAGGAGATTTTTCATACATGTCCGGCCCTATTCCTACAATTCTTAATGATTCTTCTACTCTTTTTTTGACTTCTTCTTCTGATAATCCCATGTTCTTAGGACCAAAGGCAACATCCTTAAAAATAGTCATTTCAAATAATTGATGTTCTGGATATTGAAAAACCAAGCCCACCTTTTGACGAATGGATCTTTTATTTGCTTTTTCACTGTGGATATCTTGTCCATTGACTAAAACTGTACCCGATGTAGGTTTTAATAGTCCATTAAAATGTTGAATTAATGTTGACTTTCCTGAACCCGTATGACCAATGATCCCTATAAATTCGCCTTTGGATACAGATATATTCACATTTTTAAGGGCTTCCTTTTCAAAAGGTGTCCCAGAACTATAAAGATGGTATACTTCTTTTAATTCGATTGCTTTTGTTTCAGTTGACATAGGCCTTCCACCATTTCTTCTATTGTTAAAATTTCTTCCGAAATTGGTATTCCTTCTTTTCTTAAGAGATATGCCAATTCTGTTACTTGAGGGACGTCTAACCCTAGTTCTTTTAAAAACTCAACCCGCTTAAAAATTTCTTGGGGTGTGCCGTCAAGTACAATCTGCCCTTGTTCCATAACAATAACTCGATGAGCATGAATGACCTCTTCCATATAATGAGTAATTAAAATGGTTGTAATTTGTTCTTCTTGATTTAGACGATAGACCGTATCTAATACTTCTTTACGACCTGCTGGATCTAACATGGCCGTTGGCTCATCTAATATAATGCATTCCGGTTTCATTGCGAGCACTCCTGCAATGGCTACTCTTTGTTTTTGCCCCCCTGATAGTAAATGAGGTGCATGATCCTTGTATTCTGTCATTTGTACTGCTTGTAAAGAAGTGTCAACACGCTTTCTAATTTCTTCTGAGGGAATGCCTAAATTTTCAGGTCCAAAAGCCACATCTTCCTCTACTATGGTAGCTATAATTTGATTGTCTGGATTCTGAAAAACCATTCCCGCTGTTTGTCGAATATGCCAAAGTTTATTTTCATCTTTTGTGTCCATCCCTTTGATCCAAAGGGTTCCTCCTGTAGGAAATAAGAGGGCATTCATATGCTTTGCTAGGGTCGATTTGCCTGATCCATTGTGTCCTAAAATAGCTACAAACTGACCTTTTTCAATGGATAGATTAACAGACTTTAAAGCTTCTTGGGTCTCTTCAATGTTGCCTTGTTCATTTCGTACATGATATTCATAAGTTAATCCTTGTGCTACAACCATTTGTTTCAATATTCTCACCAACTTCTTCAATTCAATATGCCACATTATACACGATTTATTTTTATCCTGCAACCCTAAATAGAATAGGAGCATATGCAAAAAACGGGATCTAGCCCCTTGTGCCAAAATCCCGTTCGTTCATGCATTACACCAATTCAATAATAACTTCTTCTGCTCCATCACCTTTACGGGGACCAATTTTAATAATTCGAGTATAACCCCCATTACGATCTGCATATTTAGGTGCAATTTCATCAAATAGTTTATCTACCATATTTACTTTTTTGGTATTGGCTCTTTTTTGTTTTGTGCCAGCTTTCGGTGCTTCTGTAACAGGATACAATACCCGTAACATTTTTCTTCTAGCATGAAGACGGGAAGGTTGATCTTTTTTGATCGTTTTTTCTACTTCATCGTATACTGTTACTTTCTTTCCATTTACTTCTTCTTTTACTCGGTTACCTTTTGCATCTTTGCGAGGTACACGACTCATTATTTTTACTTCTGTATAATTGTCTTTTTCTTTCACTGCCATTGCTACAATAGATTCTGCCATTTTACGAATTTCTTTCGCTTTGGCTTCTGTTGTTTTGATTTTACCATGATACAACAAATTTGTTACTTGATTACGCAGCAATGCTTGACGCTGGGAAGATTCCCGGCCAAGTTTTCTATATCCAACCATCACTAAACCTCCTTTTCCAACTGCATCTTTTGGTCTTATTCATCGCTTGGTTTTAATGAAAGTCCTAGTTCAGCCATTTTGTTTAATACTTCCTCTAAGGATTTTTTCCCTAGATTTCGAACTTTCATCATTTCTTCTTCCGTACGATTGGTAAGATCCTCCACTGTATTAATTCCTGCACGTTTTAAGCAGTTATATGAACGTACTGATAAGTCTAATTCTTCAATACTCATTTCTAAGACTTTCTCTTTTTTGCTTTCTTCTTTTTCTACCATGATTTCTGCGTTTTTCGCATCATCCGAAAGATCAATAAAGAGATTCAAATGCTCGTTAAGAACCTTTGCTCCTAAACTCACTGATTCATCTGGTGAAAGGGTTCCATTTGTCCAGATTTCCAATGTTAATTTATCATAATCTGTGATTTGTCCTACCCGAGTATTTTCTACTGCAAAATTTACACGTTGTACAGGTGTGTAGATTGCATCTACAGGAATCATGCCAATAGGTTGATCCTTTTCTTTATGTTTATCAGCACCTACATATCCTCTTCCTTTGGTGATTGTAAGTTCCATAAATAACTTGCTATCTGGCCCACCACTTAAAGTAGCAATATGAAGATCAGGATTCATAATTTCAAGGTCTGCATCAACTTTAATATCACCTGCTGTAACAACGCCTTCTCCTTCAAATTCAATATAGGCTACTTTGGGTTCTAAACTTTCACTATTATTACGGATAGCTACGTTTTTAAGGTTCAGAATAATTTCTGTTACGTCTTCCTTCACACCAGGAATTGTACTAAATTCATGGAGAACTCCTTCAATTTTGATACTACTAATAGCAGCTCCTGGTAAAGAAGAAAGTAAAATTCTTCTTAAGGAGTTACCAAGGGTTGTACCGTATCCTCTTTCTAACGGTTCGACAACAAAACATCCATAAGTTTTATCTTCGCTCATCTCTGTAATCTCAATACGAGGCTTTTCAAATTCAAACACTCAATAAACCCTCCTTTAATTATTTCATCATCTGTTGAGGGTAGTACAATTGTAGTCAAATTACAGTTATTTATTCGTTATTATTTAGAGTACAACTCAACAATTAATGTTTCTTGTACAGGAATATCGATTTGTTCTCTTGTAGGCATTGTTACTACTTTACCTTCAAATTGATCATGATTTACATCTAACCATTCTGGGATAATACGTGAAGCTGTGGTTTCAATGATGTTTTTCATTCCTTCTGCACTTCTAGAGCTTTCTTTGATTGCAATTACATCTCCAGGTTTTACTTCATAAGAAGGAATATTCACCTTTTTACCGTTTACAGTCACATGATTATGACGTACCACTTGTCTTGCTTCTGTTCTAGAACGTCCAAATCCCATACGATATACTACATTATCTAATCTCATTTCTAACATTACAAGTAAGTTTTCCCCTGTAATACCAGAACGACGATCTGCTTCTGCAAAATAAGTTCTAAATTGAGTTTCTAACACTCCGTAAATTCTTTTTGCTTTTTGTTTTTCACGAAGTTGTAATCCATATTCGGAAAGTTTTCTTCTTCCTTGACCATGTTGTCCAGGAGCATAAGGTCTGCGATCAACTGCGCATTTTCCTGTATAACATCGTTCTCCTTTTAAGAAAAGTTTTTGTCCTTCTCTACGACAAAGTCTACAAACGGGACCAATATATCGAGCCATCTTTTTTCACACCTCCTGATTCAATCTATTATACTCTTCTGCGTTTTGGTGGACGACATCCATTATGAGGCACGGGTGTAACGTCTTTAATCATAGTTACATCCAAACCTGCAGCTTGTAGTGCACGAATGGCTGCTTCTCTACCAGAACCAGGTCCTTTAACTAACACTTCTACAGATTTTAAGCCGTAGCCCATTGCAGCTTTCGCTGCTGTATCTGCTGCCATTTGAGCGGCATAAGGTGTGGATTTTCGAGATCCTCTAAATCCCAATTGTCCAGCACTCGCCCATGACAAAGCATTCCCAGCTGTATCTGTCAAAGTAACAATTGTATTATTAAATGTTGATTGGATATGTGCCTGACCACGTTCAACATATTTTCTATCACGACGTCTTCTTGTTGTTCTTTTGGCCACTTTCTTTGCCATTTACCTCTTACCTCCTTTATTGATTATTTTTTCTTGTTTGCAATTGTTCGCTTGGGGCCTTTTCTTGTTCGTGCATTGGTTTTTGTTTGTTGTCCTCTTACTGGCAAACCTCTTCTATGACGAATTCCCCGGTAGCATCCAATTTCCATTAATCGTTTAATATTAAGAGCAGTTTCTCTTCGTAAGTCCCCTTCTACGATTTGGGTTTTATCAATAATGGATCGAAGAGTTGCTACCTCATCATCCGTTAAATCCCGAACTCGTGTATCTGGATTAATGCCTGCTTCTTTTAAAATTCGGTTGGAGCTTGAACGACCAATTCCATAAATATACGTAAGACCAATTTCTACACGTTTTTCTCTTGGTAAGTCAACACCTGCAATACGTGCCATGGATGATTTACACCTCCTGCATTTTCTTTTCTCATTTACCTGTTTCATTTTTACTTTTTATTTCTATTTTAATCTTTGCAGCCGCTTTTTTACTCATTTAAGTTATTCACAAATATTGATTATATAACATTTTAAAAGATTATTCAATCTTTTTTTATTATTATCCTTGTTTTTGTTTGTGTTTAGGATTTTCGCAAATAACTCGAACACGACCTTTTCTTCGAATGATTTTACATTTTTCACAGATCGGTTTGACAGATGCTCTAACTTTCATTTTAGCAGCTCCTTTCCTCTACGTCCCAAAAAGCCTTCTTAGGCTTACTTGGATCTCCAAACAATTCGTCCCTTCGTTAAATCATAGGGAGAAAGTTCAACTGTTACTTTGTCTCCAGGCAAAATACGAATAAAATTCATTCGTAATTTACCACTAATATGGGCCAATATTTTATGACCATTCTCTAATTCAACTTGGAACATAGCATTCGGTAATTTCTCCAGTACGGTACCTTCAACTTCTATCACATCATCTTTAGACAAGACTCAAACCTCCTCCTTAATTTAACTCTTGGTTTTCTTTCATTACTTCAAAAGGTTTTAAACTTTTTCTTATATCTGCATTGGACACTTTCATGCCCTTTGTGATTTTTTCTCGGAGATTGCCTAGTATGTTATTTGTGATTTGAATATGCTTTATCTTCTTTTTCTTGGGATTTTCTATTTTTCGCAACTTCCCATCTGCTAAATAAACATATTCTTCATCTATCTCCACTACTACAAAAACCTTCCCTTGATCCCGTCCCATTTTTGAATAAACAACTTGACCTATACTACAATTTTGCATTTTATCACCTCAGTTGCTCATTGGGGAGTATGGTCAAAAGCTCATATCCCTCATCGGTAATGGCTAAGGTATTTTCATAATGAGCAGACCATTGTCCATCTCGTGTTACTACAGTCCAATCATTACTTAATATCCTTACCTCATAAGCTCCTAGATTGACCATGGGTTCAATGGCTAAGACCATGCCTGTTTCAAGGCGAGGGCCTCGACCTTTCGGCTTATAATTAGGAATTTGAGGATCTTCATGCATCTTTTGTCCAATTCCATGACCAACAAAATCTCTCACAACAGAAAATCCATGAAGCTCCACATACTTTTGAATAGCAGAAGAGATCTCATAAAGATGGTTGCCTTTCTTAGCCCATTTCATACCCTCATAAAAGCTTTCTCGAGTTACACGAATAAGCCTCTGTACCTCTTCTGAAATCTGTCCCACTCCATGAGTTCTAGCTGCATCTCCGTGATAACCACCAATACAAGCACCAATGTCAAGACTAATAATATCTCCTTCTTGTAGTACACGATCACTGGGGATACCATGTACTACTTCCTCATTGATAGACGTACAGATGGAGGCAGGATAACCATAGTACCCTTTAAAAGAAGGGGTTGCTCCTTTACTAAGGATAAACTGTTCTGCTATCTGATCCAATTCTTTTGTTGTAATGCCTGGACGAATTGCTTCTTCTAGCAATGCATGGGTTTCTGCTACAATCTTACCCGCTATACGCATTTGTTCAATTTCTTCTTGGGACTTAATTGTAATGGCCATTAAGCTCTCTCTCCTAATGCTTTGATAATATTCTCTGTAACCCTGTCTACAGACTCTGTACCATCTACGGTTAACAGAATTTTTTTATCTTCGTAGTACTCTATCAACGGTTGGGTTTGATCATGGTAGACTTGAAGACGTTTTTTCACTGTTTCTTCTTCATCATCTTTTCGCTGTATCAAAGACCTTTGACAATGGTCGCAAATGCCGTCTTCTTGGGGAGGATTATACTTTGTGTGGTACGTACCCCCACAATGAGAGCAAACGCGTCTGCCTGCCATACGAGTAATAATCTTGTCATCAGGCACATCTACATTGATCACTGCATGTAAGGATAATCCTAACTCTTTTAAAGCTACATCCAGTGTTTGTGCTTGCATGATTGTTCTTGGGAAACCATCCAAAATAAATCCAGTTTTACAATCTTCTTGAGCCAAACGATCTTTTACTAAATCAACTACCAGCTCATCAGGTACGAGTAATCCTTGATCAATATATTCTTTGGCTTTTTTCCCTAATTCTGTTTGTTGCTTTATATGCGTTCTAAAAATATCCCCTGTAGAAATATGGGGCATTTGAAATTGTTTTGATAGTGCAATTGCTTGTGTTCCTTTTCCTGCTCCTGGAGCTCCCAACATAATATAACCCACGAACCATCCTCCTAGCCTTTCTTTACCATTAAGAATTTAAGAAACCTTTATAATGTCTCATCAACATTTGTGCTTCCATTTGTTTAACTGTTTCTAACGCAACCCCAACAACAATCAAAAGAGAAGTTCCTCCAAAAGAAATATTCATCTTAAAAATTGCTGTAAAGATAACAGGGGCCAATGCAATAATGGCAAGGAAAATTGCTCCTGCTAAGGTAATGTAATTTAAACTTTTAGTTAAATATTCTACCGTAGGTTTTCCAGGTCGAATACCTGAGATAAATCCACCACTTTTTTTCATGTTATCCGCTACTTCAATGGGATTAAAAGTAATGGAAGTATAGAAATAACTAAAGAAAATAATAAGAAATACATAGAATAGGGCTCCAAACCAGTGATTTAAGCCTAACCATTTAAGTATGGTTCCCCACCATCCTGTTGGATTGGCTGTAAAAAATCGTGTTATTGTCATAGGAAATTGAAGTAAGGACATAGCAAAAATAATTGGAATTACTCCAGCCATATTTACTTTTAATGGAATATGAGTGGATTGTCCTCCATATACTTTTCGTCCAGAAGTTCTTTTTGCGTATTGTACCGCAATTCTTCTCTCCCCTTCTTGAATTAATACAACAAAACTAATCATAACAAGGAAGAGTACTAACAATATAACGGTTGCTACAGGCTTTTCATATTGAAGCAGCACACGGATTCCTTGAGGAGCTCTCGATAGAATATTGATGAAAATAATCAAAGAAATACCGTTTCCGATTCCTTTTTCTGTGATTTGTTCTCCAATCCACATTAAAAAGGCAGTACCTGCTGTTAAAGATACAAGAGCTACAATATAAGACCATAGCCCTGGTTTAATAAATAAACCTGCGTTTCTAAATCCATAAGTAATCCCAAAAGATTGAATAGCTGCAAGAACAATGGTCACATAGCGAGTGTATTTGGCGATTTTCTTTCTACCTTCTTCACCTTCTTTTTGAATCTCTTCCAATTTAGGAATAGCAATCGTCAGAAGGCTCATGATAATCGATGCATTAATATAAGGTCCAATTCCCATAGCAAAAATCGTCATATTTTCAAAAGCCCCGCCAGAAATAGCATCCAATAGTCCAAACATTCCACCTTGGTTCTTTAAAAATTCTTTTATAACAGAAGAATCCACACCGGGTACAGGGATATGTGCACCCAGTCGGATTACTAAGAACATCAATAATGTATATCCTATTTTTCTTCTAAGATCTGGTATCTTAAACGCATTTTTAAGGGTTTTAAACACCTTAGATCACCTCAGCTTTTCCGCCAACGGCTTCAATTTTTTCAATTGCTGTTTTGCTAAAGCTGTTCACTTTCACTGTTAGTTTTTTAGTAAGTTCTCCATTTCCTAAAATCTTTACACCATCTTTAGGATTGTTTATAATTCTAGCTTGTTGTAATTCTTCAATGGTTACTATAGTACCATCTTCAAAAATATTTAAACGATCCACGTTAATTGCAATAATTTCTTTTGTATTTCGGTTCGTAAATCCTCTTTTAGGAATTCTTCGGTATAAAGGCATTTGGCCCCCTTCAAAACCGGGTCGTACTCCACCACCTGAACGAGCTTTTTGTCCTTTATGACCTCTTCCTGCGGTTTTTCCATTACCAGAACCATGGCCTCTTCCTTTACGAAAAGCTTTTTCCTTAGAACCTTCTGCTGGTTTTAAGTTGCTTAAATTCATGCCTACACCTCCTTACCTTATGCTTCTTCTACTTTTACCAGATGATTCACTCGATCAATCATTCCGCGTATTGCCGCGTTATCTTGGTGTTCTACCGTTTGATGCATTTTTCGTAATCCTAATGCTTTGATTGTTAATCGTTGTTTGGGTTTTGCACCGATCGTCGATTTTACCAAAGTAATTTTTAATTTACCAGCCATCGACTTTCCCTCCTTATCCTAGTAGCTCTTCTACCGTTTTTCCACGTAGTTGCGCAACTTGTTCTGGGGTTTTTAAGTTTCGTAATCCTTCAATCGTTGCAGAAACAACGTTTTGTTTATTGTTGGAGCCTAAGGATTTTGTACGAACATTACGAATACCTGCCAATTCTAATACCGCACGTGCAGGTCCACCAGCAATAACTCCTGTTCCTTCAGGGGCTGTTTTTAATAACACTTCCGCACTTCCGAATTTACCTACCCAATCATGAGGAATACTGTCATTTTCATCCCTAGGTACAGCAATCATTTGTTTAATGGCGTTTTCTTTTCCTTTTCGAATGGCTTCAGGAATTTCTGTTGCCTTGCCAAGACCTGCTCCAACATGGCCATTTTCATCTCCTACAACTACTAATGCAGAAAAACGGAAATTTCGTCCACCTTTTACTACTTTTGTAACCCTTTTAATTGCTACAACACGCTCTTTTAATTCTACTTGATTCGGGTCAAATTTATTATTTCGCATTCATTTCCCTCCTTCTCTTAAAAATCTAAACCAGCTTCTCTAGCCGCATCTGCTAAAGCTTTGATTTTTCCATGATAGATAAATCCACCACGATCAAATATAACTTGTTCAATTCCTTTTTCTTTTGCTCTTTGTCCGATAACTTCACCTACAACAGTCGCTGCTTCTACATTCGATGTATTGCTTACTCTTGATTTGATATCTGCTTCTACAGTAGATGCTGCTACTAAGGTATGTCCTTTTGTATCGTCAATCACTTGAGCATAAATGTGTTTTCCACTTTTAAACACACACAATCTGGGTTTTTCAGATGTCCCAGTAATATAATGACGCATTCTTTGATGCTTTTTCACTCGAACAGAATTTCTAGATTGTTTCTTAATCATATGGTTCTCACCCCTTTATTATTACTTACCAGTTTTTCCTTCTTTACGTCGAATCACTTCATCAATGTATTTGATTCCTTTTCCTTTATAAGGTTCCGGTAGTCGTTTGAAACGAATTTCTGCTGCAAATTGTCCTACTTTTTCTTTATCAATTCCTGACACTGTGATCTTATTTCCTTCTACTGACGTTTCAATGCCTTCCGGATCTTCCATTTCAACTGGATGAGAGTATCCTAATGAAAGAACCAATTTCTTTCCTTGTTTTTGTGCTCTGTATCCAACACCATTGATTTCTAATTGTTTGGTATATCCTTTATTTACACCTTCTACCATGTTAGCAATCAATGTTCTCGTTAACCCATGTAAGGATCTCGATTTTTTTAAATCATTAGGTCGTGTAACAACAACTGTATTTTCTTCTAAGGCAATATTCATACCTGTAGGTACTGCTTTTTGCAATGTACCTTTAGGACCTTTAACCGTAATCATATGATTTTCTCCGATTTTCACTTCAACACCGGATGGAATCTCAATCGGCTGTTTTCCAATACGTGACATGACTGCACCTCCTTATAGCTTTCTATCTTTCTACCAAATAAATGCGATAACTTCGCCACCGACAGCCAATTTTCTGGCTTCTTTATCCGTAATCACTCCGTTACTTGTAGAAATAATAGCTGTACCTAAACCACCTAATACTTTAGGTAATTCGTCTTTTCCTGCAAATACACGAAGTCCTGGCTTGGAAATTCTTCTTAAACCTGTAATTACTTTTTCGTTTTTATCTTTTCCATATTTTAATGTTAAACGAAGAGTTCTCTTGTGCCCATCTTCGATAATTTCATAACCTTTTATATACCCTTCTTGGGTCAATATATCTGCAATGCCCTGCTTCATTTTAGAAGCTGGCACATCTACCGTATCATGTTTTGCTGTATTGGCATTTCTAATTCTTGTCAACATATCTGCAATTGGATCACTCATTGTCATGGTAAGTACCTCCTTCCCTTATTACCAACTGGCTTTTTTTACACCTGGAATTTGACCTTTATAGGCTAATTCTCTAAAACAAATCCGGCATACTCCGTACTTTCTCAAATAACCATGGGGTCTGCCACAAATACGGCAACGATTATAGGCTCTGCTGGAGTATTTGGGTGTTCTTTGTTGTTTGATTCTTAATGATGTTTTAGCCATCATATCCCTCCTTTTACTTTCTAAACGGCATTCCAAACAATCGTAATAACTCTCTTGCCTCTTCATCCGTTTTGGCAGTTGTTACAAAAATAACGTCCATTCCACGTACTTTATCAATTTTATCGTATTCAATTTCAGGGAAAATCAATTGTTCTTTAATTCCTAATGAATAATTACCACGTCCATCAAAAGCATTAGGATTAACACCACGAAAATCTCGAACTCGAGGTAATGCCAAGTTAATCAATCGATCTGCAAAATCATACATTTTTGTTCCTCGCAAAGTAACTTTACAACCAATGGGCATTCCTTCACGAAGTTTAAAGTTAGCAATGGATTTTTTTGCTTTTGTTACAATGGGTTTTTGTCCTGCAATTAGTTCTAAATCTGCCATAGCCGAGTCTAAAACCTTTACATTTTCTTTTGCTTCTCCTACGCCCATGTTCACTACAATTTTTTCTAATTTAGGAACTTCCATTCTGTTTTTATATTGAAATTTTTGCATCATTGCATCTATAATTTCATTTTCATATATTTCTTTTAGTCTAACCAATGTAAGCTACCTCCTTTCAGAATTAATCAATTACTTCTCCTGTTGATTTGGCTATACGATAGCGAACTGCTTTTTGTCGTCCATCTTGTTCTTCCATAACTACTTTGACTCCCAAACGAGTGGGTTTTCCATTGTGTACATACATTACATTGGATACATGAATAGGTCCTTCTTTTTGAATGATGCCACCTTGTTGCATAGGAGAGGGTTTAGCATGCTTTTTAATCATATTAACCCCTTCTACGATAACACGGCTATGTTTTCGATCTACAACAAGAACCTTACCTTCTTTTCCTTTATCTTTTCCTGCGATCACTCGAACCGTATCGCCTTTTTTTATTCTGATTTTTGCCACGATCTGCACCTCCTTATAATACTTCTGGAGCCAAGGATAGAATCTTTGTATATTGTTTTTCTCTTAACTCTCTTGCCACAGGTCCAAAAATACGGGTTCCTCTAGGATTTTTATCTTCTCGAATGATTACTGCAGCATTTTCATCAAATTTTATATAAGAACCATCAGGTCTTCGCACACCTTTTTTAGTTCGAACAATAACTGCTTTTACAATTTCACCTTTTTTGACAACACCGCCAGGCGTTGCTTGTTTGACAGAAGCAACAACAACATCTCCTACATTCGCATAACGTCTTCCTGTTCCACCTAAAACACGAATGCATAAAAGTTCTTTGGCTCCTGTGTTATCAGCCACTTTCATTCTACTTTCTTGTTGAAGCATGAATATACCTCCTTTCGATCAAAACAATTATTTCGCCTTTTCAATAATGGATACTAATCTCCATCTTTTTTGTTTGGACAATGGACGTGTTTCCATCACTCGAACTCGATCGCCAATTCCGCATTCATTATTTTCATCATGGGCTTTTAATTTATACGTTCTTTTTACGATTTTACCGTACAAGGGATGTTTTACATTGTTTTCAACAGCTACTACAATGGTTTTATCCATTTTATCGCTAACTACTCTTCCTACCCTTGTCTTTCTTAAGTTTCGTTCTGACATGCAGACAGCCTCCTTTCAGATTTTCTATTTCGCAGCTATTTTTTTCTCCGTCATGATTGTTTGAATACGAGCAATATTTTTTCGTACTTCTTTAATTCGAGCTGTATTATCTAATTGATTGGTCGCATTTTGAAATCGTAAGTTAAAAAGTTCTTTTTTAGCAGAAACCAAATCTGCCTGCAATTCATCTGCTGTCTTATCTCTTAATTCATCTAAAAATTTATTAACTTTCACTACCATCACCGCCCATTTCTTGTTCTGCTCGTGATACGATCTTACATTTGATGGGTAGCTTATGCATAGCAAGACGCAATGCTTCCTTTGCTGTCTCTTCATCTACCCCTGCCAATTCAAACATAACCCGTCCTGGCTTAACAACGGCAACCCAATACTCTGGTGATCCTTTTCCAGATCCCATACGAGTTTCTGCAGGTTTTTGAGTAATAGGTTTATCAGGGAAAATTTTAATCCAAACTTTTCCCCCTCTTTTAATGTATCGTGTCATCGCAATACGTGCTGCTTCTATTTGATTAGAAGTAATCCAACTAGGTTCCATGGCTACTAATCCGTATTCTCCATAGGTGATTCGGTTTCCTCTAGTTGCTTGCCCCTTCATACGTCCACGGAATTGCTTACGACGTTTTACTCTTTTTGGCATTAACATTATTTATCGCTCCCTTCCTTTTTTGCTTTCTTAGGAAGTACTTCACCTTTGTAAATCCATACTTTTACACCTATTTTTCCATAGGTTGTATTTGCTTCTGCAAATCCATAATCAATATCTGCTCTTAATGTTTGCAAAGGAATGGTTCCTTCGTTATAGTGTTCGGTACGAGCCATTTCTGCTCCACCTAAACGTCCAGAACAAGTTACTTTTATTCCTAATGCTCCTGTTTTCATGGTTCGACCCATCGCTTGTTTCATAGCTCTACGGAAAGATACACGATTTTCCAATTGTAAAGCAACGTTTTCAGCTACTAATTGAGCATCTAACTCAGGTTTTTTTACTTCAATAATATTAATCATAACCTTATTATCTGTCATCTTTTGTAGTTGTGTTCGTAATGCTTCTATATTAGAACCACCCTTACCGATAACAATACCAGGTTTAGCTGTATGAACATGGATTTTAATTCTTTCAGCAGCTCGTTCAATTTCAATTTTTGAAACACCAGCTGTATATAATTGTTCTTTAATATAGGTTCTTAATTTATTATCTTCTACTAGTAGATCCGCAAAATCTTTTTCTGCGTACCATTTTGCATCCCAGTCTTTAATAACTCCCACTCTTAAACCATGGGGATTTACTTTTTGTCCCATACCTAACCTCCTTATCTCTCATTTAAAATAATGGAAATGTGACTTGTAGGCTTGTGAATTCGATATGCTCTTCCTTGTGCTCTTGCACGAATTCTTTTCAATGTAGGTCCTTGATTTGCATAAGCCTCTTCAATATATAACTTATTAGGATCCATTCCTAAATTATTTTCTGCATTTGCCATGGCAGACTTTAATACTTTTTCAATGATTCTAGCACCGTTTCTAGGAGTATATGCAAGTATAGCCACTGCCTCATTAGCATTTTTCCCTTTAATTGTATCTAATACAATTTTGGCCTTTGTTGCAGATACTCTTGCATAAGACACGCTTGCTTTTGGACGAGTATCTTTTTGTTGATTTCTTTCTCTTTTAATCTGGCTTCTATGTCCTTTTGCCATGAAATAAACCTCCTTTCACAAACTAGCGTACTGTAGATTTCTTTTCAGCATCTTTACCGTGCCCACGGTAAGTTCTTGTTAAAACAAATTCTCCTAATTTATGTCCAACCATGTCTTCTGTAATGTAAACAGGCACATGTTTTCTTCCATCATGGACAGCAATTGTATGTCCAACCATCTCCGGGAAAATTGTTGAACGGCGAGACCAAGATTTGATTACTTTCTTTTCCCCTGCTTCATTCATTTGACGAATTTTTTTCAATAAGCTTTCATCAGCAAAGGGTCCCTTTTTAAGTGATCTTGCCATGAAAACCCTCCTTCCATCTATACTAATTTATTGACTAACAACATACCTTTTTCCTAATTCTTTTAAAATCTATTGCAACAAAAATCTTACATTTGTGCTGCTTACTAAGTACCAGCCCAAATGTAAAAGATTTTTTGCAAAATTTCATTATTCTCCTCGTCGGCGAACAATATATTGGTTTGATTTTTTGTTTTTCTTCCTTGTTTTAAGTCCTAATGTAGGTTTGCCCCAAGGAGTCATTGGACTAGGCATACCAATAGGCGTTCTACCTTCTCCACCACCATGAGGGTGATCGTTGGGGTTCATAACAGAACCACGAACAGTAGGTCTAAAGCCCATGTGACGTTTACGGCCTGCCTTACCAATGGTAACTAATTCATGTTCAATATTTCCCACTTGACCTACTGTCGCTCTACAGTCAATAGGGATCATTCTCATTTCACCCGAAGGTAATCGAACAGTAGCATATTTTCCTTCTTTCGCCATAAGTTGTGCTACATTTCCTGCTGATCGAACCAGTTGCCCACCTTTACCAGGTCGCATTTCAATGTTATGAATATGAGTTCCGATAGGAATATTTTTCAAAGGTAACGCATTTCCTACATGAATTTCTGCATTTTCTCCACTCATTACTTCGCTTCCTACGGTTAAACCTACAGGAGCTAAAATATATCTTTTTTCTCCGTCAGCATATTGAAGAAGGGCAATATTAGCAGTCCGATTTGGATCATATTCAATGGCAACTACTACTGCTGGAATATTATCTTTTGTTCTTTTAAAGTCGATGATACGGTATTTTTGTTTTGCCCCGCCTCCTCGATGTCGAACAGTGATCTTGCCTTGACTATTTCGTCCAGCATTTTTTTTCTTAGGTGCCAATAAAGATTTTTCTGGTTTCTTCTTTGTAATTTCTTCAAAACTCAAAGAAGTCATATGTCTTCTGGATGGTGTATAAGGACTATACGTTTTGATACCCATCTTCTTCACTCCTTTCAAAGTTATCTTTTTCTTACACGCGCCCACGCGTTTCTTTTCTGATGCAAACTTTCTCTATTATATTACATTCCTTCAAAAAAATCAATATCTTTGCTATCTTCTGTTAGCTTTACAATGGCTTTTTTGGTCTTTGCTGTTTTACCTACAGCTAAACCTCTTCTTTTGGTTTTGCCGATTTGATTCATTGTATTGACTTTTTCTACTTTTACGCCTTCAAACATTTTTTCTACAGCTTCTTTGATTTGCACTTTAGTTGCTTCCGGGTGTACCAAGAAAGTGTATTTACGATCTGCCATACTACTCATACTTTTTTCTGTAATCACAGGCTTAAGAATAATATCATAATATTTTAAATCTGCCATTATGCGTACACCTCCTCAATTGCTGCCACCGCATCTTTTGTTACTACAAAAGTATCGTATTTTAAAATGTCATATACGTTAATGGTATTCACCAATGCTGTTTTTACATTAGGAATATTTCTAGCGGATAACATTACATTAGTATCTTTTTGATCTAACACAATTAAAGCTTTGTTTAGTTTTAATTGGTCTAAAACATTTTTCATGTTTTTTGTTTTAATTTCGTCAAACTTTAATTCATCTAAAACTACAATTTTATTTAATTGCACTCGGCTGCTAAGAGCAGATTTTAAAGCAAGACGTTTCACTTTTTTATTTAATTTAAATGAATAATCCCTAGGTTTAGGAGCAAAAACAACGCCTCCACCTACCCATTGTGGTGAACGAATGGATCCTTGTCTCGCTCTTCCTGTTCCTTTTTGTCTCCAAGGTTTTCTTCCTCCACCCCGTACTTCTGCTCGGGTTTTTGCACTTTGAGTACCTTGTCTATTGTTTGCTAAATATTGAACAACAGCAGAATGGAGTACAGGTTCATTTACCTCAACGCCGAACACGGCATCATTTAGTTCAATTTCTCCTACTTGCTGTCCACTCATATTATATACGGCCACTTTTGCCATGGTTATTCCTCCTTCCTTTCCTCATTTGCCTTACGCCTTGATACTATCTTTAATGTAGACAACTGTTTTCTTAGGTCCTGGTACGGCACCTTTTACTAATAATAAATTGTTTTCTACATCAACCCGTACGATTTCTAAGTTTTGAATGGTTACTTTTTCATTTCCCATTTGACCTGGAAGTTTTTTACCCTTAAACACCTTTCCTGGATAAGCAGCTGCAGCCATAGCACCTACACCTCGATGGTATTTAGAACCATGAGCCATGGGCCCTCTAGATTGATTATGTCTTTTAATATTTCCTTGGAATCCTTTTCCTTTAGAAATACCACTTACATCTACTCGATCTCCTGCTTTAAAAACATCCACTTTAATTTCGCTTCCTACTTCGTATTGATCGCTATTTTCTAAGTGGAATTCTTTAAGATAGCGTTTAGGAGTCACACCTGCTTTTTCAAAATGTCCTTTTTCAGGTTTGTTTGTATGTTTGTCCTTTTTATCCACGAAACCTAATTGTACAGCATTGTATCCATCAGTTTCTAGTTCTTTGACTTGAACCACTGTACAAGGACCTGCTTGTAATACAGTAACAGGGATTAATGTTCCATCCTCATTGAAAATTTGAGTCATTCCTATTTTTTTAGCTATAATTGCTTTTTTCATGTTTTACACCTCCTGATAATCTACAGCGGATTGCTTTTTTGCAATCATCCTAGATGGTTCTATATTGCTATATCACCTACAAGGATTTATCTTATTTATTATTTTACATCTACTTTAATGTCAACCCCAGCTGGTAAATCTAAACGCATTAATGCATCTACGGTTTTAGCTGTAGGTACTAAAATGTCGATCAAACGCTTATGTGTTCTTTGTTCAAACTGTTCTCTAGAATCTTTATACTTGTGAACAGCTCGTAAAATGGTTACAACTTCTTTTTTGGTTGGTAGTGGAATAGGTCCACTTACTTTTGCTCCTGTGTTTTTAGCTGTTTCGATGATTTTCTCAGCTGATTGATCGATTAAGCGATGATCATATGCTTTTAAGCTGATTCTAATTTTTTGATTAGCCATAAAAAAAGTCCCCTCCTTTTCGCACTTTGTAATATAGAGTACGACAAGTGGTGACTGTACACGTATCCGAGTGTATCTTTTGACACTATCAAATCCACAACGAATTTGTTCCCGATATTCGTACAGTGACCTTGTCGCCCGTTTCTAGAACTGGACATTCGCTCCGTGGAAATTCTCTTGTATTACCAAGTAACCTCCCACATCCTTGCTATCAATGTCACAACAGAAGTTATTATACCTTATCTTTTATGGAAATGCAAGCAGTATTTTAAAATTTCCATGATTTTACCTTTCTTCTTTAACACGCTATTTTATAGATATTCAAATTAGAAGTAAGATGCATATCCATAACTAAAAAGCAAATAAAAATAGACTTGTTATGATAACAAGTCTATTTTTATTTACTAAGATGATGATCGGTAATTATTCGATAATCTCAGCTACAGAACCAGCACCTACTGTTCTTCCACCTTCACGGATAGCAAAACGAAGTCCTTTTTCCATAGCAACAGGTGCAATCAATTCGATTGTCATTTCTAAGTTATCTCCAGGCATACACATTTCTACACCTTCAGGTAAGTCGATAACACCTGTAACGTCTGTTGTTCTAAAGTAAAGTTGAGGTCTGTATTGTGAGAAGAAAGGAGTGTGACGTCCACCTTCTTCTTTTTTCAGAACGTATACTTGTGCTTTGAATTTTTTATGAGGAGTAATGGTTCCAGGTTTTGCAAGTACTTGACCTCTTTCGATGTCTTCTCTTTGCACTCCACGAAGCAAAGCCCCGATATTATCTCCAGCTTGTGCTTCATCTAATAGTTTACGGAACATTTCTACTCCTGTTACAACTACTTTTCTAGGAGCGTCTGTTAATCCTACAATTTCTACTTCATCAGATACATGAAGAACACCACGTTCTACTCTACCTGTTGCAACAGTTCCACGTCCTGTAATGGAGAATACGTCTTCTACAGGCATTAAGAAAGGTTTGTCAACATCTCTTTCTGGATCGGGAATATATTCGTCAATGATTTCAAATAACTCAACGATTTTATCTCCCCATTCGCTATTAGGATCTTCTAATGCTTTTAATGCAGATCCTCTAACGATAGGTGTATCATCTCCTGGGAATTCGTATTCAGATAGTAATTCACGAATTTCCATTTCTACTAAGTCTAATAATTCTTCGTCGTCTACCATATCACATTTGTTCATGAAAACAACGATGTAAGGTACACCTACTTGACGAGATAAAAGAATATGTTCTCTTGTTTGAGGCATAGGACCATCGGCTGCTGAAACAACAAGGATGGCTCCATCCATTTGAGCAGCTCCAGTGATCATGTTTTTAACGTAGTCGGCGTGTCCTGG
>JAAYNZ010000221.1 GCA_012520595.1 Candidatus Epulonipiscium sp. | reverse complement strand
ATATAAACTATACAAATCAAATTATAGAAAACAATAATAATAAAATTAAAAAATATAATTTAAAGAAAAGTCAATTGCAAAATGAAATCAATAAATTTGAAATAAAAAAGGAACATTTAAATAAGAAGAAATTAGAATTAGAAAAATATTATGATGCTATGAGTTTGGCATTTCCCGAAAGAATAGTTGAGGATTTAAATGAGCTAAAAATAGAAACTGAAGAAATTATAGAAAGTTTAATATCAGAAATAAATTCTCTTAAAGAAAAAATAATTACTATAAAAGAAGAAATTACTAAATTAAATTATATTAAAGAGCAAAAAGAAAAAGATATGGAAGAGTTAAATGGGAAAATAGGGGAACAGGAAAAATGGGAATTAGAAATTGCTAAGAGAATATCTAAACAATTATTGGAAAGTTATGATGGTTCCTTATTAAATCACAATTGGTTTTCAAATAAGGGAGAAGAATTAAAGTTTCTAGAAAACAAAAAGAGGGAAGATTTAGAAAAAATACAGAGAACTATTTGGGAGAAAAGCATAGATAAATCTTTAAATACAGAAGAATACTTTGTTCCCAATAAAGATGTTTTTAAAATTAAAGGTGAAATAAAACGATTGGGAATTCATGTGGAAACGGGGACAGAGTTTTTAAATAGTTTAGATGAAGAGGAAAAAAATCATATGATTGATAAATTCCCTGGCTTTATTTATTCTCTAGTTATAGGAAATGAGAGGGATTGGGAATTAGTCCGAAGGAATTTAGATTCTGATACATTTTTAAATAATTTAGTGCCTATTTATATTCGTTCAGAAATGAAAGAAGGGGATAGTGGCTTTAAAACTTTATTTGGCAAGGCTTATGAATTAGTAAATATAAAGAATTATACTAATTGGAAAGATGCTATGGAAGTAGAAACAGAGGGGCTTTGTCAAACAGAAGAAAAAATCAAAGAGGATTTAAAAAATATAAATGAATTAAATCAAGAATTAATTCATATTTCTAAAATAGATACTAGCTTTATATTGAAACAAAAATATAGGGAAATAGAAAAAAGCATATTAGATAATTCTAATGAAATTAGAGTTAAGGAAGAAGAATTATTAAATTTAAACAATAAACTCTATACAGAAGAAACTGATCTGGAGAAGAATGACAAAAAGCTTGAGAAAATAGATGCTCACCTTGTAAAATTAGAGGATTATATAGAAGAATTAAAAGAAGTACAATTAGAAGAAAGCAAAATTCATGCTATTAAAAAAGAAATGGAAGAAATCGATACAGAGATTTCTAATATAAATTTTGATAGCGCTGGAATACTAGAAGGGCAAAATGAAATTAAAGATTCTTATCGTGAATGGAAAGTAAGAATTGAAAATATTATAAATGATGCAAAAATGGTTTTTGATGGCATAGACTACAATATTAGTATAGATAGTGATTATTCAAGCCCAAGCATTCCTAATTTTTCAGTATCAGGAGAATTGTTTTTATCTTTAATTAATGAAAGAAGGTTATTGGAAGAAGATATAGCTAATAAGAATGTGGAAATTGCTTTAATAGATAAGGATATAGAACATTTCAAAGAAAAAGTTCATGATTATATTTCAGATTTAGAAAGCCTTGATAAAAATTGGTCCCAGTATTTATACTTAGATAAATCCTTAAATGAAATAAAGATTTATATAGATGAAATAGAGAGAAATATAAAGCATTCGACACAGAAAAGTAGAGAAATTGAATCTAAACTAGATAGAATTAATGGAAGTATTGACATCATGAAAAAAGCCATTAAAGATAGGGAAGATTTCATATTTAAAAAACATAAAAAAGCTCCACTATTATTAGATATAGAAAACCTTTCTAGCCAATTAGATATGGTGGAAAGGGATATTAAATCCAATGTAAATTATATGGAAGTTTGCATGGAAGGAATAGAGAAAAGTAGCAATCGATTTAATAGATTAGAATTAAATTTAAGCAAGATTAAATCTGGATATGAATTGGATTTAATAAAAGGAAAAATGGATAAGATTTTAAAGGAGAAATTAGAGGATAATATAGATTTAGTAGTGGATGAATGGTGTGATAAATGTGAAAAAAATAAAGAACAAATGAAAAGGACTATAGATGAAGGGGAAAGATATAGACTTAGATTTATTAAAGAAGTAGATGCAAAGTTGGAGGAGGATAGACTAAAGAAACGAATTATTTCAGTAGTAAAAGAGGCAAATATTGAAAATTTTAAAAACAATTGTATTTCTTTTTTTAGTATGAAGGGACATTTTCAAAATGAAATCCTTAGTTTATCTAGGGATAAGGAAAAGGCTGAAAGTGCTATGAAACAATGGACAAATAGGGCTGCTATTCATGTAATGCGAATGATAGAGGCTTTAAAGGATATGGTAAATAGTATGAATTATACCAATGAGCAAGGCTATGTGTTCCCATTAGTAAAACTAAAGGGT
>JAAYNZ010000220.1 GCA_012520595.1 Candidatus Epulonipiscium sp. | reverse complement strand
TCTTGGACTTTTTTAAGAATATCTTCCTCTGTTACTTTTTTATTCTTTTCTTTTTGGTATTCTTCATAGAGTCGATGAATGATTTGTCCTTCTTTAATACCTCCGTGACCCACAGCTGCACAAATAGCATCCCAGTCATGAAAACCATATTTTCTACGAACAATCGTCATCCATTCTGGCTTTAATAAATCATTAATATTAAGCCCTTTGCTCTTTGCATTTTTTTCTAATAATTCTTTCCCTTTAATAATATTCTCTTCTTTAAATTCTTTTTTGAACCATTGGTTAATTTTATTTCTTGCCTGGGAACTTTTTACAATATTCAACCAATCTCGGCTAGGACCTCTGGAATTTTGAGAAGTTAAAATTTCCACTCGATCTCCATTTTTAATTTGATAATCAAAGGTTACAATCCTACCATTTACACGGGCACCTACCATTTTATTTCCTACTGCACTGTGAATCGTATAAGCAAAATCAATGGGAGTGGATCCCTTGGGTAAGTTAATAACATCTCCTCGTGGAGTAAAAGCATACACTTGATCATTAAAAATATCTAAATCCAGTTTAATGGCTTTCATAAATTCTTTATTGTCTGATAGATCCCGCTGCCATTCTAAAATCTGACGTAACCAAGTCAGTTTCTTTTCTGCACTATCTTCTGCTTTCTCTCCACTTTTACCCTCTTTATACTTCCAGTGAGCTGCAATGCCATATTCGGCTGTTCGATGCATCTCCCAGGTACGAATTTGTATTTCAAAGGGTTCTCCTTCCGGTCCAATCAAAGTCGTATGAAGAGACTGATACATATTGGTCTTGGGCATAGCAATATAGTCTTTAAATCGCCCTGGAATCGGCTTATACATTTCATGGATAATCCCTAAGACACCATAACAATCTTTAACAGAATCTACAATAGCTCGAACAGCAAATAAATCATAAATTTGATCTAATGTCTTATTTTGACTTACCATTTTTTTGTAGATGCTAAAAAAATGTTTTGGTCTTCCTTCTACCGTTGCTTCAATTCCTGCCTCTTTTAATTTTTCATTTACATCTTGTACGATCTTTTCTACAAAATCAACTCGCTCCGAACGTTTCCTTGCAATTTTTTCTACCAAATCATAATAGGCTTCTGGATCCAAATATCGTAAAGATAAATCTTCTAACTCTACTTTGATTTTAGAAATCCCTAAACGATGGGCTAAAGGTGCATAGAGATCCAAAGTTTCTTTTGCCTTTTCTTTCTGTTTTTCTGGAGACATATAACGTAAGGTTCTCATATTATGAAGCCGGTCTGCCAGTTTAATTAAAATGACTCGAATGTCTTTCGCCATGGCTAAAAACATTTTCCGATAATTTTCTGCTTGGATTTCCTCCTTATCCGTAGAGTAAGGAATCCGCCCTAACTTTGTAACTCCATCCACCAGCAAAGCAACTTCTTCACTAAACATTGCTGTAATCTCCCCTGTTGTATAGCCTGTATCTTCTACAACATCATGAAGAATCCCTGCTGTAATGGATTCAATATCCAACTCCAATTCTGCCAAAATATAAGCCACTGCCAATGGATGGATAATATAAGGCTCCCCCGACTTTCTCGCTTGATTGGCATGGGCTTCTTTGGCAAAATGATAAGCCTTTTCAACCATGGAAAAATCATCGGAGGGATGGTACGACTTCATTTTTTCTATTAATTGTTGATATAATTGATCTAACATCCTATTCACCCATTCCCCGAAGATTCAATTTTAATGGACTGTTCTTCTTATATCATATCATTATAATATAGCTTGCATCACATGTAAATCCTAAGTTTCTTCTTTTCTAAAAATCATGCAAGAAAAATGAGAAAAGTCCACTTTTTCAAGTCAACTAGCAAAATCTGTCATCTTATAAGCAAGCCCAACCCTTCTAATTGAAAAAAATGACACGTTTTTATGTGTCATTTTTAATCTGTCTATTGAGTTAATATTGAATAACGGATTCTATTTTGTATTTTTCCAATTGTTCCCTACCGTTTAAAAATTCTAGTTCAATTAAATAAACTAACTTTACAACCTGCCCACCCATGGCTTCAATCAGATCTACCATGACTTTAGATGTCCCTCCTGTAGCTAGTAAATCATCCACAATGACTACTTTTTGTCCTGGTTGAATGGCATCTACATGCATTTCGATAATCGAAGTCCCATACTCTAAATCATATTCTTTTTGTTTTGTTTTATAAGGTAATTTTCCTGCTTTTCTTACTGGAATAAATCCTTTTTTCATTTTATAAGCCAAAGGAACTCCAAAAATAAACCCTCTTGATTCTGGTCCTATAATATAATCAAATTCCTCATCCTTCAGCCTTTCATAAAGTGCATCGATGGAATTTTGCAATCCTTCTGGGTCTTGCAAAAGAGGAGTAATATCTCTAAAGATCACTCCTTTTTGAGGAAAGTCGGGAACACTTCTAACCATTGATTTCAAATCCATATAAAACGCTCCTTTGCTAACTCCTTATGCTTCATTTAAGATAAAATTACTCGCTTACTCTAGTATAACAGATATTTCTTCTTTAGGGAAAGTTTTTTACCTAAAATCTTCAATAAAAAGTTGAATACTGATATTTCCATTATATTGATTGATTCCAGGATAAAAAACCAAATCTAAGTAAATATTATTATTGCTACCTTGGTATAATTTTTCTAATTCACTAACTCCATATTTTTCTACAATCACCTTCTCAAACTCTTCGATAGAACCAAAATAGATCCCATCAAAAAATTGATCTCTTGGAGATCGCAATTTTAATTTTAATACATTTTTCTTTTGACCTAAGATCATTCCTCTTACAACTTTAATCTTTTTCT
Organism: Candidatus Epulonipiscium sp.; assembly: GCA_012520595.1. Taxonomy (GTDB): domain Bacteria; phylum Bacillota; class Clostridia; order Lachnospirales; family JAAYNZ01; genus JAAYNZ01. The sequence goes on along the minus strand of JAAYNZ010000220.1, from coordinate 20,886 downwards.
CTCCAAATAAGGGTTTGGGATTGCCCTTGCCAAAAGGCTCTAAGGTATGTACATCTTGAATAAAATCGTAATTGATAGAATCTAAGGGCAATTGCATATCCAAGGTTATTTTAGGTATTCGATCTTCTTCTGTTAATTCTGTTAGCTTATTTAATGTTTGTCTTAATGGTTCCATATTTTCAACTTGTAAAGATAATCCTGCTGCCATAGGATGTCCGCCAAATTTGCTTAATAAATGTTTGCATTTTAATAATTCTTCAAACATATTATAACCGTCAATGGACCTACCTGAACCTTTTATTCCCTCTTCTGAATCTGTTAATACAATGGTTGGCACATGATAAATTTCTTTAATTCTTCCAGCTACAATACCCGCTAAGCTTTCATGAAGTTCTGAGAGATAAATAACAAAAACCTTGTCTTTTTTTATTTCTGTTTTTTCTATTTTCTCAATGGCTTTTTCTACACCCTCTTGGGTCATTTCTTTTCGTTCTTGATTTAACTCATAGAGTTCTTTTGCTAATTCCTGTGCCTTTTCTTTTGTCTCACTTAGTAACAACTCAACGCCTTTTCTTGCACTATCTAAGCGACCTGATGCATTAATACAAGGACCAATAATAAAGCCTAGGTGATAAGTAGAAATGACTTTATCTTCTAATCCTGTTTCTTTAATTAGTGCACGAAGTCCTTTGTTTTCTGTCTGATTCATCATGGCAAGGCCTTGTTTAACAAAAATCCGATTTTCATCAATAAGGTCCACCACATCACAAACAGTAGCAATTCCAACAAATTCAAGCAAGGGATAAGCCTCTTCTTCCTTGATTCCCATGGATTGATAAAGATATTGAATCAATTTAAAAACAACTCCTGCACCGCAAAGCTGCTTAAATGGATAAGTACATTCTTTCTGTTTTGGATTGATAATCGCATCCGCTGCTGATCGTATAAACTGTCTCTTTCCTTCTTCCTCTTCTACAAAAGGAATGTCATGATGGTCTGTAACAATAACCGTAAGCCCTAATTCTTTCGCATACTGTATGGGTTCAATAGCTGAAATACCATTATCACAAGTAATGATTGTATCGACTCCATCTTGTTTGGATTGGTGTATAATATCTTTATTAATTCCATATCCATCTTTCATGCGATGAGGAATTGCATAATCCACATATGCTCCGCATTTTATAAGAGATTGGTACAGAATATAAGTACTGATAACTCCATCTACATCATAATCCCCAACAATTCGTATCTTCTTTTTTTCCCTGATTTTATCCTTAATCATGTAGACCGCTGCCTCTATATCTTTCATCTTTGTTGGGGGATGCATCTTATCCATGACAGGGTTTATAAAGCTTTCGATAAGATGTTTGTTATTAATTCCTCGATTAATCAATAGCCGACTGACGACTTGGCTAATCTGAAATTGTTCTGCCATCTGCTGATAATTAACTTTTCTATTTCTTATATACCATCGTTTCAAAAAAATACTCCTCTCCAAGTAAAAAACCTTCACCCTATATCAATTATAGGACGAAGGGCTAAAAAATCATATTTTACCTATGCCTTTGCTACTTTTTTCTTTTCTTCTCGTTTTTTAAGCACATACCACAAAGGACTGGCAATAAAGATGGATGAATAAGTACCACTTAAGATTCCTACCATTAGAGGAAGAGCAAATTCTTTAATAGAAGATACACCTAAGAAATATAATATGGCTACCATTACAAAAGTGGTAAGAGAGGTGTTGATAGAACGAATCATCGTTTGTGTCACACTTCGATTAATCAACTCATCTAAACTACTTTTTCTCATCTTAGGCTGGTTTTCACGGATTCGGTCAAAGACAACAATGGTATCATTAATCGAATACCCTACAATAGTTAACATAGCTGCAATAAAAGAATTATTCACTGGAACTCTAAATAATGCATATACGGCAAGCATTATTAAAACATCATGAAGTAACGCAATTACTGCACTTACACCCAATCGATAATCTTTAAATCGAAGAGAAATATAAATAAGCATAGCTAAAGCTGATAAACCAACGGCTTGAAAAGCTTTAACCTTCATTTCTCCACTAACCGTAGGACTAATATTTGAGAAATTTAAAAAGTCTCCCTCTTTACCATCTTTTAAATTGTATTTTTCTTGTAATGCCTTAAACAATTCATCACGAGTTGCTGTATCCATTTCTAAAGTTTTAATAATAACTTCATCTTTACCAACCACCTTTTGAATTTGTGGGCTAGGATTGCCAGTGACTTGTTTTACAATAGCGGCAATATCCTTATTTTCAAAAGGTTGTCCTATATTTACATGGAGCATACTTCCTCCACTAAATTCTAAGTCATAATTTAACGCTCGTCCTTCCTTAGCAGAAAAAACAAACATTGAAATAAAACCTAACAAAATAATCACCAGCGATGCGGTAAACCATACTTTTCTTTTTTCTACAATTTTCATTGCTCAAGCCTCCTTATTTTGCACCATACAATTTGGGATTTTTAATACCTATCTTTACAAACTGTTTAACAATAATTTGAGTGACTACCAATGCCGTAAACATAGAGACAACAATCCCTAGAACGAGAGTTTGAGCAAAACCTTTAATAGGTCCTGTTCCTAAATACCAAAGAATAACTGCTGCAAGAAGAGTCGTAATATTCCCATCTAAAATCGCAGATAATGCTTTTTTAAAACCTGAATCTACAGCAGCTCGTAAGGTTTTACCCGCCTGTAATTCTTCTTTAATTCTAGCAAAAATAATGATATTGGCATCTACCGCCATCCCAATGGACAAAATAATCCCTGCTATTCCTGGTAATGTAAGAGTTACTTCAAAAACACTGAGTAAAATGAGTAATAAACCAACATAAAATAATAAAGCCAAATCCGCAGCTAATCCAGGGATTTTATAGCCAAAAATCATGAAGAGTAGTACAAGACCTAGTCCAATGGCTCCTGCCAACAAACTAGCTTGAAGAGCATCTGCTCCTAATTGGGCTCCAACCCCATTGGATTGAAGGGGAATCAAGTTAAAAGGTAGGGCTCCAGCACGGATTAAAGAAGCTAGCTCTTCTGCCCCTTTCGCATCAAATCCGCCTGTAATCGTTGCAATTCCATCTGTAATTACACTTTGGACAACAGGTGCGCTAATAATCGTTTCATCTAATTGAATGGCTATGGGTTGTTTTAGAAACTTTTCTGTTGCTTCTGCAAAAGCTTTTTTACCTTCTGGTGTTAATTCTAATTGCACATAAGCCTCTGCTGGTCCATTAGGACTTAACTGTCCTATTTGCCTTGTAGCATCTTTTACTTGGGATCCAGTTAAAATAATATTTCCTTCTGGATCTACAAATTTTAATTGAGCCGTTTGACCAATGTCTTCTACGGCTTTATTGGGGTCCTCTACACCCGGAATTTCTACGCGAATTCGTTTTGATCCTTCTTGTTTCGCTTCTGCTTCTGTATAGTTTTTAGCATCTAATCGTTGACGAATCAAAGCTACTGCTGTATCCATTTCTTGTTGTGTAGGGTTTTCTGCATCTGCTTCGTATAGAATACTCACTCCACCTGCTAAATCCAATCCCAAATGAATATGCTCTACTCCTAATAAGTGGTCCTTTCCGATTCCCATATATGAAACGGTTCCAGTGGCCGCAATGATGACAAGAACCAAAGCTAAAATCAATGCACTCCTCGTTTTCATTTGTTTACTTCCTCCCTTGTTAACTGTAAAATAAGAACCAAATAATGAAACCTTTGAATAAAATATACAAGTTTTATTATAGATGTTTCCTATGGATTCGTCAATTAGAAAATCCTTCTTCTAGTAATTTTGCTTGAATCATAATGGCACATTCCACTCGTTTTTTCTCTAACTCACAACCAATTTCATAAGTATCAAGAATATTTCCATGAAATTGATAGGCATTGGCCGCACACCCACCGCTACAATAAAACTTTGCCCAACAGTTTCTACAATCTTTTTTTGCATATACATTACAGTGTTGAAATTCCTTTTGTTTGCTTGAATTTGTAATACCTTCTTCTACATTCCCCATTAAAAACTCAGGAATTCCTACAAATTGATGACAAGGATATAAATCTCCTTCTGGAGTGACAGCTAAATACTCAGAACCTGAACCACATCCTGCCAAACGCTTTGCCACACAAGGTCCTTGGGATAGATCAATCATAAAATGAAAAAAGTTGAATCCTTGTCCTTCTTTTTTCCGTTTGATTAATGCTTTTGCCAGTTCTTCGTATTGTTCAAATAAAATCGGCAAATCTTCTTTTTGCAAAGCGTATTCTGCCTCTTTAGGAGCCACCACCGGTTCTATGGAAACTTGCTTGAATCCTAAATCAGCTAGGTGTAAAACATCTTTGGCAAAATCTAAATTATATCTTGTAAAAGTCCCTCGAACATAATATTGTTCCTGATTTCGACTCTCTGCTAAAGCTTGAAATTTAGGAACAATAATATCATAAGAACCTTTTTTATTTACTGTATATCGAACTCGATCATTGACTTCTTTTCTACCATCCAAACTTAAAACCACATTGTACATATTCTCATTAATATATTTTTGCTTTTCTTCGTCTAATAAAACTCCATTGGTTGTAATGGTAAAGCGAAAATTCTTTTCATGTTCTTTTTCAATGCTTCTAGCATACTCAATAACCTGTTTAACTACGTCAAAGTTCATCAATGGCTCTCCACCAAAAAAGTCAACTTCTAAATTCCTTCGACTCCCCGAATGGGCAATTAAAAAATCAATGGCTTTTTTCCCTACTTCAAAACTCATTAAAGAACGCTCTCCATGATATTCCCCTTCCCCTGCAAAGCAATATTTACATTGCAGATTACAATCATGGGCTACATGAAGGCATAAGGCTTTTACAACTGGATTTCGTTTCTCAAAGTCAGGTAAAAAGGCTTCATAAGGATCTTCTGTAAATAAAAGTTCTTCCTCTTTTAACGCTTGTATCTCTTCTAATGCTTGTATAATATCTTTTTCATCATACTTTTGCTTAAATTGTTCGATGATTTGTTCTTTTTCTTTTTTATCAAATACCTGTATTAGATCATATACCACATCATCCACAACATGAACAGCTCCACTATATACATCTAATACAATATTAACATTATTGCATCTAAATTGATGAATCAAAATTCATCTTCCTTTCCCATATCCCTTAGAATCTTTTCTTAGAAAAGCAGTGACTAAAAGTCACTGCTTATCGATTGTTGTTTTCACAAGATTGATTTGCTACTGTGCAAGATGTCTTGCAAGCCGATTGACAAGATGTTTGACATTCTCCACATCCGCCTTTGCGTAAGCTTTTTTTCAATGTAGCTGTATTTAAGGTTTTAATATGCTTCATTTCATTTCCTCCTTTATATCCTTATGTACCTTCGAATCTGATTTATTATATCATATCTTGACAATAATGAAAAGTAAAAATCCTTCTTCTCCTCTTCTTTTATCTTTTTGCATTAATTCCTAACATTCCTCCTAATGCTCCTCCGCCTAATGCCATCAACCATAAAGTCCACATTTGTCGATTAAAAACTAAAGGTCTCTTGGTAAAAATATTGATAAAACAAAGAATAAGAGCATATATTCCCCCAGCTATCATCCCCCAAATCCAACCTTTAGAAGAAGCAGCACGAGCCGTAATAAAACCTGCAATAAAGACTGAAGTAAGGGTTGTTATAACGGTAATAACTGGAATATTTTTCATATCAAAAGAGGTATATGTAAACAACAAAGCTGCAATCATAAAAATAACCGCTGTCCATACGTAACTCCATACAATCCCCTTTAACATCGCTCCTAAATTGGAAGTTGTCTTGATAGGTGCTGATTTTGTTTTGTATTCCCGCGCCATTCGAATCCCCCTTTAATCAAATATTAAATTCTATTTTACTACTATTTTACGAGAGGAACCCTTCATTTATGAACCTATCTTGAAAATATTATTGATGTAAAAGAGTTGGCATCTTAAAACCCCTATGATACAATAAAAGCTGCTTTAGGTATTGTTCGTAAAATCATGTAAAGGATGTTGCATTATGAATATAGTTGATTTACATGTGCATTCTACAGTCTCTGATGGAACCATGACCCCAAAACAAGTGGTTCACTACGCAAAAGAAAAAGGCTTAAGGGCCCTTGCCCTTACAGATCATGATACAATTGATGGTTTAGAAGAAGCCTTCATGGCCGGAAAAACATTTTCCATCGAAGTGATCCCTGGCATTGAATTGGCAGCAGAATATAAGGATGTAGAGCTCCATATTTTAGGGTACTATGTTGATCTTCATGACTCTGCTTTTCTACATCAATTGGATCATTGGAAAAAGGCTCGAGAACATCGAAATGAAAAAATGATTGTAAAGCTAAATCAATTAGGTTTTCCTATTACTCTAAAAGACCTAAAAAATCTTTCTAAGGGCAATGTAATTACAAGAGCCCATTATGGAAAATGGTTTTTGCAAAATGGATATGTAAAAAGTATTTCTGAAGCCTTTCAAAAATATATTGGTGCTGATTGTCCTGGTTATGTAAGACGTCAACTTCCCACTCCAAAAGAATGTATATCCATGATTAAAGAGGGAAAAGGGATTCCTGTTTTAGCTCACCCTTTCTTATATTCCTTTTCAGATCAAGAACTAAGTGCTGTTCTTAAACAGCTAAAACAAGAAGGATTAAGGGGAATCGAAGTCATGCATTCTACCCATACCCTACACCAAGAAAAAACCTTGCGGCACTTAGCTCACCATTATGGTTTACTAATGACAGGGGGAAGTGATTTTCATGGTACCAATAAGCCAGATATTGATATTGGTGTAGGTAAAGGCAATCTTCAAATTCCTTATAAAATGGTGGAATCTTTAAAAAAGGAATCTTCGTTTTAAATACAAAACAAAGATTCCTCTTTCTTTCATTAATCAACGATTTCTATTTTTAATTGATCTAATTTTAACATTTCATTAGAAACCCAAAGCTTATTTATTTTCATTACTGAATCCCATTGGCCTTCCGTTTCTATTTTATTAACATAAAATTTGCGTTTTGAATTTTTTTCATTCCGATACTGGATGGTAACCAAACAATCTCGGATAGGTAAGGTAAAATCAAAAGACAGGAACGGTTGATATTGTGCTGGTTGAATCCAAAGACCTGTAAATGTGGGTTCGACTCCAAACACAAAACGAATCAACGTTTTTAACAATACGTTAGAACTTCCTGTCTGCCAATCATTCATCGAATCCCCGTCTAAATTTTTTTCAGGGTTATAAGAATAAGAATTAGGCATTACAAAAGGAGAACAAGAAATAAATTCGTGGGTAAAAGGTAAGGATTTTTTCAGTTGCTCCCAAGCCTCTTTTGAATATCCCATTTTAAAAAGAGCCATGATTCCAAACATACTGGCATGAATATAGGTCGCGCCATTCTCTGCTGTTCCTGCAGGTAACTTAGGAATGCGTCCAACCCCTTTGGCCTTCTCATCAAAAGCAGGTTCAAACGTTTTTAATCCATACTTTGAATCGAGTCGTTTAAAACTATCAATAATAACATTTTCTAACTCCTGCCTTTTATCATATAAACCTGACAATACCCAAAAAGCATTGGATGTTAATCCTTGTCGATCTTTTCCATCAGGATCTTTAAAACTTCCTACAAAATAGGAGTATTGATCGCCCCAACCGTGAACAATACGTTTTTCTCCCTTTTCATTTTCAATAACAGCATATTCTTCCAGTCCCTCTCGAATGGAATGGGCTGCTTCTTTATATTCTTGAATTATTCCTTCATATTTTTCTTTATCTAAATAATGGAGTAAATCCACCATTTCATGAAGATTTTGATACAACTGCTGGGTAGCCATAACAGAAACTCCAGTACCATATTCTTTCCTCGGATCTTGACTCACTCCTAAACCATCTAAGGCATCATTCCAATCTCCATACATGGCTCGTAAACATCCCGTATGTTCATGATCCCTGTGTTGTAACAAATAATCCATTATCTTCAACATATGTTCAAGGACTGTATCTTCTAACTCACTTTTTTTAACCAAACGACTTTTTTCATTTACAATCTCATAGTATCCACATTTTTCATCTAGAAACTCAAAATCATGGGTAAGACGTAAATAAGTAACGATGGTAGAAATAACCCAAACCCCTTGATCAATAAAGGGGCGAAGATCCATGACAGGAACGGCCTTACTATGAGTGGGTAGTGAATACTGTCTAGGACACCGACCATCTGGAAAAATATAGTTTAACCCTTCTAACATCTTTGTCCGAGCCATTTGTGGTTGCCAAAAAATGAATCCTTCCAACGCTTGAAATACATCACGAATTCCAATTAAAGACAAGGGAGCTAATTGGATATAACCTTTGATTAAAGAACAAAACTCTACTTGTTTTTTAAGCTGTTCGAAAAAAGCATTAAATACATCTTCTTTTAGTATTGGATCCATGCCTTTTTCGACTCGTAATTGCATATTCCCTTGCTTTTGTTTTTCTAGTTTTGCTACTTGTTCCAGTTGAAATTCTATTTGTTCTGGAAGCAAAGGTTCATGAAGCAATCTTTCTTTTTCCTTCTCCTCAAAACAATAGTTCATACGAATATCGATTCGTACAGATCCCCTAGAAGCTAGGTTAAAATGTGTAAGATCTCCCGCTACTCCAATTTCATCAAAACTACAAACCAATTGTCCCTTCTCAAAAGAACCTTTCTTTAAAGAAAGTGGCGTATGAAGGCTACTTCGACTTCCCCCCACATATTCATACCTAGAAGTTGTTTGTTCATAACCTATAAGCTGACTTTCTTGGGACAAAGATACATTACGCGTAAAAATTCCATAGTTGGAAATGGACGTAGTACGATCCACATCCTCATTAACTTTTATAACAAAACCTTGAGGTAGGGCCCGCACTTCTCTAAACCAACGATTTTCTGCATCTTCAGCAATACTATGACGTAAAAAGGGATTAAAGTAGGACGACAAAAACAATTCTTGATGTTCTGCTCTTTTATTTTCTGTATACAGGGTAAATAAAATTTCCTTTTTTTTATTGACAAATACTCGTAACACAAATAAAAATTCTTCTGTTTCCGTAATATAATAGACTGCTTCTGAAGTAAAAACAGTATAACGTTCCGCTACCATTCCATCATCTATCACTGGGACTGATAATAGTGAAAGACGCTTGTAATTTCCTTCTCCTGTTTTGCATCCTGCAAAAAAAGCAATTTTAGGTTCTTGCCCTTCTTGTGCTCTAAAGAAGATTGAAAACAATCCTTCATTGCTATGCATATACCCGGAAGTATGAGCCCAAAAATTAAAACCATCTTGTCCGTAGGGATAACGGCTATCCCCATCATCCCGTGGAATGCTAAGGATTTGATTTTGATCCAAAAAATACGTATTCCCTGGTATCTTTCTTTGGGCGGCAAGCGAAGGATCTTGTTTGATCCTAGCATACTGTTGACGAATGTTTTGAATCTGTTCTAACATATAAAAACTCCTCTCTATTCGACTTCTAAATAAGCTCCTTGTTCTTTTAAGATCTGTTGTAGGGTAGGAATCGAAATACGTAGAACATTCCCCTCCTGTTTTGCAGCTAAGGCCGCTGCTACTCCTCCTGCATGACCAATGGCTCCTGCCATGGGAGTAACACGAATGGCTCCTTGGGCTTCAAAAGTTGCTGATATGCATCTTCCTACTGTAATTATATTGGTAACATGAGAATTTACTAACGAATGATACGGTACACTATACATAGCATTTTTAGATAAATGCATGGTTTCTGTAATCACTTCTTCTTCCCCATCTGGACTATGAATATCTACCGGATACCCTCCATGTGCAATCACATCTGCAAATTTTTTAGATTTTGTAATATCTTCAATGGTTAAAACATATTCACCTTGAATTTGACGTGAACTACGAACACCCACCTCAGGACCTGTATAAACCAAAACTGCATTTTCAAATCCTTTTACTCGTTTTCTAAAAAATTTTTCTAGTTCCATGGCTTGTCTTCGACCCTCAATTTCTGCTTTTGAAAAACTCCAAGGATCTGTTGGATCATATCCATACATACGAGTCGTATTAACAATCACTTCTCCTGGATTATTGGTCTCAAAGAATAAAATTCCCTCAATTTTAAAAGTAAGTTCACCTGTTTCTAAACCCTTTTCCAAAGTTTTAGCAAAGCCACTTACAGATAGTACAGAAGATTCATCAATAATATCTGTGTTTCCTTCTAAATAAGGAAATTCTTCAGGACATTCTTTAATATACCTTCGAATTGCCTCAATATCCACATGGGTCATTTTCATGTTCATGGTCATAGGCTGCATAGCCCCGTCTTCCGGTCTACCTTTTACACAAGGAACACCTGCCAAAGTAGAAAGATCTGCATTACCCGTTGCATCAATAAATACTTTTGCCCTAAGGTTTTGTAGTCCGCCTCTATTTAAAACCAGGATTTCTTGAATTCTACCTTCTTCTACCTTTACATCAACTAAATGAGTATGATAGAGTAACTCTCCTCCACTTTCTAATAACATGCTTTCTAATTCATACTTCAGCCCTTCTGCATCAAAAGGAGTAACGGTATACGTATATCCAATGGTATCTACCACATGACCTGGTGATTTCCCTTTTGCCTGTAAACGATCAATCAGTTCTCCTGGGATGCCTTGGATAACTTGTTTTTGTCCTACATGAAATGTCATCATCGGTCCAACACCTGCCGCTGTTAACATTCCTCCTAAAAAGCCATAGCGCTCTATTAGCAGTGTCTTTGCTCCTGCTCGACTGGATGCAATGGCAGCCATGGATCCAGAAATCCCTCCACCTACTACAATGACATCATACATCTTTTTCCTCTCCCTTCCCAACCAATTTAAAATTGCAATTAATACTTAGTCCTAAAACAGTCCTAAATTCTCCAAAAAAATAATTTACCCAATTCTATCAATAGATTATCACATTTTGATTTAATAGACAACTACAATATAAAATAAAAAGGATTTCATGATAGAAATCCTTTTTATTTTTATTTTGTTAAATTACCAATAAGTTTTTGTTGCATCTAGTAATCGAGCAATTCCTTCTGCAAAATAGTAGTCTCCATAAATAAGAGAACAATCCAAATCTTTACCAGCAGGTCGATGACCACAAGCATGAAGAATGAGTCCTTGGTTATTCGGTTCATCTTTGGTACTGTAGTTTTCATATAAACTTTCTAATATTTTGTAAGACCATTGTTGGTAATGTTGTTTTTCTTCTCCTGCTAAATGCTGGCTTAGTTCTAATAAACTAGCTGCTGCAATGGAAGCAGCAGAAGCATCTCGTGGTTCTCCTTCTTTATTTGGTAAAGTAAAATCCCACATAGGAATAAAGTCTTCTTCTAATCTAGCTAAAAACACATCGGCTACTTTTTTTGCAATTTCTAAGTACTTTTCTTCCTTAGTATACTTATACGCATGAGCAAACCCTCCAATTAACCAAGCTTGCCCTCTTGCCCAACAAGAGTCATCCCCGTATCCTTGATGGGTTTCACCATATTTAGGTTCCCCTGTAACAGGATCAAATACAAAGGTATGATAAGCCGTATAATCCTCTCGAACTAAATATTTAGCTGTCGTATCTGCATGAGCTACCGCTACCTTATAATAACTTTGATCTCCTGTTTGCTCTGCTGCCCAAAATAAAATAGGAAGATTATACATACAATCAACTATCATTCGTCCCCTATTTCCTTCACTATATGGATCTCCTGGATTCCATACATTCCAAGCTTGAATGTACTGACCTTTTTCGCGAAAACGTTCTTTTAATACTTTGGCTGCATCTAAAGCAATTTTTTTTGCTTCTTCATTTCCTGTAAGTTTATAATCTGCCACACAGGAAAGGCTGTATAAAAATCCAATATCATGATCTAATGTTTCAGGACGTTCATACAATCTTCGCTTAAAGCGATGACGAGATTTTCGAGCTACTTCTAAATAAGATTCATCTTGACTCATTTCATAACACAAGAAATTTAAACCTGTCCAAAAACTACCTACCCATGTTCCCCATTCATCAAATTGATATTCTCCCTCTTTTGTTGAAGTAGGTAATTGATCTTGAAAAATCTGTCCGTTTTTTCTTGTTTTATCAAAGATAAACTGTTTTACTTGATCCATATTCATTTTTTTACTCCTTTGCTTCTTATTCTTTCGGTATAAACCATACAGGGCTGGACCATCCAATATGCCCATCCACTTGCTTAACACGAAGGTAATAGTAAGTAGGCTCTGTTAGGGGGGCGCCATCTTCATAAGAAACTTCCATCCAAGAATGGTCACCTTTCACACGATAAACCACTTTTCCATTTTTTATGATTTCCACCCATTGAATCCTTGTAGGACAAACAACTTGTCCATGGATGTTTCGGAGTTCCTTTGGTACTTCCGTATCCACCCCAACTTCTTCTCCCATGAAATGTCCATCTACATAAAATTGAATACCCATTCGTGGATGGGTAGACCCATAGGTTCTTCTTTCTTTCAATCCTGTAAAAATACCTTCCCGCGTTTGTTCTTTGGCATAGACAGCTGTTACTCCACCATGACCAGGAATGGCATCATGGTCATCACTGCCGGCTGTGATTCCCCAAGGTTTTCCAAGGTTTAAAAAATCCGTATAGGTATTGTGAGGAATATTGGATTTGGCCTTTAATAACATAGGGTGTTGATTGCTTTCAAAACGTCCCCATTGGCTGGAGAAGATTTCACAAAGAACTTCTTGGTGGGGATTCCCCTCTTTCCAATTGTCGAGCTTAAATCCACTGTGCTGCATTTCTTGTTGATCTTTCATTTTTCTTCCACCACAGTAACGGTGCAAATGAGGAATGGTTAGGTATTGGGCCTCTCCATAATACCTCCATACATCGGGTAAGTCTTGTACCGTTTCGTCAGGATAAGGAAATTCCTTTAGGGATTTCCCAAATAAAACAACCGTATCTCCCCGCTTACTATGAAATTCAAATCCGGGAAAGGTTACAAAGGTACCTGGATTGTTTTGTTCATCGGATAACCGTCCCATGGTTTCCCAGGTTTGTTGGGTGATATTTAAATCCGCCTCTTCATTAAAGGTAAAGGTTTGTTCGGAAAGTCCCATAAAGTCAAGACAAGAGACTTCTTTTGCATAGGTATAAGCATCCTGTGGACTGGCTCCTCCATTGTTGTCTCGAATGTTAGGAGTTAAACTGGAATGGCAATGCAAATCTCCCCAGTAAATTCGGTAATCGGAGGGTTGGCAGAAAAATACGGCTTTTTCTACTTGTACTTCTTCCGTCCCTTCTGCATCCAGTTCGTAAACTCCTTCTTCTTGTACTTGAATCCAATAAATTCCTTTTTCATCCTGTTCTACTGGTATCACTTGACCTGTTTTTAGGTTGCGGATGATCACTTGAAAGAACGTAGGAACTTCTTCAAAAATCGGGTTGTAAAAACGATCTTTCATCAAATAGTGAAGGGACACTTTTTCTCCAGGAACGAGAAAGGTAGGGGCGATTAAAGTAAGATATCGAGGACGATCCGGTACTATTTCAATGGAAGGAAATACTTGGATGGGATCGTATTCTTTTGTTCCTTCTGCATCGATAAACCATTGGTATTGTAAAAAGGTTCCTTCTCTTTTATGGGCGCGATGTCCGACTCGAGTGGGAGGGACTTGTCCTTTCATCCAAGCCCGATCAATGCCTCCATAATGAATCCAAATCTTGGTTCCTGGAGGTAGGTCTGCTTCTGCCAGAATGATTCCTACACGATCACTATCAGGCCATCGTTGAATATGACTGAATTGGGAAGGTATTTTTTCTACTTCTGTCCGAAGGGGAAGGGTTTCTTCTTCACAGTACGCATATAAAAAATGAGGTTTCCAATAATCGTACACTTGGACATACTCTTGGGAACGTTGATGTTGGTAAGCCGGAAAAAGGATCTTAATGCCGCCCCCTTGTTTCATCCCCTTTTCCCCTACTGTATACACCATGGTCCAATGGATTTCTCCATCCACTGGGATCTTTTTAGGTACATCTACTTGAAAAGTACCATAAGGTGTATTGAACTTTGACAATGGTATCACTTCCTTTTTGTATCTATGATCATTATGGCTTAAATCATCAAGCCAAGTAAATTTCTATGCTTCCTGTATTGTTACCTCTTTACCCCCATCCCATTGAAGAGTATAGGTTTTATCTAAAGTAAAACTACATAGGATTTGGTTGTTTTTTTGTTCAATGGATAACTCTTTTATCCTTATTTGTTCATCGCCTTTGTAAGGAACAATTACTGTTGCATAAGCACGTTGGGATTGTTCCCATTGATTTTGATCTTGGAGGCAAAGACGAATGGAATCCCGTGCACAATCCGTATCTTCGGATACTTTTCCTGGTAACAATTGGCCATGTAAAGGCTCTGTAGCATAAATACCTATGTTTACTTCTTCCTTTTTAGTACATGTATACCTTTGGGCTTCGTCCATAAATACATTTACCGAATCGATGTGGTAATAAATCTGTACTGTATCTTGTTCTTTTATATGATCAATGAAATCAAGGACAACTAGGATACGTTGATCCACAATTCCTATTAATCTACGATGAATGGCCGGTTCATAATTATGATGTTCGGCTATTGCAAAGAGATGATTTTCCTTTTGTCCTGCCCATAAAATTCCTCCCTCTTTTTGTGGTCCATATTGGAAGGATGAACGATACTCAAAAGGATCTTTATGATTTATCGTCAACGTATTATGCCATTGGGGAGATTTAAACATTCGTCGTTCTTCTGTATCCTGATAGGTATAGTAACCAGGATCAACCAGTACTGTTTTTCCTAAAGCAGTAAAATCAAATCCCATTGGATCCATATGGGTGTGTGCCGTATGCATGGGGGTATAACAAGCAAAAAAAACACTTAACGCTTCTTTTGACCAATTGGTTCGCATGGCCACTTGTTTTGTTGTTTTTTGCCAAGATAAGGGAGACATATTACATTGTACCGATGTCTCTTCTAAATCTTTGACTAATTTTTCAATATCATTACAAAACCAAATATGACTTTTAATTACGCGTAATAAAGCATCCCGGTCTGTAAAATCAGTTAAAATGGATAAACAATCCCTACGATCAAAAGCCAAATAACCATAAAATCCACCCATCAAAGCTCCTTGATTCGCTCTTGAATCTCCCCATGGTACTAATTTACCTGTAGGACGGAAAGAATAAATGGAGTATTCTAAACTTTTTTCCAAACGACGTTTGTAGGAATCGGAAAAATCCATACCAAAATCTCGAAGAATTAAAAGAGCTAATGTAAACCATCGAACACAACCATTGTGATACATAGGACATCCCTCGATATGGGCACCATCATCCGTCATTTGAACTTCCATGCAACGTTCTAGTTCAGCTATGGCTTGTTTCTTCCATTTGTCTGCATTTTTAAATTCAGGAAAATAACAAGAAGCCCATAGCAATCCTAAATTCTCCATTATATAATGATTATGGTCCGCCTTTGGAAAAAACATGGGACAAACTTCTGCTAAAACTTCTGCTTGTTCATAAATAGATAGAGCAAAGGTTTCTAATAATTCAGGAGTCATTAAATCAGTATCCATCAAATGTTCGATGATTTTAGGCCAACTTTTATGAAGACGAATTCCTACCTCTAGACTTCGCCAACCATTGACACTATTAAAATTTTCATAGGCTGCATCCAAATCTCCTTTAATCAACTGGGGACGTGGCATCGTTTCAATCCAGTTGTATAGCTCTTCTATGACTTTATTGGCGTACTTTTCATCTTTTGTAAGTGTATAAGCAGCTAATAAAGTAACCCATGGATTCATTCGATTTAATTGCCAAATATACTCATTGGTATTGTATCGATTGACCGTCCATTGTGGTGGATTACCAATGGGTGCAAATTCTCCTCCTGTACCTGGTAGCTTTACTTTTCCCTCTAACCCATATTCGGCATAGTCTAATAAATAGTCTTTGATTTCCGGAAAAAATTTAGCTATCTGTTGCCCCTTTTCTTCAATAGAAATACCTCTTCTTTTTTCAATTTCTTTATAACGCCTTTTTACTCTTTCATAAAATTCTTCTGCTGTTAAGGGTTCTTGTAATATTTGATCCAATGTCACTGGATTTCCTCCGTTCTATTTTAAATATCCTGCATTTTTATAGTTAGGATCTGCATGGGGTCCAAATCCTAATGCATCTCTTCTTGCTCGAAATTTTTTAAGAATTTGTTTATAAGCTGGGTCATGAATATAATCTATACATTCACTGGGATCTCTTTCTAAATCAAAAAGAACTTCTGGTAAATCTTCACCATAATATTGGTACTTTAAAGCATCCCATTTAATCATAATATGTTTTCCATGATACTGGGATATGGTTTCATTTTCCCATGACCAGCCTTGGTTTTTTAACAAAGGAACAAGACTTCTGCTATCTAACCCTTTTGGAATCGGAAGTTCAGCTAATTCACATAAAGTAGCAAATAAGTCACAAAGATTTACATTTTCATACCGAGTCCTACCACCTTGAAATTCCCTTGGCCATCGAATGATGAGAGGAACTCTTGCACTGGCTTCATAAAACTTTTGTTTCATCCACACTCCATGCTCGCCAAGCATTTCTCCATGATCGCAAGTATAAATAATAATCCAATCATCTAAGTCTTGACCTACATACTCTAACGCCTTTAATATCCGTCCAAAATGTTCATCTACGGTTTCTATCATCGAATAATAAGCAGCTACGCATCTTCGAATCTCTCTTTCGGAAACATCGATACCTGGTTTTATTTCTTTTTCAGATAAATAAGGATGAGAACTTACTTGTTGATTCAAATAAAGGGGAACTCGATTTAAATAATAGTTAAACTTGTCTTCCTCTGCCGTATAGGGATAATGAGGCTGAGTCAAGCTGACTTTTAATAATAAAGGTTGTTGTCCTCTTTCTTTGTCATAGTAAGGACTATTAAAATACTCTTCAATAAAGTTTAAAGCTCCTTGAATGGTATATTCATCTTCTTTTACTTGACGGGCTTTTCCAATACCTGAACGCTTTATCTCTTTCGCTATAGGCCACCTTGTTTCTGACTTGGGGCGAACATATCGTTTAAATTCTTCTTCTTGCTTACTTGGAAGGTGCTGTTCTGTAATGTGCATTTCACTTCCTATACGATGGTTCCAGCCTTGCATTTGATCCAACCCAGTATGATGTAATTTCCCACAAGCCACTGTTGCATAGGCATATCGTGAAAAAAATCTTGAAAAAGTTTCATACCCTGGGAGTAAATCATCTCCAAATTTTTCACATTGGCAAGTTTTAGGCAACTGTCCTGCCATCATGGCTTGACGAGCTGGAATACATTGTGGATGTGGGGTATAAGCATTTTTAAAAACAACCCCTGTTTGGGCTAAAAAATCCAAGTTAGGTGTCCGTATTACTGGATTTCCTTCATAACCAAAAAGATCAGGACGATGTTGGTCATCCATTAAAAAAAGTATATTGGGTCTTTTTTTCATACTATTACCTCTTTCTTTACCGGACCTTCATGCTTATAGTAGAAAACGTTTATACACTAAAATTTAGCATATAAACGTTTTCTTTTTCATTCACTAATTGCTCATATAACGATCATAAGCAGCTTGATAAATATCAAGAATTTCTTTCATTCCCATATTATCGAGTGCTTTTATATAACTATCCCAAGTTTTATTTACATCTTCTGCTCCTAAGATCCATTTTTGAGTTGTTTCTGTTACGTGGGTATAGATAGAAGGAGTTTTTTCATCAATTACTTTTTGTTCTTCTGCTGTAAAAGATAATGTGGGGAATGGTTTTTCAATGTAATTATTTTCAATATACATATTCATTCCGTCACGTGCAATAGGGTTTAACCATTGTTCTTCATAAGCAAAATCTTGATGAAAACCAATTTGCATTTGAATTCCTTGATCTTGTAAGATTTGGGTTACAGGTTTATCACCTTTTAAAATACTATCTTTAAAAACAGGCTTTCCATCAACTAAATCATAATGTTCGCCTTCAACACCAAAGTTCATTAAACGTCTTCCTTCTTCACTCCACCAGAAATCTAAATATTTAATGGTGGTTACAGGATCTTTATTATCTTTTGAAATTCCCCAACCAGTAGGATTTACTGCAGGTCTAGAAGAATATTCCCATACCTTTCCATTTGCATCAGCAGGTGGAGCAATGGGCTTAAAACTAAAGCCTTCAATCTTATCTTTAAATGCATCATTATAACCAGCTGTTGTACCAAACCAGTCATGAGCAAATCCACCTACGTTATCACCTAATAAAATATCTCTTGCTTTTGAGCCTCTTGTGAAAGCTTCAGGGTCAATTAATCCTTCTGCATACCATTTTCCTAAGTTTTCCATGGCTAGTTTGTAAGATTTATCAATAGGACCAAATTTTACTTTGCCATCTTCTACATACCATTCATTTCGGTCCGTGGTTGTATGAGCTCCCCATAAGGTAGCTAATGCAATGGTTTTTTGGCCTTTGGCTCGGTCAATAAAAGGAATTTCATCCTTTTTACCATTTCCATTTGGATCTTTTTCTCGGAAAGCTTTTAAAACAGTGTATAATTCATCTACTGTCTTAGGTTCTTCTAAACCTAATTTTTCTAACCAGTCTTGACGAATAAAATATCCTTGAGCTGCTGCACCATCTGGAACAAAGTTAATACTATAGATGTTTCCATCAGGAGCTGTTAAATATCGTCGAACATCGTCTCGTTCTTCTAAGAATTTTTTAAAGTTTGGTGCATGTTGATCAATTAAATCATTTAATGGAAGAAATGCACCTTCTGGACCATATTTGAAAAAGTTTTCTCGTTCCGCTGTAATAATATCTGGAAGATCACCACTAGCCATCATTACATTAAATACTTGTGCACTATCCGTTGCGGATTCAGGTGCTGTTCCTTTTAAAGTAACATTAGTTAATTCTGCTGCCTTTTTAAAAGGTACCCAGTCTTCATTGTAAACAAATTTGTTATAAATGTGAAGGTGTAAAGATAATTCCACTGGGTCTTTACTAATTAATGAACCTGGTAATTTTTCTTCTTCTGCTGTTTTAGTTTCCTCTTGAGTCACTGTTCCCTTGTCTTCTGGTTTTGTCGTATTTTTGTCCTTAGAACAACCAGCAAAAGTCGAAATACTCATTCCTATTGCAAGTGCAATAGCTACATATTTTTTTGCTTTCATGTATAAAGCCTCCCTTTAAATAAATAATGTAAAATAATTTATATTAAGTAAATCATTCATTTACTTAATAACAACGTAACAAAATCATTTGTTTTATTTTTAACCTTTTACCGAACCAATCATCAAACCTTTTTCAAAGTATTTTTGAATAAAAGGATAAATAATAATCATCGGTAATGCTGCAATAATAATAGTGGCATAAATGATTGTTTCTTGGGAATACTGGACAGCCATATCCCCTATTCCTGCCAGTTCTTCCCCTACATTCATTTCAACGATCAGTTTTTTAAGTAATACTTGTAAAGGAATTTTTTTAGGATCTTTTAAAATTAACATTGCCCAGAAGTAACCATTCCAACGTTGAACAGCATAATATAAAGAAATCGTTGCCAAAGCAGGTTTGGATAAAGGCAATATAATTTTGGTCAAAATGGTTAGATCATTAGCTCCATCAATTTTCGCAGATTCTTCCAATGCTTCAGGAAGAGATTGAAAATAAGTTCGAAGAAGTACAACATAAAAAGCTGTACAACCAAAAGCAATAATAATGGTTATTCTTTTATCTAGTAAATTTAGGTTTCGTAAGTTTAAATACGTAGGAATCATGCCCGGATTAAACCACATAGTTAAAAGAACCATAAAAGAAATAATACCTTTTCCTCGTAATCGTTTCTTCGATAAGGGGTATGCTCCTAAAATGGTTAATAAAACATTTACAAAAGTCCCTACAATAGTATAAAAAAGACTGTTTGCATACCCAATCCAGATTTGTGGATTGGAAAAAACCTTTTTATACGCTTCTAATGTAAAATCAATAGGAAATAACCAAACTTTTGCCGCTGCAACTGCATCTGGAGAACTTAGTGAAGATGCTAAAACATAGATAAAAGGATATAAAGTACTAGCTGCTACTAAAGTTAATATTACATAATTACAGGCATAAAAAACTCTTTCTCCCTTTGTGGGTTTTAATTGTAAACTCATTTTTTTCACCTACCATAAAGAAGTTTCGGAAAATTTCTTAGAAAATTTATTGGCTCCGTATACCAAAAGAATCGCAATCAACGAATTAAACAACTCTACTGCTGTTGCCATTGCATAGTTTCCTTGTTCCATGGCTGCACGATATACATAGGTACTAATAACGTCAGCAGTCTCATAAGTAGCTGGCTGGTACAATAGTAAAATTGCTTCATACCCTACTTCAAGCATCTTACCGATACGAAGAATTAACATAATTGTTACGGTTGGAAGAATACCTGGAATCGTAACGTGAAGCAATTGTTTCCACTTATTGGCTCCATCTACTACGGCTGCTTCATACAATTGAGGGTCAACTCCTGCTAAGGCTGCAATATAAATAACCGCACCAAACCCTGATTCTTTCCAAATATTCATTCCTGTAAAGATTGATCTGAAATATTCAGGTTTAATTAAAAAATAAATTTTTTCTCCTCCCATTTTTTCAATAACATAGTTCACCATTCCGTGAGTAGGAGATAAAAAGTTAACAACCAACCCTGCAACTACCACAAT
>JAAYNZ010000038.1 GCA_012520595.1 Candidatus Epulonipiscium sp. | reverse complement strand
GAAAGATAAAGCTTTTTATTCTATTTTATAGAAAAAAATCAATGATATTCAATTTTCATAATATAATAATATAAAAAAAGTGCATAAATAAAAAAACAGAGCATAACCAAAGATAATATATAATTATATTTGGTTAGGTTAACTCCTCTACCCCGCATGTTTACAGGTTTTTAAAATATAATTTTTAAAATGAGAAAATAACCAAATATAACTTTTGATATAATATCACATTTGGTTATTTGACTGTTTAAGCAATATTTAAGTTGTTTCCGATAAAATGTATATGGGAGAAATAAAAACCTCTCTATCTTTAAAATACAAAGAGGTTTTTAACAAGTTTTTTGTGAATTTTAAATGAACGAGATAATTTTGCGGCATTTATTTTACATTTCTTATTTTAAGATTCCATATGTTCATCTTTTGAAGAGTATGATATAATAAAAAAGAGTATTATTATTTTGGAGGTGGTTGAATGTATGTAAAAGATCGTATGAATCGAAATGTAATTTCTGTTTTTCCAGAGGCTTCAATTTCACTAGCATTTCAACTAATGACAGAACAAGGTTATTCTCATTTGCCTGTTATACAAAATGAAAAATTGGTGGGGATGGTAACAGAAAAATTATTAACAGAAGTAAGTCCCTCCAAAGCTACCACATTGAGTATTTATGAATTGAATTATTTATTATCGAAAACAAAAGTAAAAGATATTATGAATAAAGATGTTATTTTTGTTAAACCAGATATGCTGATTGAAGAAGCCGCTGCTTTACTTCGTGATAAAATGGTGGATGCTTTGCCAGTTATTGATGATCATGATAAATTATTAGGCATTTTAACACGAACGGATATTATTGATGCTTTTATTGAACTCATGGGTATCAATGATCCAGGAACAAGAATTGTCTTAGAAGTAAAAGATGAAGCAGGAGCTTTAGCAGATATTTTAGGAATTATTAAGGAATATGGAATGAGTATTACCCATATTAGTAGCTTTGATCAAAATACTGCGGATCAAAAACAAGAAATAGTAATGCGCTTAAATACTTTAGAAACAGATGAGGTTTTAAATGTTTTAAAAGAAAAAAATTACAATATAATATCCATACATAAAAAACAATAAAGGGGCCTAAATGGCCTCTTTATTGTTAACCTAAGTAAGCTTTTTTTACTTGTTCATTTCCTAATAGAGATTCAGCTTTTCCTTCCATTACAATTTTTCCTGTTTCTAATACATAGGCACGATGTGCAATGGATAATGCCATATGAGCATTTTGCTCTACTAATAAGATCGTTGTTCCTGTTTGATTAATCTCCTGAATAATATTAAATATTTCTTTAACTAATATAGGTGCTAATCCCATAGAAGGTTCATCCAATAAAAGTAGTTTGGGTTTTGACATTAAAGCTCTTCCCATAGCTAGCATTTGTTGTTCTCCTCCACTTAAGGTTCCTGCAAGTTGTTTTTTTCTTTCCTTTAAACGAGGAAATCTTTCAAATACTTTTGATATATTTTCCTCTATTTCTTTTTTGTTTTTTCTTGTATATGCGCCTAGTTCTAAATTTTCTAATACGCTCATTTGAGAAAATACTCTTCTTCCTTCTGGAACATGAGCCATTCCCATTTTTAATAATTGGTGAGGTTCAGTCGAAGAAACGGTTTGATCTTTAAAAATAATTTCACCGGATTGGGCTCGTAATAGTCCAGAGATAGTATGAAGAATGGTAGTCTTCCCTGCACCGTTAGCTCCTATTAAAGTTACAATTTCCCCTTGGTGTACTTGAAATGAAACATCTTTAATGGCACGAATTGAACCATAATTAACATTAATATTGTTAATTGTAAGCATTAGAATCCTCCTTTACTCCCCTAAGTATGCTCCTATAACTTTAGGATTTGTTTTAATTTCATCAGGGGTTCCTGCTGCGATAATCATCCCATAATCAACAACTACAATTTTTTCACAAATCCCCATCACTAAATTCATATCGTGTTCAATAAGTAAGATTGCAATGTTAAATTGATGACGAATAAAATGTATGGTTTCCATCAATTCTTTTGTCTCTTGAGGATTCATACCTGCAGCAGGTTCATCTAGCAACAATAGTTTTGGATCTGTAGCTAGAGCTCGTGCTATCTCTAATTTTCGCTGCTGTCCATAAGGAAGATTTTTGGCTGTTGTATTAGCCAAATGTTCCATTTGAAATAAATCAAGAAGTTGTCGTGCTTTTTTATCGATTTGTTTTTCTTCTTTCCAATAGGACGGAAATCGAAATATGCCAGATAAAATAGGATAATTCATTTTGTGATGAAAAGCAATTTTTACATTATCAATAACGGATAATTCTTTAAACAAACGGATATTTTGAAAGGTTCTTGCAATTCCTTTTTGTACAATCTGATAAGGAGCTTTTCCAACAATATTTTCATTTGTAAGAATGATTTCTCCTTCTGTAGGAAGATATACACCCGTTAGTAGATTAAAAATAGTTGTTTTTCCTGCTCCATTCGGACCAATTAATCCAATTAAATCATTGGGTTCAATGTTAATATGAAAATTTCCAACTGCTCTTAATCCACCAAAAGCAATCCCTAGATCTTTTACTTCTAAAAGACTCATTGTGTTTTTCCTCCTTCCTTTTTCACTTTATGATTCAGGAAAAGTTTTGATAAAGATAATTCACGAGTACCTAAAAATCCTTCCGGCCGAAAAATCATCATCAGAATAAGAGCAATGGAATAAATAAGCATACGGTAATCCGCTAAATCACGTAAAGCCTCTGGTAAAATAGTAAGGACAATGGCTGCTAGTATAGAGCCAGTGAAGCTTCCCATTCCACCTAATACCACGATCACCAATATTTCTACAGAATAAATAAAACGAAAAGTAGTTGGCATTAGGGTTCGAATATGATGAGCATAAAGCCCACCGCCAACGCCAGCAAAAAAAGCTGCCAATGCAAAAGCAAAAATTTTATAGTAGGTAGTTGGAACGCCTACTGCTTCTGCTGCAATTTCATTTTCACGAATGGCTAGAACAGCACGACCATGTCGAGAATGAACAAAAGTATATAATAAAGTTACAACTACAACAGTGATCCAAAAAGTAATGTGAAAATTAGTAAGTCTTGTAATTCCTGTTAAGCCTTTCGCCCCTCCTGTAAGTTCAAGGTTTGTAATAATAATACGTATAATTTCTCCAAAGCCTAAAGTGATAATGGCTAAATAATCTCCTTTTAATCGTAAGGCAGGAATTCCAATAATAATTCCAAAAATGCCAGAGATTATTCCACCTAATAAGAGAGAGACAATAAATCCTATAGTGGAAGAGACATTAAAATGCATGGTAAATATGGCTGATGCATACGCACCAATAGCCATGAAACCTGCATGGCCTAAAGCAAGTTGTCCCAAGAAACCTGTTGCCAGGTTTAAACTGGTTGCTAAAATAATATTGATTCCAATTAAAATTAAAATACCACTATAGTAACTACTTAAAATACCAGTTTGAATGAGGAAAAATAATAAGATATATAGGATAATAATAGAAAAAATATTGATTAGGTATTGGATACTTTGTTTCATAAAGTCATCACCTACACTTTCTCACGAATGTTTTTGCCAAGAATTCCTGTGGGCTTAATAAGTAAAACTAAGATCAATATCCCAAACACAATGGCATCAGACCATAGCGTAGATATATAACCTTTTGTAAGACTTTCGATGATTCCCATTAAAAAGCCACCTAACATGGCTCCAGGCATAATACCAATGCCTCCTAATACGGCAGCAATAAAAGCTTTAAGTCCAGGCATTACCCCCATATAAGGTTGAATTTGAGGATAAGCAATACTATATAAGACCCCTCCTACTCCTCCTAAGGCAGAACCAATGGCAAAGGTGATGGAAATTGTAGTACTTGTATTGATACCCATTAATTGTGCGGCATCCTCATCTTCTGACACAGCTCGCATTGCTTTTCCTATTTTCGTTTTTTTAATAAAAAAATCTAGCATTAACATAATGCCTACAGATAAAAGTAGGGTAATAATCGTAATCCAAGTAATTTGCAACGGCCCTATAGAAAGGGGAGGTAAATTGATATGATAAGGAAAAGGTTTGGAACTAGCTCCAAAGAGAATGAGAAACAAGTTTTCTAGTGCAAAACTTACTCCTATGGCAGTGATTAATGCAGATATGCGAGGAGCATTTCGTAAAGGTTTATAAGCGATTCTTTCAATTAACATTCCTGCTATTGCACAAAAAATTATTGTAATTAGTAAGACAACTCCAATTGGCAATTGAAAGGTAGTTAGAGTCATAAAGGCAGTAAAAGCACCTAACATCATGATATCACCATGAGCGAAATTAATTAATTTTATGATACCATATACCATGGTGTAACCTAATGCAATTAAGGCATAGATACTACCGACGTGAAGTCCATTAATGAGTTGTTGTAAAAATGTCATAATAGATTCCCCCTATTATAATAGATCACATGAATAACATGATTATTTTCAATTTTTAAAATTCATATAGAGAAAGGGAGAAATTGCCTCTCCCTTTCTCCTATTATGGTTCGATGGTTGTATATGCTTTTTGCTGAAGTTTTCCATTAACTTGCTCTAATTTGATAACAGAAATACTTTTGATAGGATTCCGTTTTTCATCAAATTCGATATGACCTGTTACGTAGTCTACATTTGTGGTTTTTAAAGCATTAATAACAGCCTCTGGTTCCGTAGTTCCGGCCTTTTCCAGTGCTTCTAATATGATTTTACCAGCATCATATCCTAAAGCGGCTAAAGCATTAGGGACTTCTCCATAAACTTCTTTATAGTTATTAACGAAATTCTGAATTTCAGGTTTAGGATCATCTGTAGCATAGTGGTTGGCAAAATATGCACCTTCTACAGCTTCAGGAAAGTCATTCGTTTGATCAATTACTCCATCCCACCCATCAACTCCTAGAAGTATAGATTGAATCCCTACTTCATGAACTTGACGAGCAATCAGAGCAACCATTTCATAATAGTCAGGAATAAATAATACATCAGGATTTTGAGCTTTTACATTGGTTAAAATGGATTTGAAATCTTTATCATCATTGGTATAACTTTCTTTACCAACAATGGTTCCACCATTTTCTTGGAATACTTCTTCAAAGGTAGATGCAATTCCCTCGGAATAATCACTTCCAAAATTATATAAGATTGTAGCAGTTTTTGCTTGGAGTTCAGTAGCAGCAAATTTACCCATCATACCTCCTTGAAAGGAATCTATATAACAAGCTCTAAAAACATTATCTCCTTTTTCTGTTACAGGTAATGCAGTTGCTGTAGGAGTGATCATAGGAATTTTCTTTTCAGCTGCTAATTCTGCAATGGTTAATGTAGTTCCACTGATATCTGAACCGATGAAAACATCAATTTTTTCGCGATCAACTAATTTATTAAAGGCATTTGCCGCATCTACTTCAGATCCTTTATTATCTTCTACAATGAATTCAATCTTTTTATCTAATTTTCCTCCCGTTTCTTCATATTCTTTAATAGCCAATTCAACTCCATTTCTTGCAGCAATTCCATAGACAGATACGTTCCCGGTTAAGGCAAAGCTAGCCCCAATTTTGATAGTATCAGTATCCTTAGAAGCGGTACAGCCACTAGAAGATAAGATAAATAAAACACCTATCATCATTACAGCAATTTTAGAAAAAAACTTTTTACTATTTTTCATTTTCGTCCTCCCTCAATAATTGATTTTCTTTTTTTATAAAAAGGAATCCCTATAAAGTTATTCCTTTAAATCATATATATGAGATTATATAATTAAAATCTTTCAATTTCAAGAATAATTTTAAATTTTATTTGATTTATTTTTTTATTCTATAAAAAGCATACATCATTACTTATTATCTTGCTTTTTATAGAACCATGTTTTATACTACTAGCAATAAAGAATGTTGGTGATTAAAATGAAAATAATAGAAACAAAAGTAAATCAGCCATTTAATATAAAAAAAGTATACCAAGATTGCTCCAATACTCAAGTATTATTTTTTGATATTGAAACTACAGGATTTTCTCCTAAAACCAGTGAGGTTTATTTAATAGGGTGTCTTGTTTTTCAAAATAATCATTGGAATTTGATTCAATTTTTTAGTGAATCACCGGAAGATGAAAGAAAAATATTAATTGCATTTCAACAATTATGCAATTTATATGATGTTTACATTCATTTTAATGGAGAATCTTTCGATGTGCCGTATATAAGAAAAAAATTCAAACAATATCAGTTAGATGGATTTTCTTCAACTGTTCGTCATATTGATCTCTTTAAAAAAATAAAATCTTACCATCCCTTTTTACAGTTAGAAAACTATCGACTATCTACTTTAATGGACTTTATAGGTGTAAAGCGTGAGGATTTTTTTTCAGGCGGAGAATTAATTAAACAATATTATGATTATCGAAAATATCAGTCTTCTCTATTAGAAAAAAATATACTATTACATAATAAAGAAGATGTATTAGGATTACCTTATTTATTAACTCTATTACAACATATTCAGTTATTAAAAAATACTTTGAAAGAAAAAGATTTTTCTGTTCAAGAAGTAATACAAAAAGATAATCAATTAAAAGGTCAGATTGTATTGCAATCTCCTTCTCATATTAATTTATCTATGAGACAACCTTGGGGTCGAGTTTTATTTTCCAAAGCAGATCCTACTATCCATATTGAAATTAAGTTGTTTTATGGGACTTTGTATTATTTTTTTGATAATTATAAAGACTACTACTACCTACCTGAACAAGATGAAGCAATTCATAAGTCAGTAGGAAGATTCGCTTCTCTTAGTAAAAAAGAACAAGCTAAGGCTTCTAATTGCTATAGTAAGAAAAAAGGTTATTTTATGCCTATCTGGAAGCCTATTCATCATTATGCTATGTTCTTTTCTTCTTATAAAAGTTATAAAAAAAATCAAGGGTATGTACCTATTTATGAAGAAGATATGAACCAACTACTATTTATGTGGTTCCAACAGTATTTAGAATTTGTTTTATATTAAAAATAAAAAGTATTAATTAGTACCATTGATAATATTGGTAGATTTTTTATAAAAAAAAGTTTTCATAGGTGCAAACCCATAACGATGGGATAAAATAATCTGCTCTGTGCTTCCTACAAAGAGGACCCCACCAAGTTTTAAGGCTTGATTAAATTTTTTATAAATTTCTGATTTAGCTTCTTCAGTAAAATAAATCAAAACATTACGACATACGATTAAATCACATTGGGTTGGATAAGAATCTTTTAATAAATCATGAGTTTGAAATTGAACGCATTTTTTAATTTCATCTTTAATTTTATAGGATTCACCAATTTTTTGGAAATATTGTTCTTTAAATTGTTTTGGCACCGAAGCAATACTTTTTTCATCATAAAGTCCTAATTGAGCTTTTTCTAAAATGCCCTTATCAATATCTGTAGCTAAAATTTTTATTTTTGATAGGGGTAAAAATTTAGATAACAACATTACTAAAGAATAAGGTTCATCTCCTGTAGAACAAGCCGCACTCCAAATTTTCAAAGAAGAATTTGGAGAAAGTAAGTAAGGGAAAATATCATTTTCTAGTACATCCCATTGGGAAGGATTTCTAAAAAACTCAGAAACATTAATAGTTAAATAGTTAATAAACTCATTATACAATTGAGAATCTTTTTTTAAAGCCTCCACATAGGAATGGTAATTAGAATAATTATTTTTTTTAATTAAGGAATCAATTCTACGTTTCATTTGCCGTTCTTTATAACTATGAAGATTAATACTTGTTAATTTTAAAATTTCATTTTTAAAGTCCTCATAATTTTGAATCATATTTTTCTCCTTCCTTACAACTTATACAGATAAGATAGTTAAATGTGAAAAAAAGACTCTATCTGTATAAGAAAAAATGCGCTGTAGCGCATTTTTTTGCTATATTTGTAGTTATTAACTACATTTTAACAGCTTTTTCTACAATGTCAATTATTCATTAAGAGTATCGTTTTTGTAGTTCGGAGAAAATATCATTCCATCGAATCTTTTGATGTACCATGAGAACCATTAAATGATATAGTAAATCAGATATTTCGTAGATGATTTCCTCAGCATTTTGGTTTTTGGCCCCTATGATAACTTCTGAAGATTCTTCCCCAACTTTTTTTAAAATTTTATCCAGTCCTTTTTCAAAAAGATAATTGGTATAGGAACCTTCCTTAGGATTGGCTTTTCGATCTATAATAACTTTATATACAGCTTGTAAGATCTGAGCCCCATATGTTTCAATAGGATCAAAAACAGCAACTTGGTTTTCTACAAGGTCACCTTCATTTCCAATCGACTGATAAAAACAACTTTTGTGACCAGTATGGCAAGCGCCTCCTGTTTGTTCTACTTCTAATAACAAAGCATCTTGGTCACAATCAAGAGAAATTTTTTTTATGTGTTGATAGTGTCCTGAGGTTTCGCCTTTAAGCCAAAGTTGCTTACGACTTCGGCTGTAATAGTGAGCTTTTTTAGATTCTAAAGTTTTTTGTAAAGCTTCTTTATTCATGTATGCCAACATCAGTATTTCTTTCGTAGAGACATCTTGAACTACAACAGGTACTAAACCATTAGTATCAAATTTAATACAAGAGACTATATTCATTTTGAACACCTAGCTTTCTAGAATTTTAAGCAATAGAAATATTTTTAGTACGTAAGTATTCTTTTAATACTTGAATTTCAACCTCTTTAAAATGAAATAAAGAAGCAGCTAAAGCCGCATCTGCTTTTCCTATTTCAAATATTTCATAGAAATCTTCCATAGCACCAGCACCGCCTGATGCAATAACAGGAATCGTAAGTTTTTCTGCAACTTCTTTTGTAAGAGGTACATCATATCCAGCTTTCGTACCATCACGATCGATACTCGTTAACAAAACTTCTCCCGCTCCTCGTTTTTCTACTTCTTTTGCCCATTCGATAACATCTAAATTTGCATTTATTCTTCCACCATTAATAAAGACATCCCATCCAGAATAATCTTCTCTTTTCTTAGCATCAATGGCTACCACTACTGTTTGGCTACCAAATTCTTTAGCAAGTTGTGTAATGAATTCAGGATTTTGAACAGCTGCAGAATTTAACGAAATTTTTTGGGCACCTGCCTCTAAAATACTTCGAACATCTTCTACGGTCCGAATGCCACCGCCAATAGTCAAAGGAATGGTTACTTGTTTAGCAGTCTTACGTATAACATCAATCATAATATTTCTTCTTTCGTATGTAGCACTGATATCTAATAAAATTAATTCATCAGCAGAAGCTTTACTATAAAATTTTGCAATCTCAGTAGGATCTCCTGCATCTTTTAATTCTTTAAAGTGTACTCCTTTTACAACTCTTCCCCCATAAAGATCTAAGCAGGGAATAATTCTTTTTGGCTTCATCTTTTCACCTCGTCTCAAATTGTTCAATTACGGTGGGTAGCTGCAATCGATTTTGATAAAGAGCCTTTCCAATGATGACTCCTTCTACTTGAATTTCTTGTAACGCTTCTAAATCTTTCATTGTAGTGACTCCACCAGAAGCAATAATATTCATATTTGTTTGTTCGATAAGAGTTTTTGTAGTATTTATATTAGGTCCAAGGAGCATACCATCTCTAGCAATATCCGTATAAATAATGGTATCTACTCCTATTTCTTTCATTTGTAAACATTTTTCCACAGTAGAAAAAGAACTTATTTTTTCCCAACCTTCAATGGCTACTTTTCCGTCTTTAGCATCAACACCTACTACAATATGCTCAGATCCAAATTCATTAATGGCCTGTTTCACAAATGAAGGGTTTTGAACAGCCGATGTTCCCAAAATCACTCTACGAATGCCTAAAGATAATTTTTTTTCAATGGCTGCCATTGAACGTATTCCACCACCTACTTGAATAGGAACGGATATATTTTTTGTAATTTCTTTAATTACAGAATGATTTATTGAATCTCCTGCTAATGCCCCATCAAGATCTACTAAGTGTAAATAAGAGGCTCCACAGTGAACCCATTTTAAAGCAACCTCTAGAGGATGTTCGTTATAAATCGTAATTTCATCAAATCTACCTTGTTTTAAGCGAACACATTTGCCGTTTTTTATATCAATGGCGGGATAAATTCTCATATTTGTGCTCTCCTTTCGCTATATTTTATAATATAGGCTATTGCCTTTATATTTCCAACATTCCTTTTGTGGATAAGACACCTTTGATTCTAGCATCTATTTGTACAGCTTCATCTAATGCTTTACCAAAAGCTTTAAACATAGCTTCAGCAATATGATGATTATTTTTTCCAGCCAATACTTTGAGATGAAGATTAACACCGCCATGGAGACAAAAAGCTCGAAAGAATTCTTCGATCATTTCTGTTTGCATAGTTCCAAGGATCGGAACAGTAAAAGTTCCATCAACGATACAACAAGGTCTTCCGGATAAGTCAACGGCACATAAAACCAAAGCTTCTTCCATAGGAAGGATACAAGAACCATATCTTTTTATTCCTGCTTTATTTCCTAAAGCTTTAGAAAAAGCCTGTCCTAGTACAATGCCTATATCTTCAATCGTATGATGACAATCAACTTCAATATCTCCTAGGGCTTGAATCGTTATATCCATAAAGCTATGTTTGCTAACATGATGTAACATATGATCAAAAAAGCCAATACCCGTTTGTATATTACTATATCCTCCACCATCGATAACTAAATGTAAACGAATATCTGTTTCTATTGTTTTACGTTCAATACTTGCTTCTCTCATGATTTATCCTCCTTTTTAAAAAGGATTTCTCTTAAGGCTTTTAAAAGAAGTTCATTTTCATGTCGTGTACCTATTGTAATTCGAATACAATGAGAAAGATTCGGATGTTTTGAAAAATCCCGGACTAAAATTTGTTTTTCCATTAATGCTTGTCTTATATTTTTCTTTTCTATTTTAGTTAATAAAAAATTAGCCTTAGAAGAATACACTTGACACCCCATGGATTCAAGTTGATTTTTCAACCATTTTTTTTCTTCCTGTAAAAGTTGAATCCTTTCATGATAGGTAGGCACTTGTTTTAATGCTAATAAAGCTATTTTTTCGGATAAAGTACTGATATTAAAAGGTGGCTTTGTAATGGAGATGGCATCAATGATATCTTTTGAGCCGATTCCATAACCTACTCGTATACCTGCTAATCCAAAAGCTTTTGAAAAAGTACGTATGACAAACAGATGGGGAAATTTTTCAACAAAAGGAATCATGCTTTCTCCTGCAAATTCACCATAGGCCTCATCAATTAATATAGGACAAGAAATTTGGGAAACAATTTTTTCAATTTCTTCTATGGATAAAGAGTTACCAGTAGGATTATTAGGAGTGCATAAAATAACAATCTTAGGTTGATATTTTTTATAAGCTTCAACTATTTGAGTGCTACCATAGTCATAATTGTCTTTCAAAGGCACTTCTATAGGAATACCATGGTTCATACGTGCGGTTAATGCATACATAGAAAAAGAAGGACTGGGGATTAACACTTTATCTTTAGGTTCTAAGAATACTTTCATCATGCAATCAATCAGCTGGTCAGAACCTACTCCACAAATAATATTTTCTTTTTTCATGTTCCAAACTTTTCCTAGCTCTTTTCGCAATTGAGTAGTATCTGTATCTGGATAACGATTTAAGTTTTCATCAGTTTTAATCCATTGAATAAGTTCTTGTTTTATTTCTTCTGGTAAGGGAA
This sequence comes from Candidatus Epulonipiscium sp., assembly GCA_012520595.1. GTDB lineage: Bacteria > Bacillota > Clostridia > Lachnospirales > JAAYNZ01 > JAAYNZ01. Next base: position 928 of record JAAYNZ010000038.1, on the reverse strand, counting down.
AAGGACTTTCATTTGAATCCATTTTTACTTTATAAGGAAGAGAGGGTGTAGAATAAGGCTGAAAATTTTGCAGATCACTTCTAATATATTTTTGAATCATTTTGAAACCTCACTTTCACTGCGTTAGCATGGGCAGTTAAGGCCTCTGCTTGAGCAAAGTATTCAATATCTTCATGTAAAGTTTGTAGAGATTTTTTATTAAAAGCAATGATACTGGACTTTTTTATAAAATCGTCTACGGATAAAGGTGAGAAGAATTTGGCCGTTCCGTTCGTAGGTAGAACATGGTTAGGCCCTGCCATATAATCTCCTAAGGGTTCAGGAGAATATTCGCCTAAAAAGATAGCACCTGCATTCTGGATAAAGGGTAAAAGTTCAAAGGGTGATTGAGTACAAATTTCTAAATGTTCAGGAGCTAATTGATTACTTAAGGAAATAGCTTCTTTTAAATTTTGTACAATAATAATAGCTCCAAAATGACTTAAAGATTTTTCAATGATTTCCTGTCTAGATAAAAACTTTATTTGCTGAGCTATTTCTTGTTGAACTTTTTGTCCAAAAGAAAAATTATCGGTTACTAAGATAGCTGACGCTAACTCATCGTGTTCTGCTTGTGACAATAAATCAGCTGCAACATATCTAGGATTTGCATATTGATCAGCAATAATAAGAATTTCACTAGGACCTGCAATGGAATCAATGCTTACATATCCATAAACTGCTCTTTTGGCTAAGGCAACAAAAATATTCCCTGGTCCTACAATTTTATTAACTTTAGGAATGCTTTCTGTGCCAAAGGCTAAAGCAGCAATGGCTTGGGCTCCTCCCACTTTATAAATTTCTTTGATTCCCGCTTCATGGGCAGCTACTAAAGTAGTTGGATCAATTCCCACAAATTTTTGAGGAGGGGTAACCATAACAATTTTTT
>JAAYNZ010000219.1 GCA_012520595.1 Candidatus Epulonipiscium sp. | reverse complement strand
GGGGCATTATTAATCAATACAGCTAGAGGTGGAGTTATCGATGAACAGGCTTTAATTCAAGAATTAAAAAAGAAAAGATTTAAAGCTGTTCTAGATGTTTATGAAGAAGAACCATTGCCATTGGAAAGTGGGCTTCGTGATCTTTCCAATGTAATCTTAATTCCTCATATGGGTGGACCTACCATTGATATGAGACAGTACATGACCATAGGGGCCTTAAGGGATATCGATAAGGTACTCCATGGGAAAAAACCAGAACATATGATTACAAAAGAACAACTTAAAATCATGACATGAGAAATTCAGGTATCGATTTAAAAAGAAGTATGTTATACTACAAATAGCAGTAGAGGTCAAAAAATTAAAAAAATTTAAAACAGAGGAAATGGTTGATGAATGGAAGAGGGGCTTAGAGGGGTGAACTTCCAACCATGAATAATAAACATATTTATAATAAAAATATAATAAAAATTTTCTTGTCTTTTTTTATGGTTGTTATTATGATGTTTATATTTAACTATATTTTGTTTAAGAATTCCATGTCTGGTATGTATGACCAAGTTAAAAAAAACAATCGTCTTGTAGTACAAAACATGATTCAGTCTTTTGATAATATTTTTCAATCGGTAGATCGGATTTTATATACGGTGGACATGGTAAAAAACAACAATAACAAACTATATGATTCCAGTGGCCACAAAAATTTAAATATGCTTGAAGTCCATCAAATTAGTAAAAATTTAGTGGAGCTGAGTTCCACTCAAGAATACATTGACGAAATTGTAGTGTTTTTTGCTAATTCTGATTTAGTAATTACAACCCAAGGGACCATGGGGTTTAAAGAATTTTTTGAACAAAAATATAGTAATAGTAAATATACATCAGCCTTTTGGAACAATTTTAATTATATTCGTCATCCAACGACCATAATACCACCTACTACCTATTTAGATCAGTTTAGCACCAATCGAGACCGAACCAAAGAATTATTAGCTATTGTTGATAGTAATATTTTACGTTATTATCGTCCTTCGACCTTAGTATTCGTTGATAAAAAGAAACTATTTGAAATGGTAAATGATAAAAATATATTTGAAGGAACTTCTTTAACCATTTTGGATCAAAACCAAAATTTGGTTTTAAATATAGGGGAATCCATTGCTTTAGAAGAAATACAAAATTATGAATTTACAGGGCAAAACACCAATATTATTCGCAGTAAAGAGTATGAATATTACATTGAAAAATCATCCTATAATGATTTTATGTATATTCATGCTGTTCCAGTAAATTATCTTACTGTTTTTAAAACCATTAAAACCAATCAAAAAATTTTGATTATTAATGTTCTATGTGGAATTTTCTTAGCTCTTTTATTAAGTTTGTATTTATATAATCCAATTAAAAAAATATTTAATGTATTAGGGATCAAGGATAATAAAGGTGGAGACTATTGGAAATCTATAAAAAAGAACATTATTACTATGCAACAGGAAAAAGAAGTATTAACAGAACAAATGCAACTGATGAAAAAAGATGTAAGAAAAAGCATATTTTTGCAAATGGTTCAAACAGGACGATGGGATCAGGAATTAAAAGACAATATAGAAACTTATTTTTCCACATTTTATACTAATAAAAAATATGCAATGATTTTATTTGCTTTTTATAAGAAGCAAGATATTGATGAGCCGGAGGTATTGCCTTTAGGACAAATCACAGAAGATATTCGAAATCAAATGCAAGAGAAATTTCAAAATTCTTTTGTGCTTTCCGTTAAGAGAAATGAAGTGATTTCTTTAGTAGGATTGCCTTTTGAAGAGACACAAAAAGAGCTGAAGAAAAACCTAAAAGAAATATTAGATCGTTTTGATTTTAAACAATATATTCCTTTGATCTATTTGAGTCAATTTTATACAGAAGAATATGAGTTTTCAAAAGCCTATCATGATTTACAAATAGGAAAATCATATCGAAAAATTCATCCTTCCAAGGACATTATTACGATTGAACAAATGGAGTATAAATTTGATGTGTATTTTCCTCATGATGTAAAAGATAAAATTTATCATTTTATTTTAAGTGGAAATGCAAAGGAATGCATTGACTTTATTCACCATGTATTGGATGAAAATATCAAAAAAAATATTGCCCATATTAAATATATTAATTTGGTTACGGATATTTTTAATAGCATTATGATGACTTTAGGACTGTGTGGATATGAAAAAAATAAGATCTTTCAAATTGAGCAAAACTTTCTGAAAATGGCTAATGAAGATGTGGATGACCAAGAAATTCGTTGGTTATTAGATACCATTATACAACAAGCGGTAGAAAAAGTGAAAAGAGAAAAAGAGAACAAACTCAATAAATCGTTTATTATGGAATACATCAATCTTCATTATATGGAAGGGTTGTATTTAGAAAATATGGCAGAGTTAGTGGACACAACGCCAAAATATTTCTCCAATTTTTTCAAAAGAGAATTTGGAGTTAACTTTGTAGAATATTTAAATAGTGTTCGTATTTCTCATGCCAAAGATTATTTAAAAAATACAGACATTGCCATTAATGAAATCAGTCAAAAAGTAGGGTATTTAAGTCCTAGTACTTTTGCAACCACATTTAAAAAATATGCAGGTATATCCCCCAGTCAATATCGACAAAATATTCAAATTTAGAAAAAACTTCCTATTGTGTTACCCTTTATCCATCACAAGAAGGAAGTTTTACTTTATTTTATTATGGAGAGGAGAAAATAAAATGAAACAAGAATATAATGCAGACATTATTATTATTGGAGGAGGCCTAGGAGGATGTGCAGCAGCTTTAGGAGCTTGCACTATGGGGAAAAAAGTGATTTTAACGGAAGAAACACAATGGCTAGGAGGACAATTGACCAGCCAGGCTGTGCCATTAGATGAAAATCGGTGGATTGAACAATTTGGTTGTACCTATCGTTATCGGCAATTTCGAGAAGGGGTTCGCAACTATTATAGACGCCACTTT
>JAAYNZ010000218.1 GCA_012520595.1 Candidatus Epulonipiscium sp. | reverse complement strand
TTTTTCCATTAATCAAGTAGCATTGCTGTGGCGTAAATTGTGAAGATGTTAGCTATTTTAGTAGAATGTGGTTTTATGGATAATTTAGAAGAAGCGAAGGGAATGTTAAATGTAAAACATCAAATGAATTGTGCTGTAGCTATAGCAAAAGGGATATGCGATTATTTTGGCGTTGCATATGTTCCACCTAAAGCAAAAGAGGAGGGATTACAGACGAGGAAGATTAAAATAAATATAACATACAAAAAAGGCATCCTTCTTGTAATAGTGGAGGATGCCTATAGTATTTAAGGTTTAATTTTCGGATAGTTCTAAGAGTTCTGATATGGTTACAAATTGGTACCCTTTTTTTTTCAGTTCAGGTAAAATTGTTTTTAATGCTTCTACAGTGTGACTTTCTTCCTTATAAACATAGTCATGAAATAAAATAATATCGCCGTTTTCTAATTCTGAGAAAGTAGTATTTACAATCTGATCCACACCTGGATTGCTCCAGTCTTTAGAATCTTGAAAGGTTGACCATAATATAATAGAGCACTTGCTTTCAATGGCAATATCCATTACTTTTGTATTATATAATCCATAGGGAGGGCGAAAGACTTTTGGTTTTATTCCTGTTAAAGACGTGATAATTTCTTGAGTCGTTAAAAACTCATCGACTACCTTTTCTTTTGAAACATTATTTACATCAATGTGAGAAAAAGTATGATTTCCTATTTCATGTCCTTCTTTTGCTTGTCTTTTAATAATATCTGGATATCTTTGGGCGTACATACCTAGAACAAAAAAGGTAGCTTTAGCATTATTTTCCTGTAGTAAATCTAATATTTGGGGTGTATAGGTGGGATGAGGACCATCGTCAAAGGTAAGAGCGATTATTTTTTGTTTCTTAGAGCCAGATTTTACTATTTGAGGACTATTGTTTCCCGTAGTACTAACTGCTTTTAAGCTCTGATTTTGCAATAAAAACAATTTTACACTAATACAAAGGCAAAGAAGAACTACAAGAGGTTGGTATGTTTTTTTGTTCATATGGGATCTCCTTTATTGTTATTTTATAAATCACTCTATAAGAGAAAAATCTTCTTATCTTATTTTACGAAGGATAGAATGTCCATATTCAAATAAAACCTCCTTTCAATTGATAAAAAGTTAACAATAACTCAGTGTAACTAAGAAGAGGACCAATGTTATAAAACGAGATAAAAATAGAATAATAGAATAAATAATGTTTTTTGATAAGAATAATAACATCTATTAATTAAATATGAAAAAACATAGTAAACATTACAAATAAAAAAATAATAAGCAATGATTTCCAATAAAAAGACTATTGAAATTTTTGAGAAAAGAGAGTATACTAATAATAGGTTGTTAAAAAAATAACATTAAATAGTTGGTATTTGATTTGTTTTCGTTAAACAGGATAACAACGAATAAATAAGGAGGAGTTTAAATGGATTTAAAATGGTTTAGAGTTCCTAAAGATATTGTATTTGGTAAAGGAACCTTAGAATATCTTTCAACTTTAAAAGGAAAAAAAGCTATCTTAGTAACAGGCGGAAGATCTATGAAACGATTTGGTTTTTTAGATCAAGCAAAAGCATACTTAGAAAAAGCAGGTATGGAAGTAACCATTTTTGATGGCGTAGAACCTAATCCTTCTGTAGAAACTGTAGAAAAAGGTGCAAAAGCAATGCAAGATTTTGAACCAGATTGGATTGTAGCCATTGGTGGAGGATCTGCTTTAGATGCAGCTAAGATTATGTGGGCCTTTTATGAATATCCTGAATTAAAATTTGAAGACATCATCGAACCTAGTTCAATGCCTACATTGAGAAAGAAGGCCAAATTTGTAGCCATTCCTTCTACCAGTGGTACAGCTTCTGAAATTACAGCTTTTTCAGTTATTACTGATACAAAAGCCCATATTAAATATCCTATTGTTTCTTATGAAATTACCCCTGATGTGGCGATTCTAGATCCAGAACTTCCAGCAAAGATGCCTCCTCATATTACAGCCAATACAGGAATGGACGTTTTAGCCCATGCCATCGAAGCTTGGGTTTCTACAACAGCTAGCAATTACACTGATGCGTTAGCACTTCGAGCCATCCAACTAGTATTTGAACACTTACCTATAGCAGTATCCAATGGAGAAGATTTAGATGCTAGAGAAGCCATGCATGATGCTTCTACCCTTGCAGGGATGGCCTTTACCAATGCTTCTTTAGGTTTGGTTCATAGTTTAGCCCATAAAATAGGTGGAGAATTTGGTGTTACCCATGGTCTTGCCAACGCTATTCTTATGCCTTATATTATCCAATACAATAGAAAAGCTACAGATAAAGTAGCAGAATTAGAAAAGATCTTAGGTATTAATGATTTAGCAGCAGCGGTGAAAGAACTTAATAAAAAAGTTAATGTACCTCTACGATTTAAAGATGTGACAGAAGTAGAAATGGATGAAAAGAAATTTGAAGAAGTGTTAGAACGAATGTCTAAAAATGCTTTTGATGACCCATGTACTTTAACCAATCCAAGACAAAGTTCTGCTGAAGATGTTGCTAAAATTTATAAAGCAGCATTCTATGGAGAAGATATTAATTGGTAATCAAGTAGATTCATATGAGAATCAAAAGTAGTGTTTTGAAAATTAGTAGGGATATCTTCATATTCCTACTAATTTTTTTGACATCACATAATCTTTTGTATTTTGAGTAAAATTTTTAATGGAAAATAAAGAACTTTAACATTCTTATATTGACAGATCGACATAAATGTAGTAAAAACAAGAGCAAGAGTAAAAAAATTTGATATCAGATAGAAAACAAGAAACAGCCAAGAGTAAGAATAGGAGGGAAATAATGTATAAGATTGTAGAAAGAAGAGACTTAGCTCCTAATATATTTTTAATGAAAGTACTGGCTCCACGAGTAGCTAAATCCGCTCAACCTGGTCAATTTATCATTATAAGAATGGATGAAAAAGGAGAGCGAATTCCTTTAACCATTTGCGATTATAATCGGGAAGAAGGAACTGTAAGTATTGTAGTACAAGCGTTAGGAGCTTCTACTCAAAAAATGGCCAATTATCAAGCAGGAGACTATTTTGAAGATTTTGTTGGTCCTCTGGGGGTTCCTTCTGATTTTATAAAAGAAGATCTTACAGAGTTAAAAAAGAAAAAAATTGTGTTTATTGCTGGTGGAGTAGGGGTGGCTCCTGTTTACCCCCAAGCCAAATGGATGCATGATCAAGGAATCGACGTGGATATTATTATTGGGGCCCGAACCAAAGAACTTCTTATCTTAGAAGAACAAATGAGCCAAGTGGGGAATCTCTACTTAGCTACAGATGATGGGACTTATGGTTACCATGGACGGGTTACTGATGTGCTTAGAGATTTAGTAGAAAACCAAGGGAAAAAATATGATCGGGCCATTGCCATTGGACCGATGATTATGATGAAATTCGTATGCATTTTAACGAAAGAATTGAAAATACCAACTATTGTTAGTTTAAATCCTATTATGGTCGATGGTACAGGCATGTGTGGTGCCTGTCGAGTAACCGTTGGAGGAAAAACAAAATTTGCTTGTGTAGATGGTCCAGAATTTGATGGACATTTAGTAGATTTTGATGAAGCCATCCAACGTCAAGCCCAATATAAAAAAGAAGAACACCAACATGAACACCAGCATCACCATCACCAGGGAAAATGTCATATAAGGGGGGAATATTAATGGATCGATTTACAAGAGTCCCTATTTCAGAACAAGATCCCAAAATACGAGCCACAAATTTTAAAGAAGTGTGTCTAGGATATACAGAAGAAGAAGCTATGGCAGAGGCCAAACGTTGTTTGCAATGTAAAAAACCTCAATGTCGTGGAAATTGTCCCGTATCAATTAATATCCCAGGTTTTATTAAAGAAATAGCAGAAGGAAATTTTGTAAAAGCAGCACAAGTATTAGCAGAGTATACGGCTTTACCTGCCGTTTGTGGAAGAGTTTGTCCCCAAGAACTTCAGTGTGAAAAAACCTGTATCTTAGGTAAAAAAGGAGATCCTATTGCCATTGGAAAATTAGAAAGATTTGCGGCAGACTGGGCTAGAGAACATGGCGTAGAAGTAGGTACTACCAAAGAAAGAAATGGAATCAAAGTAGCCGTTGTCGGCGCAGGTCCAGCAGGGATTACTTGTGCGGGAGATTTGGCAAAAGAAGGATATGATGTTACAGTTTTTGAAGCTTTACATGAACCAGGTGGTGTACTTGTCTATGGTATTCCTGAATTTCGTTTGCCCGATGCAGTGGTTCAACATGAAGTTGAAAATCTCAAAAAATTAGGTGTAAAAATTGAAACGGATGTTATTATCGGTCGAACTATTACCATCGATGAACTATTGGAAGAAGAAGGGTTTGAAGCCGTATTTTTAGGTTCTGGAGCAGGACTTCCTAAATTTATGGGAATTCCAGGAGAAAACCTAAATGGAGTTTTTTCTGCTAACGAGTTTCTTACCAGAAACAATTTAATGAAAGCATTTAAAGAAGAATATGATACACCCATTAAGGTAGGAGAAAAAGTAGCCGTCGTAGGAGGAGGCAACGTAGCCATGGATGCGGCTCGAACAGCTCTTCGATTGGGAGCAGAAGTATACATTGTATACCGACGTTCAGAAGAAGAACTACCAGCTCGAAAAGAAGAAGTTCATCATGCGAAAGAAGAAGGGGTTCGATTGGAATTATTAACCAATCCTGTGGAAATTATTGGAGATGAAAAAGGTTGGGTAACGGGAATGAAATGTATTCGAATGGAATTAGGCGAACCAGATGAATCCGGTAGAAGAAGACCCAAGCCTGTTCCAGATTCTGAATTTCTACTGCAAGTGGATACTGTCATTATGTCTTTAGGTACTTCACCCAATCCTTTGCTTTCTTCTACAACAGAAGGATTAGAAGTAGATAAATGGAAATGTATTGTAGCAGATGAAAAAGGTCAAACATCCAAAGAAGGAGTCTTTGCAGGTGGAGATGCTGTTACAGGAGCAGCTACTGTTATTTTAGCCATGGAAGCAGGAAAAAAAGCAGCCAAAGGGATATATGAATATATTCAATCAAAGAAACAAAAATAAACAATAGTAAAGAAAAAGAAAGGCCTAAAGAAATTTTTGGGCTTTTCTTTTTTAAGATTGTTTATAATTAAATCAAAGAGTAAATGTTCTTGAAAGATATTGAATTTTGTGTTACTGTAGTAAAAAGACAAATTTTTTTAAATTTTACCCAAACGATTGGATTATAATAAAAGAAAAGGAAAAGAATATATTTTTTCAGATAAGAGGAGGAATTATTGTGGAGAAAAATCTATTTTCAATTTCAGCAACAGAATTAGGAAAAGAAAGTAAGATTCCCATTCGAGTATTAGGAGAAGCAGGGGAAGTATTTTATGAAATGGCTTTAGAAATGATAACAGAAATTCAGAAAAACAATGAAAAAGGAAAGTCTACTGTCTTTATTTGTCCTGTAGGACCTGTGGGTCAATACCCTATTTTTGTCCGATTGGTCAATGCTCATAAAATTTCTTTGAAAAATGTATACTTTATTAATATGGATGAATATTTAGATAATGAAAAACAATGGATTTCTATCGATCATCCTTTGAGCTTTAGAGGTTTCATGAAGAAAAATGTATATGATCAAATCGATTCTAATTTAGTTATGTCAGAAGATCATCGAATTTTTCCAGAGCCTGGGAAAGAAAAAGAAATAGAAGCATTGATTACAAGATTAGGTGGTGTAGATATTTGCTTTGGAGGAATTGGGATTAATGGACATATGGCTTTTAATGAACCACCAGAACCTTCCGAAAATGTAACAGATGAAGAGTTTAAAAATAGGCCTACTCGTATTTTATCTATTTCAAGAGAAACCAGAACCATCAATGCATCAGGAGCCCTAGGTGGAGCCATAGCAGCCATGCCTACTTGTTGTATTACCATTGGAATGAAAGAAATATTAAGTGCTAGAAAATTACGTTTATATTGTTTTCGAGATTGGCATCGTGCTGTTGTTCGCCAAGCAGCTTATGGAGAAGTGACATCTGCTTTTCCTGTTTCCTTCGCTCAACAACATCCGGATGCAGAAATTATCATTACCCAAAATGTAGCACAGGTACCATATTAAAATTCTTACTATTTTTATTCTATAAGGATTTAGAAATAAAGGAGATACTATTATGGCTGTAACATTAAAAGATATTGCAGAAAGAGCAGGTGTTTCTATCTCTACAGTATCAAGAATTATTAATAATGATCCCATGAAGCGAGCTAGCAAAGAGACATCAGAGCGGGTATGGAAAATTGTTAATGAGATGGGGTATATTCCCAATCAAAATGCAAGAAGGCTTATTAAAGGAGAAGAAGATGGAAATCATCCAACCAAAACCAAAGCCATTGGGTGTATTTTTACTTCCACAGGAGACACTTATACAGATCCTTTCTTTTCTCACATTGCCATGGGGATCCAAAAAGAAGTAGCAGATCGAGGATATGTCCTTGGTTATTCCTTTTCTTCTTATGACATGACAGATGCAGCCTTATACAACAATATTTCTACCAATAAAGTAGATGGAGCCATTATTCTAGGGCGTTTTAGTCAAGATGTCTTAAAATTTCTAAAAGCCAATATACAAAATTTAGTGTATGCTGGGGTAAACTATGTAAATGGAGGATTTGATGAAGTCATTTGTGATGGGTATAAAGGTGCTTGTACAGCAGTGGAACATTTAATTTCTCTTGGGCATACAGATATTGGGTTTGTAGGAGCCATTCGAGGAAAAGATCAAAATCGAGTCATTAATGAACATCGTTTTGATGGATATCAAGATACTATGATGAAACATGATATTGCCATTGATCCAGATTTTATTTGCTCTGTAGAGTTATCAACCTTAGATGGATACAAAGGAATGCAAAAACTTTTAAAGACAGAGAAAAAACCTACAGCTGTTTTTTGTGCCAATGATGTAGTAGCCATTGGTGTCATGAAAGCCATTCATGAAGAAGGACTTCAAGTTCCAAAAGACATGGCAGTAGTAGGACTTGATGATATCGAGATGGCAGCCTATGTTCGCCCTTCTTTAACAACCATACGAGTTCCGAAAGAAGAATTAGGGAAATTTGCAGTGAAAATGTTAATTGATCGTATTGAAGGAGGCCATGATTTACCTATCAGAGTAGACCTTCCCTTTGAGTTAATTGTTCGAGAAAGTTGTGGGGCAAAGTCCAAAGGCAAAATAGGATAAAATAAATAGCACCAAAAATGAAAGAAAGGAAAGGAGGGAGAGCGTTTTTTCGCTCAAACAAGAATGAAGCAAGAAGCTGATTTTAAAACATTAAAAGATATTTTCTTTATTTTTCTTAAGATAGGGGCCTTTACCTTTGGCGGAGGATATGCCATGATTCCTCTGATTGAAGAAGAGGTGGTTCACAAGAGAAAATGGATCGAAGAAGAAGAAGTCATCGATGTATTTGCTGTAGCCGAATCCATTCCAGGGGCCATTGCCATTAACTCTTCCACTTTTATTGGGTATAAAATAGCAGGGCGTAGAGGAGCCATAGCAGCCAATTTAGGAGTGATTCTGCCTTCTGTTTTCATTATTACATTGATTGCTAGTGTATTTGGAAAATTTCAGGATAATCCCATTATACAAGCAGCCTTTTTAGGAGTTCGTTCTTGTGTTGTTGCCCTGATTGCTGTAGCCGCTTTTTCATTAGCTAAAAAAGCCATTCGAGATAAATTAACAGCTCTTCTTTGGTTAGCGACAGTAATAAGTATTTTAATCATAGATATTCATCCGATTTTTATGATCCTATCAGGAGGTCTTATTGGCCTTTTAGTAATGAAGATTATGCCTGACAAGGTAGAAGAAATTATAAAAGGAAGAGAGAGTAATCAATGATGATCTATATTACATTAGTTCTTACTTTTTTTAAACTTGGGCTTTTTAGTTTTGGTGGGGGATATGCCATGATTCCTCTTATCGAAAAAGAAATTGAAAAACATGGTTGGATGACTGCTACAGAATTTTCCAACATTATTGCTATTGCTGAGATGACCCCAGGACCCATTGCAGTCAATTCAGCTACCTTTGTAGGATACAAAACAGCAGGACTTTTTGGTGGTATTGTAGCTACCATTGGTGTAGCTTTACCTTCCTTACTCTTGATTTTATTAGTATCTCAGATTTTTTTCACATATCAAAATCACCCTGTTAACAAGATGATTTTTTATGGAATTCGTCCTGTGATTGTAGGATTAATTACGACAGCTACGGTTTTTGTAGGAAGAACAGCTTTTTTTAATTGGGAAGTACCTTTCCAAGGAATAAAAGATTTACTAGGCTTTTTAAATTTTGGTAGTATTGTTATTTGTATCATCTCCTTAATTGCTATGATTCGATACAAAGTCCATCCCATTTTAATGATTGGTATATCAGCTTTAATGGGCATTATTTTATTTTATTTTCTATAAAAAAAGAATAGATTTTAGATAATTCGAGAGTATTGGATGCGTTCCAATGCTCTTTTTATTTTACATTAGACGCATATCATTAGTTTACGCTCTGGTTGTCCTTACTGTTACTTTGGATAAAAAATCATTGACAAGAGAAAAAGAAAGGATTATACTTTGATTATCAAACTATTTGAAATACAAAATAATAAGGAGTGGATCTATATGACCATACCTCCTCTACAAATAGGTTCTTTAACAGCATCCATCCCCATTGTACAAGGTGGCATGGGAGTGGGTATTTCCTTATCTGGTTTGGCATCGGCAGTGGCCAATACAGGTGGTATTGGTGTTATTTCAGGTACACAGATTGGTTTTGGAGAAGCTGATTTTTATAAAAATCCTTTGCAGGCTAACATAAGGGCCCTACGAAAAGAGATTCGAAAGGCAAAAGAGAAAAGCCCCAAAGGCATTATTGGCATTAATTTTTTAACAGCGTTGCAGAATTATACAGAAATGGTTAAAACGGCAGTAGAAGAAAAAATAGATATTATTTTTTCGGGAGCAGGTCTTCCAGTAGATCTTCCAGCCTTAGTAAAAGGAAGCCAAACTAAAATTGTGCCAATTGTTTCCTCACCCAAGGCTGCTCTTGTGATCACCAAATTATGGAGTCGAAAGTATGATTATCTTCCAGATGCCATGGTGGTAGAAGGACCGGAAGCAGGAGGTCATTTAGGATTTACAAAAGAACAACTACAGGAAAAGTCAAGTCAAACAGAGTTAGCTACTTTACTTCAAAAGACCAAAGAAGTACTGGTATCTTTTGAAGTAGAAAGAAAACAAAGAATTCCTTTGATTGCCGCAGGAGGTATTTTTACGGGTCAGGACATTCGAAAATATATAAACTTAGGTGCCCAAGGGGTACAAATGGGTACTCGATTTATTGCCACAGAAGAGTGTGATGCTCCTCTTTCCTTTAAAGAACAATATTTAAATCTTTCTCCTGAGAAGATTGTCTTGATAGAAAGTCCAGTAGGACTTCCTGGAAGGGCTCTTTACAATTCCTTTACCAACAAGGCACAAAAAGAAAAAATACCAGTACAACGTTGTTTAAGTTGTTTAAAAACTTGCAATCCAAAACAAACTCCCTATTGTATTTCAGAAGCACTGATTCAGGCAGTACAAGGAAATCCAACAAAAGGACTGCTTTTTGCAGGAAGTACTGCTTGCCGTATGAATAAGATAATTGCTGTTTCAGAATTAATGAGGGAATTGATACAATCCATATAAGAAAAAAATAAAAAATACAGAGATAAGAAGGGAGGAGAAGGATGGAAAAAACCATTCAAGTTCTAAATGGACTCTTAGTCAATTTGTTTAACGATATTTTAAAAATCGAACAAACTGCTTTACAAGAAGGAAAATTTAAAGATCTTTCTATTACGGAAATTCATACCATTGAAGCCATTGGACTCTATGAAGCAAGAACCATGTCCGAGGTAGCTGCTGATTTAGAAATTACGGTGGGAACCTTAACAACAGCCATTCAACGACTTGTTAAAAAAGGATACGTAGAAAGAAAAAGAGTGGAAGAAGATCGCAGGATTGTTCAAATCCAATTAACCCGTAAGGGGAAATTAGCCTATCGAATTCATGAAAAATTTCATAGGGATATGATTAAACACATGGTACAGGATTTACAAATACATGATCAACAACTGCTGATTGGTTCTTTGGAACAACTGCATGAGTTTTTAAAAGAAAAATACAATTTAGATAAGCAAAATAAAGGAGGGAAGTGATGAAGGATGTTCGTATAATTGGAACCGGACGTTGGATACCCAAAAATCAACTTACTAATGATGATTTATCTTCTCTTGTGGACACCAGCGATGAATGGATTCGTACACGAACAGGTATCCAAACAAGGTACGTATCTACAGAAGAGAATACTTCCCACTTAGCAGCCAAGGCAGCCCAAAGAGCCATCCAAAGTGCAGGACTTTCTCCTAAGGACATAGACCTGATTATTGTAGCCACCATGACTCCAGATGGAGCCATGCCTTCTACAGCTTGTTTGGTTCAAAAATACCTAGAAGCAGAAAATGCTTTTTGTTTTGATCTATCAGCTGCATGTTCTGGTTTTGTCTATGCTCTTGCAACAGCCACTCAATTTTTGCAAGCTGATTTTTATAATACAGCTTTGGTCATTGGAGCCGAGGCTTTATCAAAGGTCATTGATTGGGAAGATCGAAATACTTGTGTTTTGTTTGGAGATGGAGCGGGAGCTGTAGTTTTACAAAAAAGTAAGAAAAAAGGAATCGAAACTTTTTATTTAGGGGCTGATGGAAAGGGAGATGAATTGTTACAATGTCCAGGTCTACCTTTGCAAGATCCATTCGCAAAAGAAAAACAAAGAATATACCCAGTAGAGGGAATCCTTCCTGCACTGACCATGAAGGGAAAAGAAGTATTTCAGTTTGCTCTTACTATTGTTCCGGCTTGTATCCAACGGATTCTCCATCAAGGAAGATATGATCTGACAGACATTCATCATATTGTGCTCCATCAAGCCAATATTCGTATTTTAGAAGGGGTTGCTAGAAAAATGCAAATACCCAAAGAAAAATTTTATAGTAATATCAATCAATATGGAAATACATCAGCCGCCAGTATCCCTATTGCTCTTGATGAAATGCGAGAACAAAACCTTTTAAAAGAAGGAGAAAAGGTGATTTTAGTAGGCTTTGGTGGCGGGCTTACATGGGGAGCTGTACTTTTAACTTGGTAGAAAAAATAAAACAAATTAAAAAATAGGAGGAATCAAAATGATATTTGAAAAAGTAAAAAAAGTAGTGGTAGAACAATTAGGAGTCGATGAAAATGAAATTAAAATGGAATCTTCTTTTCAAGAAGATTTAGGAGCTGATTCTTTGGATTTATTTGAAATCGTCATGTCTTTTGAAGAAGAATTTGGTATGGAGATTTCCAATGAAGATGTGGAAAAAATCAAAACCATTCAAGATGCCGTTGCTTATATTGGGGCAAAGCAGTAATCACTAGTTTTTAGGAGGAGGAGCCCATGTTTCAATCCAACATTTGGGATCGATTAAATGTCAAATACCCTATTGTACAAGGAGGAATGGCTTGGGTAGCCAATCATTCTCTTGCTTCAGCTGTTTCCAATGCAGGAGGGTTAGGGATTATTGCAGCTGCCAATGCTCCTACAGAGGTCGTTCGGCGGGAAATTCAGAAAACCAAAGAAAAAACCAACCGCCCTTTTGGAGTCAATGTGATGTTACTTAGTGAAAATGCAGAAGAAGTAGCTCACATGGTATGTGAAGAAGGAGTTAAAGTCGTAACCACAGGAGCAGGCAATCCAGGCAAATACATGGAACTTTGGAAATCCTACGGAATCATCGTAATTCCTGTCGTTCCTTCCGTTGCCTTAGGGAAACGAATGGAACGATATGGAGCCGATGCTCTTATTGTAGAAGGAAACGAAGCAGGAGGTCATATCGGTGAATTAACCACCATGACTTTGGTTCCTCAAGTGGTGGATGCCGTATCCATTCCAGTTATTGCAGCAGGAGGCATTGGAGATGGTAGAGGAATGGCAGCTGCCTTTATGTTAGGGGCCCAAGGGGTTCAGATAGGGACTCGATTTTTAGTGGCTAAGGAATGTACCATACATCCATCCTATAAAGAAAAAATTCTACGAGCCAAAGATATTGACACCGTAGTAACAGGACGATCTACAGGGCATCCTGTACGTATTTTACGAAATCAATTATCACGTGAGTTGATAGAAATGGAAAAAAACCAAGCCCCTATAGAAGTTTTTGATGAAGCAGGAAAAGGAGCTCTTCGTCGTGCTGTCGTAGAAGGGGATGTAGAGCGAGGATCCATTATGGCGGGACAAATTGCAGGTTTGATTCGTAAAGAGCAAACATGCCAAGAAATCATCCAAGAAATGATGGAACAGATGAAACAAGTAATAAAAGACCGTTGCCAGATATAGCAAGAAAAATAGGAGGAGATTAATGGGGAAGATGGCTTTTTTATTCCCAGGACAAGGAGCCCAATATGTAGGCATGGGAAAAGAATTTTACACAAGATATTCCAAGGTACGAGAGGTATTTCAACAAGCCCAAAAAGTTTTAGGTTACGACCTAGCTACTTTGTGTTTTGAAGGGCCCAAAACTCAATTAGATCAAACTGAATATACCCAACCAGCCTTACTTACTGTATCCATAGCCATTGTAGAAATCCTTAAGGAAATAGGGCTAAAACCAGATGTTACAGCAGGCTTAAGTTTGGGAGAATACAGTGCTATTGTATGTAGTGGTGTTATGGACTTTACAACGGCAGTAGCCCTAGTACAAAAGCGTGGGAAATACATGCAAGAAGCGGTTCCAAAAGGAGTAGGAGGTATGGCAGCCATATTGGGATTAGAAGCCAGCAAAGTAAAAGCCCTTTGCAAGCAAGTATCTTCCCAAGGATGGGTGGCACCTGCCAACTTTAACTGTCCCGGTCAAGTTGTGGTGGGAGGCGAGATAGCAGGAATTCAAGTTTTTTGTGAAGCAGCAAAAGAAGCAGGGGCCAAAAGAGCCATTCCATTAGCGGTTAGTGCTCCTTTTCATACGGCTATGTTACAACCAGCAGCGGACCAATTACAAAAGGAATTCGAATCCATTTCCATGGGAAAAATCAAGATTCCTTATGTAACCAATGTGACAGGTGAGTATGTAGAGGATTCCCATTCCATAAAAAGACTTTTAACTCAACAGGTTATGTCCCCTGTTCTTTGGGAAAAAAGCATTCAGCGGATGATAGAAGACGGTGTCAATTGTTTTGTGGAAGTGGGAGCAGGAAAAGTACTTAGCGGTTTTGTAAAAAAAATCGATGATAGTGTTTCTGTTGTATCCATTCAAGATCCTAGTTCTTTGGAAAAGGCTTTAGAAGTCATAGGAGGTAGAATATGCTAAGAGATAAAGTTGCCGTAGTAACAGGTGCCAGTCGAGGGATCGGGAAAGCCATTGCTCTTGCTCTTGGAAAAGAAGGAGTTTTTGTTGCTGTTAATTATCATAAAGACCAAGAAGGAGCAGAAGAGGTGGTCAAGGAAATCCAAGCCCAAGGCGGGCAGGCCATTGCTTTACAAGGAGATATCCGTTCTGCTCAAGAGGTAGAGGATCTTATCCAATCCACACTTTCCCGATGGGGACGTCTAGATATTTTAGTGAATAATGCAGGAATTACAAAAGATGCTTTGTTTCTTCGAATGAAAGAAGAAGACTTTGATGCTGTAGTATCTACCAATTTAAAAGGGGCTTTCCATTGCCTACAACAGGCAGGAAAAATCATGATGAAACAGCGTTCTGGGAAGATCATTACAATCTCTTCCATCGTGGGAGTCATTGGAAACCGAGGGCAAGCCAATTATGCAGCTGCAAAGGCAGGCCTTATTGGATTAACTAAATCTGCTGCAAAGGAATTTGCATCCCGTGGAATTACAGTCAATGCTATTGCCCCTGGATTCATTGAAACAGATATGACGGATGTTTTACCAGATAAAATCAAAACACAGTTACGATCCCATATTCCACTGGGACGTTTAGGCAAACCAGAAGAAGTTGCCCATTTAGTTACATTTCTCGCTTCGGACCAAGCCGATTATATTACAGGCCAAGTCTTTCATATCGATGGTGGCATGGTAATGGCGTAGAAAGGAGGATGCAGGTGAGAAAAAGAGTTGTTATTACAGGAATGGGAACCATCAATCCCTTAGGAAATCATGTTTCTACCTTTTGGGAAAATATAGTTCATGGAAAATGTGGGGTTACACCAATACAAGGGTTTGATACAAGGGATTATAAAGTAAAAGTGGCTGGAGAAGTTAAAGATTTTCATCCAGAAGACTATATGGACCGGCGAGAAACAAGGCGGATGGATCGCTACAGCCAATTTGCCATTGCAGCTGCAACACAGGCCGTAGAAGATGCAGGACTAATTCTTGAAGAAATCAATGGGGAGCGTTTTGGTGTAGTCGTTGGATCCGGTGTCGGAGGTATTGGAACTTTAGAACAGGAACATAAAAAATTATTAGAAAAAGGACCCAACCGAGTTTCACCTTTGTTGATTCCGATGATCATCACTAATATGGCGGCGGGAAATATAGCCATTCGTTTTGGAGCCAAAGGAATATGCACCAATGTGGTTACAGCTTGTGCAACAGGTACCCACACCATTGGGGATGCTTATCGACTTCTTCAACATGGAGAAGCTGACATCATCATTGCGGGAGGAGCAGAAGCTTCGATTACTCCTGTGTCCATTGCAGGTTTTACTTCTTTAACAGCCCTTAGTACCAATCCAGACCCTCTTACGGCTTCAAGACCCTTTGATGCCCATCGAGATGGATTCGTTATGGGAGAAGGAGCAGGAATTGTCATTTTAGAAACTTTGGAACATGCACAACACAGGAAAGCCAAGATTTTTGGAGAAATCGTTGGTTATGGTGCCACTTGTGATGCTTATCATATGACTTCACCGGCACCTGAAGGGGAAGGAGCGGCTAGAGCAATGGAATTGGCTATTCAAGAAGCAGGCATTGTACCAGAACAAGTTTCTTATATCAATGCCCATGGAACTTCAACTTCTTATAATGATGCTTTTGAAACAGCAGCCATCAAAAAAGTATTTGGGAAATATGCATACCAACTTCCTATCAGTTCTACAAAATCCATGACGGGACATTTATTAGGAGCTGCTGGGGCAGTGGAAGCCATTGTTTGTATAAAAGCATTAGAAGAAGGTTTTGTACCTGCCACCATAGGATATGAAACACCTGACCCAGATTGTGATTTGGATTATGTTCCCCAACAAGGAAGAAAAGCTAAGCTATCATATGCACTATCTAATTCTTTAGGATTTGGAGGACATAACGGAACCTTGGTCTTTAAAAAGTGGATGGAGTAGGAGGGGAAAAATGGATTACAAGGCAATACAACAATTAATTGAAACCGTAAGCCATTCTCAATTACAAGAATGCGAAATAGAGTGGGAAGGCATTCGGATTATGATGAAAAAAAAGGGAAATAATGAGCCTACCATAACTACAGCTATAGAACCAATTCTTCTAGAAAGACAGGAGGAAAAAGAAAAAGAAAGAACACCAGAAGGGAAAATCATTCGATCCCCCATGGTAGGAACTTTTTACGCAGCACCGGACCCAAGTTCTCCTCCTTTTGTCACAACAGGGGATCATGTTAAAAAAGGAGATGTTCTTTGCATCATTGAAGCTATGAAACTGATGAATGAAATCGATAGTGAGATAGAGGGAGAAATTATAGAGGTTTTTGTTAAAAATGAGGAAGTGGTAGAGTACGGTCAACCCCTTTTTTGTATTTGCCCTTAGTCAAGGGGATGTAGTTTTATATTTTGTAGCAGGAAGAAAATAATTATCTATCAAACAAGTAAGGAAAAATGATGGAGAGTCGGAAAAGAGGTAATCATATGAATGCTCAAGAAATCCAACAAATTATTCCGCATCGTCCTCCTTTTCTTCTTATTGATCGAATGCTTTCTCTGGAAGCAGGGCGAAAAGGAGTAGGATTAAAAAATGTAACCATCAATGAAGCCTTTTTCCAAGGACATTTTCCCACTGAGCCTATTATGCCAGGAGTTCTTATTATGGAGGCCTTAGCCCAAGTAGGAGCAGTGGTTTTACTTAGTGTTGAAGATTTCAAAGGAAAAACAGCTTATTTTGGAGGTATGAATAAGGTTCGTTTTAAAAGGAAAGTAGTTCCTGGTGATCAACTTCGATTAGAAGTAGAAATTGTAACCATGCGAGGATCCATCGGTATCGGAAAAGGAATGGCTTTTGTAGGAGATGAAAAAGCAGCCGAAGGGGAGATGACCTTTGTCATTGGATTGAAATAGGAGGGATCTTCTTGTTTAAAAAAATTCTCATTGCCAATCGAGGAGAAATTGCAGTACGCATTATTCGAACTTGCCGAGAAATGGGTATTGAAACAGTAACTATTTATTCTGAGGCAGATCGAGATGCTCTCCATGTTCAGATGGCTGATGAAGCTATTTGTGTAGGACCAGCCAAAACGGCAGATAGTTATTTAAATATGGAAAATATCATCAGTGCAACAGTTCTTTCAGGAGCAGAAGCCATTCACCCTGGTTTTGGATTTTTATCAGAAAACAGTAAGTTTGCTAAAATGTGTAAAGAATGCAAGATTGTCTTTATTGGACCGACGGGAGAACAAATGGACCAAATGGGGAACAAATCCCAAGCCAGAAAAACCATGATAAAAGCAGGAGTTCCTGTAGTACCCGGTTCTGACGGAGCTGTCAAGAACGTAGAAGAAGGTCTTCAAATAGCTAAAGACATAGGTTTTCCTATTATGATCAAAGCCTCCTCAGGAGGCGGTGGACGAGGAATGCGAATTGCCCAAAATGAAGAAGCATTTACCAAGGCTTTTTCTCTTGCTCAAACGGAAGCCCAAAGTGCTTTTGGAGATCCTACCATGTATATAGAAAAATACATTGAAAACCCCCGTCATATTGAATTCCAAATAGTAGCAGACCAGTACGGGAATGTCATTCATTTAGGAGAGCGAGATTGTTCCATTCAACGTCGCCATCAAAAAAT
>JAAYNZ010000217.1 GCA_012520595.1 Candidatus Epulonipiscium sp. | reverse complement strand
TTTTTTATTATTAATTTTTCAAAAAATATTTAATATTATTTTGCTAAAATCTATTGACTTTAATTAGCTGGTCTTTTATTAAGTATGTAGGTATAAAGAACTATGGTACCCCTTCATTTTTAGGATACCATAATGCTATTTATTTTTACTTTATCATAATTCTCATTATCATTCAAGATTTTTTTATAATTAATTATAATTAATGCTATTGGTATCTTACTCATTTTTTTCATAGAATACTATCAAATTCGTCAAACTCATCTGTTCGTCAAAGACTTCCCATAAATGTTAAAGACCAAACAGTAACTAACGACTTTTATGCAATAAAACCTATAGTTATGTATACATATGCAGACAAGGATTATTTATACTTTCCTTTTGATACAACCTATGACACCATTGAGATGAATAAAGAAACGATAACTAAAGTTTTTCATCTGGCAATATCTAAATAGGGAGTTGTGGCTAAGCCATAACTCCCTATTTAGATAATAAAGATTATTATATTAAGTGTATTATAATATTGATTACAATGATCAAATTAACTGTTTATATTCATTTACCAAATGTAGATTATATGATTGGATATCTATCCTATTTTTCTAAAATATAAGGACGAATAAAATCAATGGTTTTTCTTGAATGTTGGAAACTCACTCCATGACCTTGAAATGGGTAAACATGAATTTCTTTTGGACCAGCAATCCGATGATAGGCTGCATAAATGGTTTCTGGAAGGCAAACAGAATCTTTAAGACCTGCAGATAAAATAACCGGCGTTTTGATTCGATGCCCTAAATTCATAATGTCAAAATAAGCAAGATTCTCCATTACTTGCTCGTATGTGTTGGGAAATCGCTTGACATAATCTGCTATTTCACCTAAGGAACTATTGGAACGAAAAACACCTAAATCCATATGACACATATTAGGAACATCAGCAATACCCGCTGCTGCCCCTTGATGTAAAGCCAATGTCATAAGGGTCAGTCCACCACCTTGACTTGATCCTCCTACACAAACACGATTGGGGTCGATTTCTTCTTGCATTAATAAGCAGTCTAAAGCTCGGTAGGTATCAATACTAATGGCTTTATAGTATGATGTTTCTTTGTCTAAAATTCCTTGGGTTAACCATCCTTTGGTCATTCCAGAAGTTTGGGGTAAATTATTACCTGTTTCTCCTCCTTGTCCTCGTACATCAATAGCCAAAACTGCCATACCCATTAAAACCCACTGAAAATATTGTTCTGGATATCCTCTTCCCCATGCATAACCAGGTATATGCAATATACCTGGCAACCCTTTTGCTGGTATAAAACCAGGAACAATGTACCATCCATGAATACAAGTATCATCATATGATTTATAGGTAATATCATAGACTTCTACAAAGGGATGAGGAGTTTTTACTTTTGTTTTCTTAATTTTAAGAGGTTTCTTTTTACATTCGGCAATAAGGGGATCCCAGAAAGCATCTATTTCTTGTGGAGATAGAGTTAGATGGGGTTTATAATTTTCTAAATCCTGTATTCTTTCCTCAATATAATTCATCTTTATCCTCCTTAGGTTATGTAATTGAAAATTATATTTAAAAAATGCTAACTTTATTAAATCATCGTTAGCATTTTTTAGTTTAATTATAGATTTTCAACATGAATATCTATAAAACATATATACAATTATTTTAAAACATATACTTTCCTTTTTTGGCGTCCAAAGGCTCGAACTTGGGAATGACTGTCCATATATAAGTCAATAATATTTCCCTTTACAGCTCCCCCAATATCTTCTGCTGTGGCAAATCCATAGCCTTCTACATAAAGTTTTGTTCCTAAAGGAATCACTCTGGGATCCACTGCTACGGTTCCTACTTTTGCCCTCGTTCCTGAGTAAGTCATGCCAAAATAGGGATGTCCTGGTCGTTTTCCTGTTGATTCATAGCTAGCAGTATAGGCTGTAGCACTCATATTCAATACTTTAGAATAAGGAATTGTTTGTCCATTGGATAAAATCAGAGCATCCTTTTCTACAATGATCTGCTCTTTTCCTAAAGTAAGTACTTGAGCACCTTCTTCAATAATACAAGAAACAGGTTGTTCAATTACAGTTTCTGAAACTTGCATTCGCTCCTGTTCTTCTTCACCTAAATAACTAACTTTCCATGTCCTTTGTAAATGCCCTATTTTTCCTTGCTGAACCACCCTTGTCTGTCCTATGGGAAGATGATTGGTTTTTCTTATTTCTGTCTTAAAAGGAATTTCTACAAATTCTCCCTCTTGCTTTTCAGTATAGGTTTTAATGTGTATATGCATATAGGGATAAATAGGGTCTTGTACATCTGTATTTAACCAATCTTTATTGCCAATTTTTATATTCTGTTCCTTTAAAAAAACATCTACTGTAGAAGCATAGGTTTTTGTAGTCATGCATTTATCATTTACTTGCAAGATAATGTTTTTTTGATGCTCAATGCTTATGCTCATGTCTGGCATAATAAGATCTGTAAGGTTCACATTTAATTTGTCTTCTTTTCCTAAAGTAAGGGCTTGTTCTTTTAAGAATTCTTCCACTGTATCTTTTGAAGTACTATACACTGCCTCCATGCCATTATCAATTACCGTCACCTTTTTGACTGAAAAGGATTGTGCATCTGCTTGTACATCCCATAAAAAAATGAACATTCCTATCAGCAGCAATGCACGAAAACACTTATTCATATTAAGTTCCTCCTGTTAATTCTCTTTATTTCCTTTTAATATATGTTAGTATATGTATTTTTGTCCTACTTATACTATTATCTATTTAAAGAGAAAAAAGTTTTTTCCCGTTATGGGCAGTTTGATCGGCAACTTCTTCTAAGGTAAGATTTTTAATATCAGCAATGGCCTTTGCAATATAGACTAAATTTGTGGAATCATTTCTTTTTCCTCGATGTGGTACAGGTGTTAAGTAAGGGGCATCTGTCTCAATTAATAAATAAGTCAAAGGAATATGCTCCACTACTTCTACTAATTTTCTTGCATTTTTAAAGGTAAGTACTCCACCAATTCCTATATAGAAACCCATTTCTACATACTGCCTAGCCATTTCTAAGCTACCAGAATAACAATGAATGACCCCACCCTTTGGTAGTGTCTTATAATGAAATTGTAAAATCTGAAATGTATCTTGCGCCGCATCTCGGCTATGAACAATAATAGGTAAATTTGTACTTTTTGCTAACACAATTTGTTTCTCAAACCATTGCTTTTGCAACTCCCTCGGTGAATTTTCATAATAATAATCCAAACCAATTTCTCCGATGGCTGCTACTTTTGGTTCTTGTGCCATTTGCCTTAAAAGTTCTATATCCTGATCTTTTAAATCGTTTACACAATGAGGATGGACACCAACAGCAGTATATAAAAAATCATATTGTTTTGCCAGTTGTATCCCCTTTTCTGACGATAAAAGATCAGCACCAGCATTGATTACATAATCAACGCCGGCTTTTTTGATTTTTAAAAGTATTTCATGACGATCGGATTCGTAAGCCTCATCATCATAATGAGCATGACTTTCAAAGTACATATTACTTCACCTGAGCTCCACTGTCAATATCCTTATCTACAGAAGCAAGCACTAAATGACCTTCTTTATCAGATGCTGCTAAAATCATTCCTTCTGATAAAACTCCTCGAAGTTTCACTGGTTTTAAGTTGGTAACAACAATGACTTTTTTACCTATCATATCTTCAGGAGTATAATGCTTTGCAATTCCAGAAACAATTTGTCGCACTTCATTACCGATTTTAATTTGGGATTTTAGTAATTTATCGGCCCCTTCTACCTTTTCACAGGCAAGAATTTCTCCAACTCGCAATTCCACTTTTGCAAAATCTTCAATTCCAATATAGGCCTCTTGGCTTTTTTCATCCTCTTTTTTCTTTTCTTCTTGCCCTGTTTTTTCTTTTTTTGCTTTTTCTTGGATTTCTTCTAAAGCTTTAAGTTCTTTTTCCATATCAATCCTAGGGAAAATAATTTCTCCTTTTTTTACAGAAAGATTTTGTGGCAAACGCCCCCAAGATTTTGTACTTTCCCAAGTTACAAGCTGAGGATAAGTAATACATAATTGTTCTCGTATCATTTGAGGAGTACGAGGCATAAAAGGTTCAATCAAAATAGAAATAATTCGAAGACTCTCTGCTAAATGATACAACACATTGGCTAGTACAGCATCGTTTGTGTGATCTTTAGCTAGAACCCAAGGTTGAGTTTCATCAATGTATTTATTAGTTCTACTAATTAATTTCCAAATGGCTGCTAAGGCATCACTAAAAAACAACTGTTCCATGGCTTCTTCTACTTTATGGACAGTACTAGTAGCCATTTCTTGCAAGTCTTGGTCAAATTCTGTACTTTTTCGGTCAACGGGAAGTTCACCACTAAAATACTTGTGTATCATTGCCGTTGTTCGAGAAAGCAAATTCCCTAAATCATTGGCTAAATCAGAATTAATTCTTTGAATAAGGGCATCATTCGTAAAGTTTCCATCTTGACCAAAGGCCACTTCTCTCATAAGAAAATAACGAATGGCATCCGATCCATATCGATCCACTAGTACTTTAGGGTCTACTACGTTCCCTTTAGACTTTGACATTTTACCTCCATCAATAACAAGCCAACCATGACCAAATACTTGTTTAGGAAGAGGTAAATCAAGGGCCATAAGAATAATAGGCCATATGATGGTATGAAAGCGTACAATTTCTTTTCCTACTAAGTGTACATCTGCTGGCCAGTATTTCTTAAACTCACCATCTTGCCCTGTTAAATACCCTAATGCTGAAATATAATTGGAAAGTGCATCAATCCATACATAAACCACATGTCCTTCATCAAAAGTAACAGGAACTCCCCAATTAAAAGAAGTTCGAGATACACAAAGGTCTTCTAAGCCTGGTTTTAAAAAATTATTCAACATTTCATTTTTTCGGCTTTGAGGTTGAATAAATTCTGGATGTTCTTCAATATATTGAATTAAACGATCTTGGTATTTGGATAATTTAAAAAAGTAACTTTCTTCTTTTACCTTCTCCACATCTCGATGACAATCAGGGCATTTTCCTTCCTGTAATTGACGTTCTGTGAAAAAAGTTTCACAAGGTGTACAATACCAACCTTCATAAGTGCTTTTATAAATATCTCCTTGATCATATAATCTTTTAAAAATTTTTTGTACCGTTTCCATATGTTGAGTATCTGTCGTTCGAATAAAAGTATCGTAGGAAATATCCATGGTTTTCCATAGTTCTTTAATCCATCCTACGATTCGATCTACATAGGCTTTCGGCTCCATTCCCTGAGCTTGAGCTACCCTTTGAATTTTTTGTCCATGTTCATCGGTTCCTGTTAAAAACTTAACATCATATCCTTGTAACCGTTTATAACGGGCCATCGTGTCCGCAGCTACTGTAGTATAAGAGTGACCAATATGCAATTTATCACTAGGATAATAAATAGGCGTTGTAATATAGTACGTTTTTCCACTCATTTTTTTACCTCCACTTTTCAAGAGTCTAGGTTCATCCGAACAAACCAAGAGTTTTGATCTCTTTATTTTTCTTTTACTATTTATTATATCCTTTTAAAAAGAAAAATGCAAAAATTTTTCCTTTATTTATTGACATTTGATTTAGATAATGTGATAATTATCATGGGATGGATTTGATAGTTTTTAAAAATCATCTTTTATTATTATTATTATATTATTTTTTTGTTATTGCTTGTAATATTTTTAACATTTATAGATAGTCAAAAGGAGGAACAATTATGGCAACAAAATCGCGTTTTAGCTGGGATGAAATAGGAAGCCAAAACCCTATTTTTTCTCAAATCCGAACTACCATTGAAACCCCTTTCTATGGTAACAACGTAGTTCATGTCAATTCTTTAAGAGAGGCCTATAAACTGGCAGCTGCATCTCCTGGAACAATTGTAACTGATATGCCTGTTTACAATCCAGAAGCCATTGGTCTAGATCCAGATGCTAAAGTATTACTTTTTAATGATGGTGCTGTTCGTGGTAGAGCCGCTGCAGCTCGAAGAATCATTGGAGAGCCTGGTGTAAATACTGCAGAATATGCCCTAAAAATCAGTGAAGCAGTATACCAATCCAGATTCAAAAAACTGTATCATGCTCAAGTTTATGTAGGACTTGATGAAGATTTTATGGTACGAGCTCATTTGTTAATTCCCGAAGGTCAAGAAAACATTATGTATTCTTGGATGTTAAACTTCCAATACTTAACAGATGAATACTTCAACATGTACCAAAGATCCAACAAGCTTAAAAATGAAGGAGATATTTATGTTTTCTCCGATCCTACTTGGTCTCACCCTGAACATCCTATGGGACTTACTTGCTTTGACCCACAACATAACTGTGCTGCTATCTTAGGAATGAGATATTTTGGAGAGCACAAAAAAGGTACTCTTACATTAGCATGGGCCATTGCAAACCGTAATGGATATGCTTCCTGTCACGGAGGACAAAAACGTTATAACTTACCTAATGGTAAAAAATTCGTAGCTGGAGTATTTGGATTATCTGGTTCTGGTAAATCCACCATTACTCATGCTCGTCATAATGACAAGTATGATATTACTGTACTTCATGATGATGCTTTTGTAATCTCTACAGAAAATGGTTCTTCTGTTGCATTAGAACCTGCTTATTTTGATAAAACGCAAGATTATCCTTTAAATTGTGAAGATAATAAATATTTATTAACTGTTCAAAATAATGGTGCTACTATTGATGAAAATGGCAAAATTGTCCTTGTTACAGAAGATATCCGCAACGGAAATGGACGAGCTGTCAAATCAAAATTATGGTCACCCAACCGTGTCGATAAATTTGATGAACCTGTCAATGCAATTTTCTGGTTAATGAAAGATCCTACCTTACCCCCCATCGTAAAATTACGAGGAGCTGAATTAGCATCCGTAATGGGAGCTACTTTAGCTACCAAAAGAACATCTGCTGAACGACTAGCTCCTGGTGTTGATCCTAATGCATTAGTTGTTGAACCTTACGCTAATCCATTTAGAACTTATCCTTTAGCAGATGACTATAATAAATTTAAAGCTTTATTCCAAGAGCGACATGTAGATTGCTACA
Organism: Candidatus Epulonipiscium sp.; assembly: GCA_012520595.1. Classification (GTDB taxonomy): domain Bacteria; phylum Bacillota; class Clostridia; order Lachnospirales; family JAAYNZ01; genus JAAYNZ01. The sequence continues at coordinate 5,680 of JAAYNZ010000217.1, read as the reverse complement.
TCTTAAATACTGGCCATTTTATGGATAAAAAAGTAACCCCTGCTGTAACTTTAGGTGCTTTAGAAGCTATTATTGAAGGAACTTCAGAATTTAAACCTTGGGGTAAATTCTCTGATATTGAAATCATGGAAATCGATGGCTTTGTTCCTGATTTAAATGATGCTGATTATGCACATCAATTACAAGAACGCATGAAAGACCGTATTCGTTTCGTTGAATCTCGAAACACTGAAAAAGGTGGCTTTGATAAACTACCTGCTGAAGCTTTAGAAGCACTTCAAAAAGTAGTAAAAGAATTAGAATAACATTTATAATAAACACACCAATCATTGTATATATGTACTTTCACCCAACCAAAAACCCTCCTTGGTAACGGAAGCCAAGGAGGGTTTTTCATTGTTTCTTTTCAATTATTCTTCTGTAGATTCTGTTTCTGCTTCTTCTGTTTCTGCTTCTTCACTAACGCTAGGCACAATAACAATAGCTAAGGTTTCTTCTGGTTCTTGAGCTACTTCCATTCCTTCTGGAATTGCTAAGTCACCTACTGTAACCTTATCCCCTTGACTCAGCTTGCTAACATCTACACTAATCGATTCAGGAACATCAATGGCCTTTCCTGTAATATCAATTTCAGATAAAATGATTTGTAAAATAAAGCTTCCTGCTTCTAATGTCTCTCTTCCTTCAAAAATAACAGGAATTTTTACTTGTATTTCTTCATCTTGACTAATAGCTTGAAAATCCACATGTAAAATTTCAGATTTTACTAGATCTTTTTGTACTTCTTTGATTAAAGCATATTTGGTTTCATCTCCTACTTTAATCCATAACGTAGAACTTTCTCCTTGTTGTCGAATCACTCTTTCAAAAGCACTTCGATCAACTTTTATTTTTTCACCTTTTTCAAAACCTTGTCCATATAAAACAGCAGGTATAAAATCACCATCTCTACATTCTCTTAATGTCTCATTTCTTTGTAAAATTTCTAATGTATTTGCAGTCATTTTCATTTCCTCCTTCTTCCTATCTCACTCCTATGATAAATATCCATAAGTGAGTTGCTATACCTAACTATCTGAATATTTTACTTTCACAAAAATAAATGAAAAATTTGACTTGATTGTATTGTATCGAATTACACAAAAGATGTCAACTTTCTTATTTTTTACTGTATTTCTTTGTATTTTCCCGGTGTAATCCCCTCATACTTTTTAAATACTCGAATAAGGCTTAAACTATTGATATATCCTACCTTTTCTGCTACTTCACTAATATTAATGTCTTCGCTTTTTAATAAACCTTTAGCTTTTTCAATTCTTTGCATATGGATATAATCTAAAGCTCCCATACCTACATTTTTTTTAAAATAACGAGAGACATACGAAACACTAACACCTAAAGTATCTGCTATCATAGAGACACTTAAATTAGGGTCTTCTAAATGACTATGAATAATATCTAATGCTTTTTCACATACTTCTTGGGTTCTATTTTGATCTATATCATTTGAAAAGTATTCTTCTGCCTCTTTTAGTAATCCCATTGTTTCTTCATAAATGTCATGAATTCCTTTCTGTTTAAGCAACCTTTCTGGAATGGACCTTTGATAGAAAAAATCTAGATCTTGCTGAGTTTCCGCTAATTTTTTGAATCCTTCAATAACCATATGAATAAGTACATATTTTCTGCATTTTTTCATTTCAAAAGAAAGTTCATCATCTAAAAAAGATTCATTTACTAGTTCTTGAAAATCTTCTCTTGCTTTATTAAAATTACGAGCTGTCAAATAATAAATAAATTGTCTTTCCAAATCCAGTAGATCAAAAGTTATATTTTTCTCCTGGGATTGAGTCATTTGAGTAAAAAATTGAATCCCTTCATGATTTAATAACATTCCATGTTCATAGGCAATTAAAGCTTCATTGTACATTACATTTAGATTAGAAGATGCAATATGACAATCACTGACTGCTCCTGTAAATACAATTTGAAAATTTTCTTTTATAAAACTTTGCGCCTTTTGAAATACCTCTTCCACTCGGTTTTCAAAGGTTTCTACTTGAGATACATTCATACTGATAATAAAAGCAATAAACTCATCTACCTTGGTTTTTTCTACGGTAAAGGATTCTGACAATAGTTCTCCTATAATATTCTCAATAATAAATAATGCAATTTCTTCTTGGGTTTCTTCATAATCCAATCCCATATCACTAGTATCTTCTACGTTTATGATGAGGATGGCTATTCCTTCCTCTCCTAGAACCAAATTATAATACTGAATGGCTTCATTTACAGAAGAAGTATATACATTTCCCTTTAATAATCGCTCTAAAAAATGTTCTCTCATCAAATCTTCTTGTTTTTTCATTTTTATATTCATTTCTTTATGTTCTTTTGTAATTTTTTCTAGAGCCCCTTCAATCTTAGCAAATTCAGATTCACTTAATTCATAACGTTTTCCCCAATTCAAATCAATAAAATCAATAATCTTTTTAACAGGCCGATAATTCTTTAGCGTAATAATATAAGTAATCACTCCGCTTAAAAGTAAACAAGTCCCTAATATAATTAAAATAATAGCAAGCAATTTTTCTGCTTCTTTAAAAAAGATCTTTCTAGGGATAACTGATATATATTTCCAATCATTTACATCTGATTGCACATAAGAAATGACCGCTTTCTCATTGTTCATAGTATCAAAAAGAACCCCTGATTTTCCTTCCAATGTCTCATACGTATAATGAGAAGGTAAATGATATTCAGAAGGATTGGATAAATATTGATTGTTTTTATCCATAATTAATATATTGGCATCTTTTAACCATTTACTTCTTTCAATAACAGAATCCATCATTTCTCCGTCTATTAAAACAACAAAATTACCCAAAAAAGTTTTTTGGAATTTCATCGAATGAATATAAAAAGTAACAGGTTTACTTTTTGATTTTAATGTAATGGGGATATAAGTAGGGCCATATTCTTTTTTAACTAGAGAATACCACTCTTCATAAGATACATCTTCATGTGAAAAAACAAATTGATAAAATGTACTAGGCTCATATTTCCCTTGATCCAATAAAATAAAATCATGATGATTGAAATATAAGTAACATTCAAAAATAGATGGATCTAATACCTTATAAGCCGTTAACTGTTTTTGAATCTCTTTTAAAGATAAAATATGCCTTGGTTCATAGTTGCCAGTATACCACATCATATCTCTTATTCTAGGTGTAATACTAACATCTCGATAAATACGTTCTACTTTTCTAAGCTGATCGTCTACGATTTGTTTCACTTGGGTTAATGAAGCTGTATGAGCTTTTGTAATTTCTTTTTCAATAATTTGAAAGGAAATAAAAAAAGCTATCATACAAATAGCTAACGTTACAATAAAAACAATGGAATTATAAAAAAGCCATTTAATAAATACATTTTGTTTCCATCTTTTGTGATGCTTGTCTTTTATCCCTATTTTCATCAAAATCCCCCTGAGAACTCTTTTATGTATAAATTAGATATAAATATGTTCTTTATATCTAATTTTTTATACCATAAATTACTTTTATTATACATGTTGTTCAGAATGATTGTCAATGAATTCCTTTATAAAAGAATAAGAGCTGTTATTTAGCATAACAGCTCTTATTCTATCTTATCGATAATACAATCGTTCTATCATTACCGCCGTTTCGGCTCGAGTCGCCTGCCCCTTAGGATTAATCTTTCCATCATATCCTTGGATCAATCCCATTTTAATGAGACGGGCTACACTGTCTATGGCATAAGAAGAGACTTCTTGTACATCTTGGTAGCCCCTTACCTCTTCTAGGGTTCCTTTTTCTTTTGCCTGACCAGCTACTGCAAGAGCCCGATCTACCATTACCATTAGATCTTCTCGCGTAATGGTCTTTTCAGGGTAAAATTGATGGTTACCCACCCCTTGAACGATACCTAGTTCTTTGGCTATCCCTAAAGCTTCATAATAATGGGCTTCTTGGGGAACATCAGTAAAGTTACTACTTGCTTCTGCTTCTAGCTCTAATACCCGTACTAAAAGAGTGAGAAAATCACCTCGAGTAATAGGGGCAGCTGGGTCATAAGTAGTGGCGGAAGTTCCTTGAATAATCCCTTTGGAAGCCATGACTTCGATGGCTTTTCGAGCCCATTCATGATCGGATAAATCAGCAAAGGTTTTTTCTACATAAGCAACTCCATAGGACCCTAGACCGGTGGTGGTAAAGGTCATACTACCGGTGGTTGGATTGTATCTTCCATTAGGAAGGCTACTACTTTTTCCTGTCGGATCTAGGGACCAAATGACCAAATGTTCTTGTTTTTTTTGTTCTGCTTCACTAGGTTTATAAGAAAGCTGAACTTTTATGGGTGCCTTGCTGTTCTTCCAAGTAAACTTTTGTCCCTCTGCAAGGAGGCTGAGTTCTATCGCTGGTCGATTCCCTATGGCTTCCCTTATGGTTGGTGGAAAGGTTTCTAAGGCCAAGGCTTGAATCTGTATCTGGATTTCTTCTGCGTGGATGCCTTCCACCCCATGGAACAGATGAAGGGGAAGCTGAAGGTTTCCAAGGGCTGTTTTGATTTCCATCTGATGGTTTTGTGGCTCTTGATTTAGGCTTTCTTTCCTAAAGGTAAGAACATAGCCCTTTGCTTCTTTTATTTCTGGGATTTCTAGTACAATCCGTTTCGTACCTTCTTGTTCTTCTTTGGTTTGCCGAAACATTTCATGGATTATATCGGCAGAGATCTTGGCCTCCGCTAGGGAATTACTTTGCTTAGAGGCTTTGATCTGGGTCGTAGCCACTCCCTGATCCAACTGAATCTTTTCTTTCGTTGTTGTAGAAGGAGAAGAGGGTTCTTCTGGTTCCGAAGGTGAGGAAGGCTCTCCTGGTTCCGTACTGATTTTATAGGTGAGCGTAGTTTCTACAGGATCCAATACATCTTTTCCCCCTACTCGCACTCCATAGGTGCCTTCTGTTTTTTTCGGTAGAACATAGGAAAAGGTATAGATACCTTCTGCTTGACTCGTGGTCTGATTGACATAATCAAGACTCCCCTTGGGATTGGTTACCATGACCGTAATTTCTTGACCTTCCCCCATGGAATGAACTCCTTCGATAGTAACCCTTCCCGTTTCTTGTTGGATCGTAGCTTTTACCGTGATACTGGCTCCTGTATTACAGTAGCCAGTATCACTCATGGTAAACAATAACATGAATGATAATAGTATGGTTAAAAATCCTTTTCTCACAGCACACCTCCAAAGTATCTTTTCTCCTTTATTTTGCTGGGAAATAAACAGCATTGGATAAAGGCTTCATTCCTTCTAAGCTATCCCATACAAACACTTTTACATAATAGCCTTCTATGTTTTCTGGAAGGTTAAACCCTGCTCTCATTTTTTCTTCTTGCCCTGATAAGAGTTCTTTTTCTACTAATGCGATTCTTTCTACGGAGTGCTCGTTATTATAAAGTGTAACGATTAAAGCAACAGGTTTATTCGCTTTTGATTGATTTTTAATTGTAACATTTGTTATTACAAAACCTTCTGCTATTAAAGAATCAAGCTGGTTTGTACCTGTAGCATCAGTAAAGACACATTCATTAATGATCAAATCTTCTTCTGTTGCTGTTTTTCTACCTTTTAATCTTAACTCAGCCC
>JAAYNZ010000003.1 GCA_012520595.1 Candidatus Epulonipiscium sp. | reverse complement strand
TTCTCGGGGGTTGGGGAGGTGATTCAGATCCAGAATACCCATCCGAATATCCTTGATCTTCATACCACTCTGTTGGGTTGTCGTGCATAATATAAATATTATTTTGGGCTGCAATGGTAAGTTCCCCAGATAAGGTACCGGATATAAAGACATTAGCTGTATTTAGACCCCATTTATCACCGGGTTTTTCTTCTCCATCCACATAAATAACTTTATTAGCTGGAATCTTTCTTACTTCTACTTCTCCATCCCTTTTTCGAATTTTTATTTGATCATCCCTAAGATAAATACAAGTTCGACCCGTATACACTGCATTATCAATCTCTGCCCAATCTTTTAATTTTGAATTGGTCTTAGGAAATACCAAAGGTCCTATTGGTTGAGGGGGACCCATTTTATAGACAGGATTTGCATCTCTATCTGGTTTGTAATTTTCTTTGGAAGTGATGGTTACTATATCATAAAATATGGGACCTCCACTCACTCGAAAAATACCATTGGTATGATAAGGTCCATGGACTTCATCTCCTGTAGCCCATACAATATTTTTGCCTTCACTTTCACTAACATAGACTTGATGAACAAATTGTTTTTTACGGATTTTCACTTCAATGGTTCTTTTGATATCGGGGGATGCTGCTACCCATCCAGTAGAACGAATGGTTACATATCGCTCTGAATCACTAGGTTTTGTTACTTTTAAGAGATAATATCCATCTTGAAAAGGTTGTGGTTCCTTTTGCATGATTTCGCTTTCCTGTCGACTATAGAAATTTACATCATCATTTAAATGCCACAAATAATTATTAAATCCTGCTTCTGCATATTGGAGGGCTTTTTCTTCTGCAACATAATAAGTATTCATTTTTAATTGATTTTGGGTAATTAAAATCCCAGCACCACCTAGGATCAGCATGATTATAAAAACAAGTAGAAGCATGGGAGTTACACTACCTACTTGGTTCCAATATTTTTTCATTTACTCCCTCCTCCATACGTTATAATTAATCTGCTTTTTCTCTGCTTTTGGACATTACATAACGAGTGATTGCCATGGTATCCTCTTCCAATTGTAAGACAAAACGAATTTGAAGTTTTTGTCTTTGGTCTTTTTTATTTTCAGGTGATACTTTTTCTAACTTGGTAAATACATCTGTATTTGCAATTTTAGACATCAGAACTTCTTCTGTTGAAAAAGTTGTTTCATAGAGATAAGGATATGTATTGTTTTTCGCATAGGCAATGCTTTTTTTTAACTTTCCTTCGTCTAGGCGATAGTGGATGCATTCTGGAATCTCATCCTGATTTAGGTCAGTATAGATTTTTATTTCTTGCTCCGAAATACCAACAATACCATATTCATCTAAAATATCTGTAGCCTTTCTTGCCCTTTTTATTTCTTGCTCCAATTGTCTTATGGTTTTTCTTGCTTCATCCATAAAAATAGCTTGATTGGAGGTTTTTTTAAAAGTTACATAGCTAAAAGACAATAATTGATACGTTAATAATGCTATCATTCCTACAAATCCTAAAACAATCAATAATTCTAAAAGGGTATACCCATGATTATAAGAAATCGTTAATCGTGATGGTTTTGTCTTTTTCATGGTTTTCCCCCTTCTCTATCTCCATTATTTTTCCCACTGCAGTTCTACAGTATTTCGATAAGGAGCAATGTTCGTACCGTATCTATTTTTCAAAACTTCTGGATTTTTTAAAACCAGAATGTTATTTTGTTCTGTTAAAAATGAAAAAGTTCCTTCAGAATCATAAAGAAAAATTCTAATTCTTTTGTAAAAAGTTTCCTCCTTTTCACTGGTGTTTATGAATTCAATAAAATAAGCGGGTGTATCTGTTGCTATGGCTGTTTTAAAGGAAGAGGGGCTATCATAAAGAGTAATGGTTTCTTTGGACAACGCCTTTTCTCCTCCATTGATTTGAAATTCAGCTTGTTCCCATCCTTTTACGTAACAAGAAGCATCCAATTCCATTACAATCACAGGCTTTTCTTCTAACCTTTTTAAAACAATGCTTCCTTCTTTTTGTATGCCTCCATAAAGGATGACCTCATACTGAAGGGCTTCGTCTAGGGGTGCTTCAAAGCTGCCATCCCATTCTTTTTCTTGTTCTTCTTTGAAAGATAAAAAGTATTCTTCTTCCTCATGATGGATACGATAATTATAATGCCAATTCCACCAAAAATTTGTATGGGATAGATTTTGTAATTGGATGTTTAATTGCATCGTGTTATAAGGAGTTCCTTCAGGTACTGGAAAAGAATCAGCGGTGGGCTGAATTTCCAAGATGGCTTCTTTAGGATAGGAGTAAGAAGAAGGAAAAAATAACCGAACAGGCCAATCAATATAAAAATCCAAGGAAGGATACTGAGCCTCTTCTTTCTTCCAATCTGGAACTTCTATTTCTTGAGTAGAAATATATTTTTGGTTGGGGACTTGCCCTTCAACACCTGAAGGTTGAGCCATCCATTCTCCACGATCCCATGAAGCAATGTCTACTATGTAAGAACCTGGAGATAGCTCTCCAAAAATAGCTTTTCCTTGGTCATCAGAATAAGCTGTACTAATTATAGGTCCTTTTAAATCAACACTAACATTTTTTTTAGGTGCATTTTCTTTTTTTTGACGATCCCACCAAAAAGTGTATGCTTCAATATATCTTTTCGTAGGTTCTCTTTCACCTTCAAAAGTAATCAGAGAAGCAACAGTGGCTGCTTTTGTTTTTTTGCCTGTAAAAACATTAGTGGCGTAGACTGTTATTTCTACTTTTTTCATAGCATTGGCTACCATAGCTCCTGTATAGGATTTTGCTTTTTCCCAATAAATACGAGTATGTACATCATAAGAAATATGATCGACAACATAAGGGCTGCTATTTTCCTCATTCATAAAAAGAGTTTCTTCTACAATGCCATGAGGTTGATAATGATCCTTTTTTAATCCTAATTCTTCCTTGAAATCTAAAGTCTTTAACCATTCTAATTGACTCATTGCCAATTGATGAGCAACGAGACGTTGTTCTTCATTTCTACTGGATCGCATCATAAATACAAAGGAAGGCATAAGAGAGATGGTAATGATACCTAGTAAGGCAATTCCAACCAAAACCTCAATCAAGGTAAATCCTTTATTTTTTGTCCTTGTTTTCAAAACCTTCCCCCCTGTTTTTTGGCATATAAATACACAAGTAAAAACAGCTTTTGACTTGAGCATTTATATGCTTATGATGTAAATATTTAACAACCTTATGTACTTGCTTTATGACTGAAAATTAAAGTTCCAGTAAACTCGTATAGCATTCTCCTGTTTCAACCCATAAGTTATAAAAAAAGTTGAAAATAAGCTTGCAATAAAGCATTTCCCCAAAGATAAGAAAGATAAGCCCCTAGACAAATAAAAGGACCAAAAGGAATGGGATCTTTTCGTGACTTGATGCGAAACAATAATAAAAAAATGGATATAAAACCACCTAGAAAAAAGGATAAGAATAAAGTAACAATCGTTAATTTCCAGCCTAACCAAAGTCCTATCATTCCTAGGAGCTTTATATCTCCTCCTCCCATTCCTCCTTTGCTAAGAAAGGCAATGAGAAGAAGAACCCCACCTCCTAAAACCATTCCAAGGATTCCTTCTACCATTCCTATGGCTGTGTTTTCCAGAATTCCTTCTATCAACCGATACAAAACTCCACCACCAATTCCCCATAATACTAAAAGATCTGGAATGATTTGATGATCATAGTCAATCCCTGTAATAATGATCAAAAGGCTCACAAAAAACAAAGAAAAAAGAAAGGAGAAAGAAAAACCAAGGGAATCATACAGAAGCATATAAGTAAGCCCGGTTAGTCCTTCAATAAAGGGATAACGCAAGGAAATCCTTTGACCACAATAGGAGCATTTCCCTTTTTTTATCAGATAGCTTACAATGGGAATCAAATCTTTAGGGCCTAACGGAGTCTTGCAAGAAGGACAATGGGAAGAGGGAAAGACAATGGATTCTCCCCGTGGAATCCGATAAATACAAACGTTGAAAAAAGAACCTATTAGGATCCCGAATAACAAAATAACACCTTTTACCATTCCATTCTCTCCTTCCCATTTATTTTCTGATAGCTACCTACTTACTATGAAAGTATATATTATTGGTAAATAATAAAAACATAAAACGCTAGATATACATCTTG
>JAAYNZ010000216.1 GCA_012520595.1 Candidatus Epulonipiscium sp. | reverse complement strand
GATTACAATAAAACTTTTGAAGTAACTTTTGATATTCCTAACTCTATAAATAACGGAGCTTATTTCATAAGCGTAAAAAATGGTAAAAAAATAAAAAGTAAACCGCTGTCTATTGTGCGACAAAGAGAATAAAGAAAATCTTAGAAATTAATTATTTTTTAACATAAAAATCAAGGAGAAATAAAATGAAAAAATTAACTCTATTAATTGCATTATTCATATTAACTACGCTTTTACTTTCAGGAGCTCCTAAGCGACAACATGAAATAAAAGAAGGAAGTGGTTGGGGACGTATATTAAATAACGATAGACAATTTAAAAACGTTAATAGACATCCTAAATTTGTAACAAGCAATAGATATGAAAAAATACATATAGGAAACAAAGTATGTATAGCTAAAAAAGGTGAATGGGGACTTCCGTATCGTTGGTATAACAATCCTTTAGATAAGAGTTATGCTTCTCTATTATTTTATGATATTACAGAATTAGGTGATACATCAATGCAATTTATTGAAGAAATTTATCAACCTATAGAAGAAGGAGAACCAACTCCTTCTCATATGAAAATGATAAATCCAACTTTGTTATATGATACAAACCATAATTTATACTTATATTATTCTGATGTTACTGGACTTCCTGATAACCTAAGAGATTATTTATGGAAATGGGATGCTGAAAACAGAAAATGGACTGCTAAAAAAGAAATTTATACTAAGCATTTTGGACAGATACCTGATGCAAAGGATCATCATCTTATTCCTAAGATGGATAAAAATAACAATATGTGGTTACCCAATCTTAAGATGAAACCTAAGTTTATTAAATATAATGTAGATACTGAAGAAAGTATAGTAATAGATCTTTGGGATACTTTGCTTACTAGTAAGAAATACGGAGATTCTGCAGATTTATTCAATAAATATGCTTATATGACACCTTTTGAAATGCATGGATTTACTTTCATAAATACTCTTTACATTTTAGAAGAAACGGGTGATATATTTTATATCATATATTTATTTCCTGATAATGAATTAAATTTAGAAGGTAGTTATGGAGGTATTTTTAGATTTAATCCTAATGATGTTGCTAATGATAATGATGTATATGATTTCAGAAAGATATTAAATAAAAAAGGAACAAATATAGCAATAGCACAATATAATGGAGAGATATATGTAAAAGAATTCGATAATAGTCGTTGTATAAATTTCTTTAAATACAACCCTGATACAAAGCAATTTGAAGACACTAAAATATTCTACTCAATCATAAATAAGAAACAAATTGAGAATATTGTTGTTGATTCTTCAGGCAATTATATAATACCAATGCTAGCTCAAAAAGCAACTTATTCTGAAGAAGAAAAATGTTCTTCTGCAATAAGAAAATTACGTTACCATGATAAAGACGGCAACTTCATTAAAGAAATAGATATTCCTTTTAATTTTCAATTTTTCAATATTGAAAACGTTGTAGGAAATAGGATATATTTTAATTCACCTAGTCTGAATAACATTGGAAAATATTACGAAGAAGAAGGCGAATGGTCAGGACTTTACTGGTTTGATGGACTTGATGCCATAAAAAGTATTGAAGAACCTACGGAAGCAGGCTTATTGCCTGATATTTGGATACGTAGTATTTCCCCGAATCCTGCAAGTATGAGAGTAACAGCAAACATTATGTATTATCCGCCCGGTGGCGTTTTTGGTAGTGAAGAATTTAACGTAGGACTTTACAATATCTTAGGACAAAAACTTATAGATTTAACACTTTTAGGAAACTATTCTGATTACAATAAAACTTTTGAAGTAACTTTTGATATTCCTAACTCTATAAATAACGGAGCT
>JAAYNZ010000037.1 GCA_012520595.1 Candidatus Epulonipiscium sp. | reverse complement strand
TATTTCTTTATTTTTGGCAAGGACAAGATAACGCTTTTAATTGGAAATATACTTTTTTTCCTTTAGTAATTGGAGGGATATGGAGTTCTATTAATTTATATTTCCTTTATCAAAATATTAAAATACAAAAACAAAGGGAAATCATATCCATTCATACCCAATACCAAAAATCTTTAGTAGAATTAGTAGATGAAGTACGACAAAAACAACATGATTATAAAAACCATTTAAATGCTTTATATGGATTGGCTCAATTGGAAAATCCAAACCAAACCCAGCAAGAACTTGCCACTTATTTAGACCAATACATTGATACCATCCAAAATACAGATCAGATTTTAAATATCAAAGATCCCATACTCAGTGCCTTGATTTACAGCAAAAAGAAAGTAGCCCAAAGCCATGGCATTGAATTTGAACTTATTTTTGTTAATGAAATCCCCCATTATCCTTTGCGAAAATACGAATTGGTAGAGGTTATTGGAAATTTGTTGGACAATGCCATTGAAGGAATACAGGGAAATGGAAAAAACTTTGATGGTCAACCTAAAATCTCCATATCTTTGGGAATGGAGGAAAACAAAAAATTTATACAGGTGAAAAACACCTTTTTCAACCCTCATCAAGTCTCTCCCAAACAGTTGTTCGAAAAAAGTTTTTCTACCAAAGAAGGAAGCAATCGTGGGTATGGCTTATATCTAGTGAAAAAAATCATTGATTCTTATGGAGGGCATATTACCATTTCAATGGACTCTGTCTTTTCCATTGAAATTATTTTTAAGACATAAAAAAGAACCTTTTGCAGAAGGCTCTTTGTAAAAATAATTATAAAAGCTGTGGAATCATCATGGCATAAATAAATTTTTTTGAAATTCCTATTTTAATAAATCTTTAGGACATTTAGGTTCGCCGATAAGAACAAACGAACCTGACGTTGTAATTAGATGGGAAGCCGCTACAAACATAGCAGCTACACTTAACAAAATCGTATTCGTAAATTTTTTATTTTTTTTCATTAGCATAATCTCCTTTCTGAGTTGGATGAAAATCTCCAAAGCAATTGAATGGATTGTAAAAAAATGGTCCATATTCCACAGCTAAAAAAAACTGGATCTTTAATAAAAAACCACAAAATTCCTTGCCAAAACAATGTAAAAAAGATGGCCAATCCTTGTAATCTTTTTTTCCTTTTTTCACTTTGAATAGGTCGTTGGGGTGAAGGAAGAGGAGCAAGGAAGATAATGAAAAGAACACTTGTTACACTTATTAAAATCAGTATTTTAGGGGCAATGGTTATGAGGTATTGGGGCAAAATAATTACACTTAACAAAAAGAAAATCAAACTTGCCACAAAACAAGAAATATTTTTTTCACAGTGTATTCCGCCTGCAAAAATGCGAATGGAGACTAACACCATAAAGGAAAATAAAAACAAAGACTGGTAACCTAAGAATCGAAAGATTAAGAATAGTAAAATAAGCTTAATACTTTCATTAAAAAGAACAGTCATTGCATATCGCATTTTTCTTATATCACTATGAGGCAAAAGATTTTCTCGATAAACTTGTAAAGCAATAAGATCAATCCAACGATACAAAATATCATACTCCTCTCCCTCTTTCACACCCTCATTATAACATCCTTCTTTAAAAAAATCATAAAAAAAGAACGAAACATGCTTCTAAGGGAACGAATGATGCCTTATTACTGTAGCATTTCGACAGTAATCTCTTTCATACTACTAACGATATAGTCTGCTTTACTTAAATCTTGCTTGGGTGTACTAGGACTTTGAAATCCAATACATTTCATTCCTGCTTTTTTAGCTCCCTCTACTCCATTGGCAGAATCCTCAAT
>JAAYNZ010000002.1 GCA_012520595.1 Candidatus Epulonipiscium sp. | reverse complement strand
TAATGCCTAAGGGGACTGCTGTTTCTAACCCAACAATTCCATTGGCCGCCTTTTCATATTCACAATTTTTCTCATCTTGATGATGAGGTGCATGATCCGTAGCAATGATGTCAATCCACCCTTCTTTTAATGCTTGCTTCATGGCTTCTACATCTTCTTGGGAACGAAGGGGAGGACTCATTTTCGTATTGGCATCATACCCTTCTACGGCTTGATCTGTAAGAGTGAAATGATGTGGACATACTTCTGCTGTTAAAGAAATACCTCTTTGTTTTCCAAGTCGAATAAAATCTAAACTTCCTTTAGTACTTACATGGCAAAGGTGCAAGTGAACGCCTGTGCTACCAGCTAAAATAATATCTCTAGCCACCATCACTTCTTCTGCTTCTTTAGGAATTCCTTTTAAACCCAATAAGGTTGCCACTTCTCCTGCATTCATAACCCCTCCACCTACTAAGCTAGGGTCTTCACAATGGGAAAGTACAGGTAATTGAAACATTTTGGCATATAGCATGGCTTTTTTCATAATTCCTGCATCTTCTACCGATTTTCCATCTTCGCTAATGGCACAAATCCCCGCTTCTTTCATTTTCCCAATATTGGCAAGTTCTTTTCCTTCTTGGTTTTTTGTAATACTACCAATGGGTAATACATGAATACAAGCTTCCCTCTCTGCCTTAAGTTTTATATATTCTACTAAAATTTCATTATCAATCACCGGTTGAGTATTGGGCATACAACAAATTGTAGTAAAACCGCCTTTTGCTGCACTTCGGCTACCGGTAGCAATAGTTTCCTTATATTCAAAACCGGGTTCTCGAAGATGAACATGGACATCAATAAGACCTGGTACTACCCAACACCCTTTTGCATCTATAACATACCCATCTTCAGATTGCACGTGAGGCTGCAGGCTTTGGATTTTCCCATCCTCGATCAAAATATCGCAAATCTCCTCCCTCTTGGTAGAAGGATCGATAACTTTCCCCTGTTTGATCCAAATTTTCATAATACTTTCTCCCTTCTGTAAGTAGATGTAGTAAAGCCATGCGAATGGCCACTCCGTTTTGTACCTGCTCATAAATGGCTGAATGAGGTCCATCAATAATTTCTGTCGTTAACTCAATGCCTCGATTTACAGGACCTGGATGCAAGATCAGAACATCTGGTTTTGCCAAGGTTAATAATTCTGGATGAATTCCAAAGCAGTGGGCATATTCTCTAAGATCTGGAAATAGGCCTCCTTTTTGTCGTTCTTGTTGAATTCGAAGTCCCATAATTACATCTGCATCTTGAATGGCTGATAAAATATCTTCTGCTACTTCTGCTCCTAGGCAAGTCATTGTAGAAGGTACTAAGGCAGAGGGACCTCCCAAAACAACTTTTGCTCCCATCTTCGTAAGGCCAAAAACATTACTTCTGGCTACCCGGCTATGAGCAATGTCCCCAATTATAGCTACTTTTAAACCTGCAATTTTTTTCTTTTTTTCCAAAATGGTAAACATATCTAATAAAGCTTGTGTTGGATGCTCATTGCTTCCATCTCCTGCATTGATAACAGAAGCTTTTACATTTTGAGCCAGTAAATGAGGAGCCCCCGTCATAGAATGCCGGAGGACCATTACATCTACTCCCATTTGGTCTAAAGTTAAAGCCGTATCCACTAAACTTTCTCCTTTATTCACACTACTGGTTTGAACACCTAGATCACTGACTTGCATTCCTAAATATTGGCCTGCTAAGGTAAATGACATTTTGGTACGGGTACTATTTTCATAAAATAAGGTCATCATGTTATAGAGAGAGCATGGATGATTTCTTTTTAATGGATCTTGAATTTGCTCTTTTTTTTCTTTTGCCAGATCTAGGATCATTTGAATTTCTTTTATATCCATATTTCTTAGTCCTAATAGATCTTTTTTCGTCCACATAAAAACTCCTCCTTTACCACTTCTTTTTCTATCTTATTTTAGGTTGCTATCAAAATGGAGATACAAAAAAGGCAATTTATGAATAGTAATTAAGACTATTCATAAATTGCCTTTTTATATCATTAGAAAAAATTAAAACAAACATAAACCCGAAATTTTTTCGGATTTTTGTCTGTACATATTTTTCACAACAAAAAGACGCACTGATGCTTCTCATCATATATTCCTCCCTTTTTGGCCTCTCTGGACCAGATTAAAGGTTACTATGCGACTACTTTTTTATTTGATTCTCTAAAAATATATCATATAAAAATTCTTTTGTCAATAACATGTAAAAAGAATCCCAGCCATAATTCCTAGTAAAGCCCCTACTGTAGAAAGCTTGCCTCCCCATAATTCTTTGGATTCTGGTAAAATTTCTCCACAAGTTATATATAACATGACACCACCTGAAAATCCTAAACAAAGAGGAAGAAAGGTACTGGATATTTCACTTACAAAAAAACCAACCAAACTACCTAATGCCATCGGAATGCCCATACAAAAACTGTAAACCAATAAAGCAATAAAAGAAATACCACCCTGCTTTAGAGCAATGGCTACTGCCATTCCCTCTGGAATGGAATGAAGAGTAATGATGCCGGCCAATCGAATTCCAGCATAAAAAGAAATAAAAAGCAAAGAACCTACAGCCATTCCTTCTGGAATATTGTGTAATGCTACTCCTGCCGCCAACAAAAGACCTGTTTTTAAATACCGCTTTGGACTCTTATACCTGGTTTCTGTTGTGTATTTAGAAAAAATAATTTCTAATACAAAGGTAAATAAAATTCCTAATAAAATTCCAATTAGACCAACGTATAAGCCTCCTCTTACAAAAGCTTCCGGTAATAGATCAAAACAAACGATGGCCAACATAAGTCCTCCTGTAAAGCCCATTAAAACGCCTTGTACTTTCTCTCCCCTTCGATACACAAGGGAAGAACAACTAACCCCTAGGAAGGTTCCTACAACTCCAGAAACATAACCGATCAACACAGCAAGTACTAACCCATATCGCATAGCATCCGATCCTTTCTTTCTCGATGTTTTTAGATGGTCATATTCAAAAACGAAAGCTCCCATTTATTTAAATTTCACTTGTAGTATCTTTTATTTTATATATATGGGATCGGATATAAAAATAGACATGGATCTCTTTTACTTTTGTATTCCTCGAAACGTATACATGGGAATTGTAAATAAAAAACCTCTTCCTAAAGAGTCGGGAGTGATTCCTAAATATTCTTCCACTTCATCCATAATCTTGACGACTGCTTCTTCTGTAGAAAGGACAGTAAATATCGTTTTGTTATATTTCTTTCCTTGCCCTAAGGACTGACGTCTCCCTGCAATCATAGTATCGTATGCTTCTTGTTTCTCATAAAGAGAGGCTGCTCCTAATGTATCCATCATGGTAGCTTGAGCCCCATATTTTTTAAGAATGGACATCACCCTTTTTACATCTTTTACATGGTTTAAAATAATAAAAAGTACATATCCTTTTGTCATTTAGGATACCTCCTAATAATATTCACTCTCTAACTCTTTTGACATGATTTTCTTATTCTCCCTGCTTTCAATATGTCGTTCTAATTCTCCCCCACGAATATGAGTAACAGGTAAAACAAACATGATTCCTTTGTTAGGTTTTTTCATGTCTCCACCTAAAAGAATTTCAATATGATCCATAACACGAAGGACTTGTTCTTCTCTTTCAATAACTGAAAAAATGGTATTATTCATTTGAGTCATTCCGTCTAAAGTTCTCATAAATCCTCCTATGACTGGAAGATCATAAAGAGCTTTTTCCATAGTTCGAGCCCCCATACTTTCAATCACAGTAGCCCCACGAATGCCTAACTTTTTCATTTCTTCTAACACTTCCATTAAATAATCTGTTTCGTTTAGAACAATAAATAATACATACATAGAACTTCCTCCTTATCCTTCTACCTTTTGTACGGTTTTCCCCTCATTTTTAAATAAATACTTTAGTAAGGGGGGAGTTACTAATGTAGAAATCACTACCAATAAAACAATGCTGGTAAAAGTAGCATTCGTAATCACATGACGGTTAAGCCCTTGAGTTGCTACAATAAGTGCTACTTCTGCTCGAGCAATCATTCCAACGCCAATTTGTAAAGAATGTTTAAATGAAAAACCAGACCAATGGGCTCCCAAACCACAGCCAATCATTTTTCCTGCAATGGCAATGCCTACAACAACCAGCCCATATCCTATATATTGAAGCATATCTGCACTAATCTCTGCCTTTAACCCAATACTTATAAAAAAGATAGGGGTAAATAAAGAATAGGCTAATACCTGAATTCTTTTATTAATCTTACTACGATAAGGAGTGGTTCCACAAATCACACCTGCCGCATAAGCCCCTGTAATAGCTGCTACTTGAAAAGCTTCTGAAAAAAAGGCAAGTAAAAAGCAAAGCAAAATAGAGAATGTAACAATTCTTTCTCCCCAAACATGTCCCCTAGCAAAACGAATGGTTAAATTGGATATGATATATCCGATCACAAGAACTCCGACAAAGAAAATTCCCATTTTTAATAACAACCAACCAATATGACTGTTTTGTCCAGGACTTACAATCCCAATAATCACAGCCAATAGTAAAATACCAATTACGTCGTCAATAATTGCCGCTCCTAAAATAGATATTCCCTGCTTACTTCCTAATAAATTCATGTCTCGAAGAACGGATACGGAAATACTAACAGAAGTGGCCGTTAAAATCGTTCCAATATAGGTAGCATATAAAAATTGTTGATGGGGTGTACCTTGTGGTAAGTGATGTTTAAAAAATAAATAAGGAATAACGGTACCTAAAACAAAAGGAACAACGACTCCTCCTAATGCAATGATAGAAGAACTTTTTCCTGACTTCCGTAGTTCTTGTAAATCTGTTTCCAACCCTGCTAAAAACATAAGAAAAATAACACCTATTTCAGACATAATGTGAACTAATTCACTGGTTCCTTGGATCCAACCGAATAAAGAGGGTCCGATGAGAATCCCTGCCACAATTTGTCCTAATACTGCTGGCATTTGAATTTTTTTGGCAGCCCATCCTCCTAAAGAAGCCGCCCCTAATAAAATCACTATTTCTAAAAGAAAATACTTTTCCGGAGCTACTCCTAATACTTTGACCCATTCCATACATTTTTCCTCCTTTAATATTGCATCTATGATAAATAAATATTATCCTTTCTTATTTTACAGAAGCTTTTTTTAAATTGCAAGTCTTGATATTTCATTGTTTACCTACTGTTTATATAATGCTATACTAGAAATATAATACTTTTTTCGTCATTTTTTTCATATTTTATATCTATTTACTGTAAACTTACCTTATAAAAAGGAGAGTTTTTCCCGATGATTTCAATTTTAGTCGTAGAAGATTATCTTTTGGAAAGAAAAAATTTAGTACAAATGTTAAAAACATTAGAAGATGTTCAGATATTAGAAGCATCTTCCGGAAAAGATGCTCTACGTCTTCTACAACAGCATGATATCCATTTGTTTTTATTGGATATTCAATTACCTGATTTTTCTGGATTGGCATTAGCAAAACAAATTCGCCAGATTCCTAAATATGAGTTTTCTTATATTATCTTCATTACCACCCATATTTATTATCAATTGAACGCTTTTAAAACCTTACATTGTTATGATTTTATTGAAAAACCATATAAAAAAGAGGATTTATTAGCATTGGTTCAAAAACTTCTAAGGGGAATTAAACAAACAAATTTTTTAGAAAAGCAATATATCACTTTCGAATTACAAGACTATATCTTAAAAGTTTCAGCAGACGAAATTCTATTTGTTG
>JAAYNZ010000036.1 GCA_012520595.1 Candidatus Epulonipiscium sp. | reverse complement strand
GAAGGTACTTGTATTTTCTTTAATGTATGATATTGTTGCTGTAGTTTGTCCAATGTCTGTCGATTTCGCATGGAGCTTAACAACATATTGTTCATTAGCATGGTGTCTGTAATACGCATTTTTTACTCCTTTCCTATACTCCCATTCGGTTAATGGTGGTGTCATAGATTTGATCAATAACAGTGATCATACGGGCCGAAGCATTGTATAACTGTAGGTATTTGATCATATAAGCCACTTCTTCATTTAGGTCCACTCCTGAAATGGATTTTCTTTGATTTTCGACTACCTTTTGCAGGTTGGTTTGATTTTTTTCAAACATTTTTGCTTCTTTACTGTCAATGCCTAACTCACTGATTAAGGCTTCCATATAGTTTCCAGGTTCCCCTAGTTCAAACATCCCCTGATCATGTTTGAGATCGATGAGTTGATGAAGGACCTCTGTATTACTTTCTTGTCCTGGCTGACTGGATAAGGCAATTTTTTTCACATCTTGTAAAATGGCATCGGCTACTTTAAAGTCCATAGCTGTCGTACCTGCAAAAAATTCTATATTCGTATTTCCTTGGATATCATATCCTTTTTCATGAACATCATTAAATTTAGCAGCAAAAACCTGAACAAAACGATCTAATTTTTTCATGTAATGGGGAATGCCTTTGTATTCTCCATTGGTCCCATTCCCATCTCGCAAATCCAGATAGCCTCGAAGTTCTCCTCGAAAACTGGGATGGGAAGTATCTATTTTCATGCCTGTACTAAAGTATACATCATATAGGTCTGGCATATCTTCTGGGTTTTTCTGATTTTTTCGTGGACGTACCTCTAATGTTTGTACAGAAAAATGATTGACTAAGGGTTGTTCATTGATTCGTACGATGAATTCTTTTTTTCCATTGGCTCCTGTGACTTCTTCTGCTGATGTATCCACTAATTTGGATAACTGATCCACCAAATACAATCGTTCATCTCGTAAATCATTGGCCGCACTGCCATCTAATTCAGCTCCATAGATTTGTCGATTTAAATTTTGGATTTGGTGAGCAATACTATTGATTTCTTCTACGGTTGTTTTAATCGCAAAGTTTAAATCTTGCTGTTGTCGCTGTAGCCGACTAGCTGTCGTATTAAAATACCCTGTTAAGCTAATGGCGGCTTCTTTTACACTATTTCGATAAGCTTCGTTTCCTGGATTGGTATTTAGGTTTTCTAAGGAAGTAAAAAAATCATTAAATACCGTATTAAAACCTGAGTCAGAAGGTTCATTAAATAGGGATTCCAATTGTTCTAGTTGGGTTTTTTTAGCTGTGTATTCTCCTAGGTAGGTGGATTCTTTCCAGTACTTGGTGTCTAGATAAAAATCCCGAACATGATGAATGCCGACGACTTCAGATCCTGTTCCTAGCATACCTTTTCCATTATTCCCTGGTAAGGCTCGGCTGGCCTTTTGATTAACCATTTGTCGGCTGTATGCCGGATTGGCTGCATTAGTAATATTATGATTGATGACGTCCAAACCTGTTTTGGAGGTATAGAGTCCTTGGGTTGCTATATTAAATCCTAAAAATGACGATCGCATCCGTTTCCTCCTTACTTTCTGTATTAACTATAAAACATTAACGTCCCACAATTCCTAGTCGGTTGACGATGGTATCGATCATGGTATCTAAAACAGAAATCACCCTGGCGGAAGCATTATAGGCATGTTGGTATTTAAGCATATTACTCATTTCTTCATCTAAGGAAACACTGCTAATGGAATTTCTTTGTCCTTCCACTTGTTTTACCATGGTTTGTTGGTTTTTAAGATGTTGAATGGCCTCCACTCCCATGCCTCCGATTTCCCCGATCATATTGGCGTAGTATTCGCCAATGGAAACTTGGGTGTTGGGGGTATTAGGGTCAATGAGAAGCCCTGGGGATTCCCAATCCTTGATCATGTTTTCGATGAGGGTATTATCACTAAAATTCCCTTTGGTTTTGTTTAATGCCAGTTTATTATAATTTTCTAAAATAGCTGGATTTACCATCAGATTTCCTGCTGAATAAAGAGTATCTGGGCGATTGGGGTCTTCTTTTATCTCTTTGGAATCATTCCCATATCGATCATGATTTTTTCGTTTAAACAATTCGACTCCTTCTTGTTTTCCATCTAGATCATAGGGAGCTTGGTCTAGGTCTAAGGTTCCATCTGTCTTAGTCGGTGCCAAAGCATCATTGATTAAGGTTACGATTTGATGGACTAGGTAATCAAATTGGGCTTGGACTCTAGGGATCTGTTGTTGTTGGATTTGATTGTATTTGTTTTTATCTTCAAAATATGTATAATTGGCTTTTTCGTTCCCTCTTGCATAGAGAAGTCCTTTGAGTTCTCCTATATCATTTTGGTAATAAGCTCCTACGGGTTTACTCATGTCAAATACATCTGTATCCGTATCTGCCCAAAGGGGTTTTACAAAGGGACTTTGGGGAGTGGCTTGCTCGAGTTTGATTTGGGCTCGATAGCTGCCAGATAATAAGGTATGACCTTCTGCCATAATATTAACCCTGCCTACCTTATCTTCATGATACTGAATGTCGATGAGTTGAGCCAAACGATCCAGAGCCATATTTCGCTCATCTCGAAGATCATTAGCATGATCCCCTGAAGCTTCAAAGTATGCAATTTTATCATTGAAAACTTGGATCTGCTCTGTCAGTTGATTGATTTCTTTCACCTGATCTTGAATTTGGGTGTTTAGGTTCATTTGGTATTTTTCTAATTGATCCGCAATGTGATTGGCTTTGTTGATAAAGGTTACTGCTGATTGAACAAAGATTCCTCGGGTTTCTTGTCCCCCTGGATTTTTGGATAATTCATGAAGGGCATCCCATAAATCTGTAATGGATTGAGAAATGCTTTCTCCATGGATTTCTCCTAAAATCGCTTCGATTTCTTCGATGGTTTGGGATTGGACCTGATAATATCCAAACCGTCCTACTTCATTACGATAGTTTTGATCTAAAAAGGAATCCCGAATCTGTCGAATTTGAACAACGTCTACACCTAAACCAACGGTTAAAATATCTTTTCCTCGGTACCCAACGGTTAGGTATTGGCTTTCTTGCTGCATGGATTGCTGGCGCACATACCCTGGAGTATTGGCGTTGGATAGGTTATGTCCTGTAACATATAAACCGTTTTGGCTGGCGGCCAATCCAGATGCGGCTCGCACTAAACTGCTCATGGATGCCATGGCTTCACCTCTTTTTGTTTTGGTAATCTTGAACGTAACTATCTATCTTTATGGGTTATTGTTTTCGATCAAAAAAATTTTGCCCTTCGTATTCTGTTGTCTGACCTTGTTTTTCATACAAAGAAAGTCCTGCTCCAGAATGCTGGCTTTGCAGGGCTCGTACAGTAAAGTCAATAAATTCTAGGGATTGTTCCAATAACAGCCTGTTTTGTTCATTAACCTGTTTGAGTTCTTCCATAAGGGTTGTTAATTGCTGTTGTAACTTTTGCAATTGTCCTTGTTCGGTAGGCATGTTATTCATTTTTTGTATTAAAAAGGTTAGTTGAAGGCTTTGGGGTTTTTGTCCTAAAACCATTGCCATATCTTCTAGTAAACCTTCTCTTTTTTTCCCTAATTGAAAAGCCCGACCGGCTAAAGATTGTTCGGTTGTTGTAAGGGATTGTAGAGATTCTACATTTCCCTCTACAATATAATCAGTTTTTTCTTGGGAGCAAGCTAAAATTTCTTTGTAACAAGCTTGCTCCTGTTCTAGTACTTCGATTAACTCATGTATCAGACTGGCCATGAATTTCTCTCCACTCTTTCTATCATCCTTTTACATCTAAAAATTGCTTTACCAGTTTATCTGCTACTTCTTTTCCTGTTACGTTATAAGTTCCTGATTGTATGCTTTCTTTAATAGCATCCACTTTTTCTTTCCGAATATCAGGGGTTTGTGATAATGCTTGTAAAGCAATTTGATACTCTTTAGCAGTGTTGGATAAGGATAATGTGTCTTTGCTTTGGGAAGAAAAACTTCTTTTTTGTATTTTTGAAGGAGACGATTGGGCTTGGTACACTCCCATGGCTTGATTCATTCCTGTGATTTTCATACCTTCACCTACTTTTTATCATTTCTATTTATTATATCGTCATTTTCTTCAAAAGCATTAACCTCTTTATTATCGATTGTTACCATGTAATTTATTCCTGTTTAAATAATGCATTTTTGTTTTTTGTATGCTGGTTTGAGAAGGGGTATCTTTTTCTCTTGTAATAGGCCTTCCAATGGACTGGCCTAATTCTGTAGATAGACGTGCCGCACATTCTTTACAATACCGTCCTGTTTTAATGGATACTCCGCAACCTTCACATTCGATTCCAATGGGAGAGTTTTCTGAAATGATCAATCTTTCTTCTCGTAAAAATTGGCGAATGGCTGAAATAGAAATCCCTGTTTCTTCAGAAACCAGTGCCATAGGTGCATTGGGATGTTCATATAAATATTCTTTTACTTTTTGAAAATCCTTTTCATCCTCTTCTTTACAAGCATAGCAAAGAGGCTTTCCTCCTACATATTGGTATAACCTTCCACAGCGACTACAGTTTCGTACGTTCATACCGATCCCTCCTCATTTTTTTAAATTATGGATTCTTTTTTATTTTGTAAGTGTCCTATACTAACCGTTAAAAAATAGACTCCTGCAGCTCCTTGTTCTACTAAGGTTTTACTACATGCATCCATGGTACTCCCTGTAGTATATATATCGTCAATTATTAAAATAAATTTATCCTTTATCTTCAAAGGATCCAAAACAGCAAAAGCATCTTTTGTATTATTCCATCTGGCCATAGGTGAAAGTTTACTTTGGGGCTGAGTTGCCTTGGTCCGAATTAATACTTTATTTTCTAGAGGAAGTCCTAGGATCTT
>JAAYNZ010000215.1 GCA_012520595.1 Candidatus Epulonipiscium sp. | reverse complement strand
TTTACGATTAAAGTATTCTTTTGAAGACTTTATAAATAGTACGGAAAAACCACCGTACATCCACATTCTCTTTCAGTCTCCCAAAGATGTGATCCAAGCCTATTATGCCATACTAAAAGAAGCTTCTAATATGACGGGTTATTATGGTGGGTGCGGAACGATCGGTTGGGCTACCATCCCCTACCCCTACGCTTATGAACTCTTTACTGCAGCCAAAAGAGAAAAAGTATCCTTAGATCAATTTGAAAAATCCTTTGCAGGTATTGGACATATTACATTACTAAAACTATTGCCTGCCTACTCTCCCCTTGGCACACCCGAAAACATTAAATATTTTATGGTGGAAATCGAAACAATTACGGGAACTCCTTACAAAGAAAAAAATAACTCTCATGCACAGCCTACTTATTTTTCCTATTACTATGGCATTATAACCACAGAACATTCTCCATCAGAAGGTTGGAAAATCAAATCCATTGATTATCTTCCTGAAGATTTTTTATGTGCCCCTTACCATCATTGGGATTGGGATGCAGAAGCTTTGGTTGAAATCATCTATAAAAATTGGTATAAGGTAATTAATAAAATTGAAAAAGTGGATAAAAAAGATTCTATTATACGTATTTATGCCAAAGGAAATCATACTCGATATCGATTTGACTTTGTCCGATTAACCAATGGGGAAGATATCTTACTCCATGAGTATGTAGAAGAAAAAGGCCAATGGAAAGAAACAAACTTACTACAAGAAAAACATCAGATGTATAAATTATCGATCTTAAATCCAAATCTACAATAACCATTTTTCAGTCCAAATGCCCTTTTATCCATTCTTCTCGTAAAATTCCATAATGGACAACATCGTAATAGATTCCTTTTATTTTTACTTCTTGGCGTCCTGTTCCTTCGTACTTCATTCCACACTTTTTCATAACTTGGCCAGAAGCTTCATTTCCTACATAATGAGTAGATTCGATACGATTTAATTCTAGTTTTGTAAAGGAAAGATCTAATAATAACTGTAATGCTTCTGTCATATATCCCTTATTCCAATAGTGTCGATTTAAAACATAACCAAAACTGGCTTTATTATGCTTCTCATTAATCCTTAACTCGATACATCCAATACACATTTGCTTTGCTTTTAATTCAATGGCAAAAACACCCTTTTTCATGTAAAATTCTTCTATTGTTTTTTGTGTTTCTTCTACACTGTTATGAGTAGACCATGTTAAATATTTTGTTACCACCTCATCCTGTGCATATAAAAATACATCCTTTGTATCCTTTAAAGAGAATGGCCGTAACATCAGTCGTTCTGATTCTAATACTGTATTTCCCTCTAAAATTTTATTATAATTACCCATAAAATTCCTCCTAACGATCGAATGATTTTGTTATATGTGTATTGACAGGTGTATATACACCTGATACACTAAATAAAAAAGTACTTCATTATAACACAGTAAAGGTGGAATGAATATGTCTCATGAAATTATTAGGGTTTCTACGAAAAATGCACCTTCCCCAGCAGGGCCCTATTCCCAAGGAATTCTAACAGATTCTTTTGTATTTATTGCTGGTCAACGTCCACAAGACCCGGCTACTGGTGAAATCAAAAAAGGAATCAAAGAACAAACTTATCAGGTCATTAAGAATATGGAAGCCATTTTGCATGAAGCTGGCTGTTCATTAAAAGATGTTGTTCGAACGACTATCTATTTATCAGATATTAAATATTTTGATGAAATGAATGAAGTCTACAAAAAAATGTTTAGTGAACCTTTTCCAGCTAGAACTACCATAGGAGTTCAATTAAGAGGAATTGAGATTGAGATTGACGCCATTGCACTAAAAAAATAAACACTTTTTAAGACAACACCTCTTCCTGCAGCTACTCTAATGATATTATATTGGTTTATCTTATATTCTAATGTACAAGGGGTTTGTGCTATAAAAGTTATATGGTTTACATATCAAAAAAAAGAGCAAATGATTGATTCTTTGCTCTTTTACATTTTTCTAAATTTTTCATATCGTTTCCTTAATAATTCTTCCATTGAGTTGTTTTTCATTTTGGGTATGATTTCAAGTAATGTTTTTTTAATTGTTTGTGCCATTTCTTTTGGCTCTTCATGGGCTCCTCCTAAAGGTTCTGCCAAAATTCCATCAATGATCCCAAAGGATTTTAAATCTTGGGCTGTTAATTTCATTTTTTCTGCTGCTTCTTCTGCTCGATTACTATCTTTCCATAAAATACTGGCATACCCCTCTGGTGACAAAATGGAGTAAACACTATGTTCTAGCATCCAAATTTGATCGGCTACTCCAAGGGCCAGAGCTCCTCCACTTCCCCCTTCTCCAATCACCAAAGATACGATGGGTGTTTTTAGCATCGACATCTCCAATAAGTTTCTCGCAATGGCCTCTCCCTGCCCTCTTTCTTCTGCCCCAATTCCACAAAAAGCCCCCGGGGTATCGATAAAACAAATAATAGGACGACGGAATTTTTCTGCTTGTTTCATTAATCGCAATGCCTTTCGATATCCTTCTGGGTGAGGCATTCCAAAATTTTGATAGATATTTTCTTTGGTATTCCGTCCTTTTTGTTGGCCAATCACTGTTACAGGTATTTTTTCTAGCCAAGCGATTCCTCCTATAATGGCAGGATCATCTCCAAAATATCGATCACCATGTAATTCCATAAAGTCTGTAAAAATATACTGTATATAATCAAGGGCAGTAGGTCGCTCCATTTTTCGTGCTATTGTAATCTTTTCCCAAGGTGTTAAGTTATAATAGGCTTGCTTTCTTAGATTTTGTAACTTTTCTTCCATTCTTTTCAGTTCTTCTGACAAGTCCACTCCCTGTTGCTGGGAAAAAAGATGAATTTCTTTAATCTTTTTCTCCATTTCTTGAATTTGTTTTTGAAATTCTCCTAAACTCATACTTTTACCCCCTCATGGAGTGCCAATATCTTGGTGATAACTTCCTTCATTTCTTTTCTAGTTACAATCTGATCAATAAATCCATGCTGAAGTAAAAATTCGGAGGTTTGAAAGCCTTCAGGTAACTGCTGCCCAATGGTTTGTCGAATGACTCGTGGTCCTGCAAAGCCGATCAATGCTTCAGGTTCTGCTAAGATAATATCCCCCAACATGGCAAAACTAGCAGTAACTCCTCCTGTTGTAGGATCTGTTAATACAATAATGGATAAAAGTCCAGCTTCTTGATGCTTTGCTAAAGCAGCAGAAGTCTTGGCCATCTGCATAAGAGAAAAAATTCCTTCTTGCATTCTGGCCCCTCCTGAAGCAGTAAATAAAACAACGGGGAGTTTTTGTTGTGTTGCCCTTTCTATGGCTCGGGTTAATTTTTCCCCTACTACTGTTCCCATGCTTCCCATTAAAAAACCACTATCCATCACTCCAAGAACAATTGCATATCCTCCTAAAGATCCTTTCCCACTGATAAGAGCATCACCTAATCCTGTTTGTTCTTGTAATTGTTTCATTTTTTCTAAATACTTGTTGTCTTGTAAAGGATTTTGAAGAACCAAATCTTCATCCCAAGGCTCAAAAGTATCTGGATCCATTAATTGTTGGATTCGTTGAGAAGCAGACAAGCGAAAATGATATCCACAGTCAGGACAAACTTGATCTTGTTCCTCTACATCTTTTGTGTATAAAATTTGGCCACATTTTTTGCATTTTTGCCACATCCCATCAGGAATACTTGGTTGTACCTCTTCCTGCACTCCTAGGAAATTCAAATGAGATATAGATTTTACTTGGGTTTTACGTGGCATTGTAATGTATTTGGTTTTTTTAAAAAATCCTCCTAGCACAGATTCACCTCTTTTCTCTTATCTTCAAAACTTATTGGGAAAGAAAATTTTTCTTTTGGATAAATCCTGTATCATACTCTCCTTTTTGAAAATCCACATCATGTAAAATATCATAATGAAAATCAATATTTGTACTTACCCCATGAAGGATAAATTCACCTAACGCTCTTTTCATTCGAGCCATTGCCTTTTCTCTCGTATCTCCATGAACGATGAGTTTTGCAATCATCGAATCATAATACGGTGGAATTGCATACCCATGGTAAATGGCACTATCAACCCGAACCCCCAAGCCTCCTGGAACATAAAGTTCCGTAATGGTACCTGGGGAAGGCAAGAATCCTTTAGCTGGATCCTCTGCATTGATGCGACATTCTATGGCATGACCTTTGATCTGAATGTCTTTTTGTGCATAGGCAAGAGGAAATCCTGCGGCTATTTTAATTTGTTCTTCAATTAAATCCAATCCTGTTACCATCTCGGTAATGGGATGCTCTACTTGTATTCGTGTATTCATTTCCATAAAATAAAATTTTTTTGATTTATCAACTAAAAATTCGACAGTACCTGCATTTTG
>JAAYNZ010000214.1 GCA_012520595.1 Candidatus Epulonipiscium sp. | reverse complement strand
GTACAAAAAAATGTAAAGGAAAAGGTAGAGGCCTATAATATAATATCTTTTATCAATAAACCTTTGAATGAAGAAAAAGCGAAGTTCATATGTAATATGATAAGGAATGATATGAATGAGGGATAATCAGGTTCGGTATGATATTTTAAAAGAATTGTTTAATATAAGCGTAGGACAAGCAGCTAGTATGCTTTCAGAGGTAGTCAACAAAACTATCCTGTTAGATGTTCCAAATATCGAAATTTTAGATTCAAATAAGGAACTAAGCAAGCTCCAAGCCCATCTTCCTGCTGTTTTAGATGGAACATTGATGGTGTCTTCTATTACTTTTAAAGAACAGTTAACAGGAGAAGCAAATTTAATTTTCCCAGCAGAAAAAATGAAAACTTTTATTAGTCTTTGTTTAGATCAAGAAGAGCAAGAGATTCAATATTCCAATATGAATTTTACAGATATTGATTTTGATATAGTAAAAGAAATTGGTAATATTATTTTAAACGCCATTGTTGGAGGACTTAGTAATCATTTAAATATTCAATTACAATATACATTGCCAGAAGTACAGGTATTTGATCGGATTGATTTCCAACAAGATATTAAAAATAAGGACTATCCCTATTTCTTAATGCTGTATATCACATTTGGTATTGATAATACAGAAATAGAAGGAGCTGTTATTGTTAATTTGACACTGCATTCATTGAAGGAATTAATGGCAATAGTAACAAAGATAGAAGATGAGTTATATGGATAATACTGTATATGACATATTAAACGACATTGGTGAAGGAATTGTAATTTTAGACCAAGAATTGGAGATTTGTTTTTGGAACCATTACATGGAATATGTGACAGAAATAAAACAAGAGAAGGTTAAGGGATGTCATATATATGAAGTTTTGCCAAATCTAAACAAAGATTATTTTAAAAAATCGGTAGATCAGATTCTGTGTCATGGTTGTAAAATGTTTTTTTCGGCAGCCATGCATCCGGCTTTAGTAAACGAAAAAAAGGAATTTAACTTAAAAATTAGTAGCTTTCAAAAGGAGAACTTTACATTTTTTCTCTTGGAATTTATTAATGTTACCAATCAATTTGCACGAATTAATCAATTAAAAGAGTATGTTCATCAGTTATATGAGTTAAATAAAAAATTAAAAGAAAAAGAAGCAGTGATTAAAAATTTAGCTTATTATGATCAATTAACAGGTTTAGCAAATCGAACATTATTTTATAAACTAGCTGAAAAATTTATAAATAATGCTAGTAGACATGAGACTTTATTAGCATTAATGTTTCTGGATGTAGATAAGTTTAAACTGATTAATGATACCTATGGACATGAAGCAGGAGATAAGGTTATTATGAAAGTAGCCGATATCTTGACCAAATGCACAAGAAAAGGTGATATTGTTGCCAGACTTGGAGGAGATGAATTTTTAATTCTACTTCCTTATATTAAAGAAGCAAATCATTATCAAGGTATTGCTTCAAGAATTATTCAAGCAGAACAGAAGAGTATCCTTCATTGTGAAAAAGAAATAACTATTTCTTTAAGCATGGGAATTAGTGTCTATCCTTATCATGGGAAGACCCTAGATAAACTAATATTACGAGCAGATCAAGCTATGTATACAGCTAAAAATAATGGTGGGAATCAGTATTTTATATTTGAATAAGGTACTTGTTTAACAGGGTTATAACTAGGTCCTCATCGATGGTGAGGGCTTTTTTATCCTTTTCTTATAAAAAGAACACCAACATGCTCTCGTTGTAATAATATAATTAGAGAGGTGATGTTGATGGGTACATCAAAACAATGCAATAATCATTCAAATTGTAAAATTGATCCTGTACAGTTAACTGTATGGGGAGCCTTTATTACTACTATTGGAGATTTTCTTGGTTTTATCGCTGCTTTAATTACAGCACAAGAACAATGTAACGAAAAGAATCATAATTCTTGTGGAAAAAACTATGTGCAAGCAAGAATTACCCAACTAGAAGATGAAATTGAGCAATTAAAAAAAGAAATGGAACAGTATAATGAATAAAATAGGGCCATTGGGCTCTATTTTATTATAAACATACATTGCCCTACTGGATAAAAAAAGATACAATAGGATTGTTTATACGTTTACAATCCTATTGAAAGAAAAAAGAATCGAATAAGAAAAATACGATAAAATAGAAAAGGTAGGTGTATCAATATAGAGAATAAAGTAATTTCTAATAAGATTAAATATACAGTACTCGTTATATATGGGTTTTGTTTTATTGTTTTTGGCTTTTGTATGGATTCCCCTAGGCAAATTTTAAAAGGATTGGATCAAATTATTCGACAACCAGAAGTTTTGATTACAGACTATATTGCCATTGGTGGAATAGGAGCCACCTTTGTAAATGCCGGACTATTGACATTAGCTTCTATATTTATCTTATATTTTTTAAAAATTAATATTAGTGGTGTTTCCGTTGCAACTATTTTTTTAATGACAGGCTTTAGTATGTTTGGAAAAAATATTTTTAATGTATGGTTAATCATCCTTGGTGTTATTTTGTATGCAAAAATAAAAAAAGATAAGTTTAGTAAATATGTTTATATTGCCTTATTTGGAACCAGTATGGCTCCCACGATTACAGAATTTATGTTTCAAATTCATCAACCTATAGGGATTCGTATTGGTTTAAGTATTATCATTGGTTTAAGTATTGGGCTAATCCT
>JAAYNZ010000035.1 GCA_012520595.1 Candidatus Epulonipiscium sp. | reverse complement strand
ATTGTATAATATTATTCATAGAGAATATCCTCCTTTTTGTGATTTAGACGATTACATTATATCAAATTGAGGACTATTCTCTATATTTTTTTCTTTATTTGTCCAACAATTATTTTACACTAAGATATAGAAATGTTTTTTATTTTTCTACTACTACAGGCTCTATATATCCACACTCTGCATTGTTACAAACAATTTTCTTATTCTTTGTTCCTTTTTCTACGAGGATATCTCCACATTTAGGACATTTTTTATCCGTTGGAAGATTCCATGACATAAAATT
Source organism: Candidatus Epulonipiscium sp. (assembly GCA_012520595.1). Classification (GTDB taxonomy): domain Bacteria; phylum Bacillota; class Clostridia; order Lachnospirales; family JAAYNZ01; genus JAAYNZ01. The sequence continues at coordinate 4,158 of JAAYNZ010000035.1, read as the reverse complement.
ACATTCAGGATTGTGTTCACATCCGTAATACTTTCTTCCTTTTTTTGTTTTTTTAATAAGAACCTTTCCACCACAAGTAGGACAAAGAACTCCTGTTTCTTCATATAATGGCTTTGCATTTCGACATTCTGGAAACCCAGGGCAGGCTAAAAACTTTCCATACCGACCATATTTAATAACCATATTCCGTCCACATTTTTCACATAAAACATCCGTTTCTTCATCTTTTATTTCAATTTTTCCTATTTCATTTTCTGCTGTTTCTAAAGTAGTATAGAAGGAAGGATAAAAATCCCTAAGAACTGTTTTCCAATGAACATCTCCTTCTTCTACTTGGTCCAATCTTTCTTCCAATTGAGCTGTAAAATCTACATCAACGATATCTTTAAAATAAGAAGTCATAATGTCGTTTACAATTTCCCCCAGCTCCGTAGGATACAAGTTTCGCTGCTCTTTAACCACATACCCTCTTTGTAAAATAGTCGTAATCGTAGGAGCATAAGTACTTGGACGCCCCACTCCATTTTCTTCTAAAATCTTTACCAAAGCTGCTTCTGTATAACGAGCCGGTGGTTGAGTAAAGTGTTGGTTTCCCTTTATGGAAATCGATTCTACTTCTTGATTCTCTTTTAACTTTTCTAGATCATGAGGAATTTGCTTATCTTCTTTCGTATTTTCCACAGCTAAAAATCCTTCAAATAACAAGGTGGATCCCGTAGCTGTAAAACGATACTGTCCTCCATCAATTTTTGCAGAGTAGGTTTGATATTTAGCTGGTGACATTCGACTAGCTACAAATCGTTTCCATATTAAATCATACAATCGGTATTGATCCCTAGACAAAGAAGGTTTCGTATTTTCGGGCTGATACTCTACATTGGTAGGTCGAATGGCTTCATGAGCATCTTGCATTTTACCTTTTTTCTTTTGTTGAATTGATTCTTTATTTACATATGTTTCTCCAAAATTTTCAGAAATATATGTTTTTACTTGATTATCTGCCTCTTCTGAAATACGTATAGAGTCTGTACGAATATAGGTAATAAGTCCAACAGTGCCTACTCCTTCCAAATCAACTCCCTCATACAATTGTTGAGCGATTCGCATGGTTTTTTGAGGTGAAAAACCTAATTGCTTGGAAGCTTCTTGTTGAAGAGTACTGGTAATAAAAGGAGGAAGAGGATTTTTAACTCGCTCTCCTTTTTTGATTTCAGAAATATAAAACTGCGCTTCTTTTAATTCTTTTAAAATATTATCTGCTTGTTCTTGAGAAGTAATTTGAATTTTTTCTTTTTGAGTCCCATAAAATTTCCCATCAATTTGGATCTTTGCTTTTTTTTCTAAAAACTGACCTTCAATGGTCCAATATTCTTCTGGAATAAAATTTTGAATTTCTTCTTCTCGATCACAAATCAAACGCAAAGCAATGGATTGAACTCGCCCTGCACTTAATCCTTTTCTCACTTTTTTCCATAACAAAGGACTAATTTGATAACCTACAATTCGATCTAGAATTCTTCGTGCTTGCTGAGCATCTACTAAATCCATATCGATACTACGAGCTTCTTTAATTGATTTTTTAACTGCATTTTTTGTAATCTCATTAAAAGTAATACGACTTGTATTTTTTTCATCTAAATTTAAAGCGGAACACAAATGCCAAGAAATTGCTTCGCCTTCACGATCAGGGTCAGTTGCTAAAAATACTTTATCTGCCTTTTTTACTTCTTTCCTTAATTTGTTTAGGAGTTCACCTTTACCTCGAATAGTAATGTATTTTGGTTCAAAGTCATTTTCGATATCAACTCCTATCTGACTTTTGGGCAAATCTCTGACATGACCGTTGGAGGCTTCTACTTTATAAGAGCTCCCTAAAAACTTTTTGATGGTTTTTGCTTTTGCTGGAGACTCTACAATTACTAGATATTTAGCCATGATGCACCTCCGTCATTTATTTTTTGTCTAATTATCCTTTCGGACAAACCATTGATTGGATAATTTCTTTATTCTATCTTTTAACTCTAAGATTAATAAGATATGTTGTAACATTCCTGGAGAATACCCGGTTTTTTCACAGATTTGATCAATGGATACGGGTTCTAGACTTAAACAATCATATACTATTTTTTCTTCCTTTTCAAGGGGCTCTTTTGGAGTGCTCTTCGAATTTTTTTCTTTTTGTGGTGCAAAAAAAGGATTTTCTAAGCATAAGTCTTCTAGAATATCCTCTGCTTTCATGACCAATTTAGCTCCTTGTTGGATTAAATAGTTGGTACCTGCACTAAGAGAGCTAGTAATATTCCCCGGAATTGCATATACATCCCTTCCTTGCTCTAAAGCTTGATCAGCTGTAATCAATGAGCCACTGCGCTTAGCTGCTTCTACTACCAAAAGGCCTTGGGATAAACCACTAATAATCCGATTGCGTAAAGGAAAAAAACCTGGCTTAGGCATGGTTCCAGGCGGAAATTCAGAAAGCAAAGCTCCTTTATCCATAATCTCCATATATAACCTTTTATTACCTTCTGGATAGCAAATATCAACTCCATTCCCCAATATCGCTAAAGTATGCCCTCCTCCCGCTAAAGCTCCTTGGTGAGCTGCACTATCAACTCCTCTAGCCATTCCACTAATAATACTAATTCCCATACTTGCTAATTCTTTGCCCATATGAAAAGCCATTTGCTTTCCATATTCTGAACAATGCCTCGCTCCAACAACTCCTACCGTTGGTTGCACTATCCCAAAATTTTTACCTTTTACATAAATTCCATAAGGCGGGTCATAAATTTTTTTTAGCAGATCAGGATACTGCGGATGTTCAATGGAATAAAACTGAATATTCTTTTGTATTAACTCCTCTATCCACTTTTGAATTTTAGAAAAATCCTTTGATTGGATAATGGCAGAGATATCTTTAGGGGATAAATTGGAATATTGGCTTAAGTCCTGATGTTCTGCCTTCCATACATTCTCTGGTGTTCCAAAAACATCTAAAAGCTTTTTTTGTTTTCTGTTACCGATTCCCGGGATCCTAGTAAACCATATCCAAAAGTTTTCATATTCCATACCTATTCTCCTATGCTTTCATATCATAACTCGTTCTTTTATCTATTGTAACTATAATTACCGAATATTTCAATAAAATACAAAGTTTTTTATCTAAAGAATGTGTTTTTTTACAAAATATGATATTATATTGATAATAATCATATTTTCTTAAAGGAGTTGGGATGATGATTAGTAAGATACAAAGTTGTACACTCCAAGGAATTCAAGGTTCCATGATTCAAGTAGAAGTAGACTTAAGTGAAGGACTTCCTAGTTTTGATCTTGTTGGTCTTCCTGATTCTGCCGTGCGCGAATCAAAAGAACGAGTTCGTTCTGCCATTAAAAATTCTGGTTTTTCTTTCCCTATTAAAAGAATCACTGTAAACTTAGCTCCTGCCCACATTCGAAAAGAAGGTCCTGCCTTTGACCTCCCCATTGCTTTAGGTATTTTAGCTGCCTCTAGATTAATTCCAGAAGAATCTTTAAAAAACATCGTATGCATGGGCGAATTATCCCTTGATGGCAATATTCGTCCTATCAATGGAATTTTATCTTTAGTACATTGTGCCTACGAAAATAATTTTTATCAATGTATTGTTCCTGCAGTGAATGCCCATGAAGGGGCCATCATAAAAGGAATGACTTTATGGGCTGCTCCTAATTTAAAATCTGTTGTCGCCCATCTATCTCAAGCTTCTTCTTTACCTCAAGCAAAAAGCCCTGGTTTTGAATCTTCTGCAGAGTGGGATCCAACCATACCCAATTTTTCAAATATTAAAGGGCAAGATTCTGTAAAACGAGCCTTGGAAATTGCGGCTTCAGGTTCTCATAATGTACTAATGATTGGTCCCCCAGGTTCTGGTAAAACAATGATGGCTCGAAGCTTGCCTGGAATCTTACCAAGTCTTACCTTTGAGGAAAGTATCGAAATTACAAAAATTTATAGTGTAGCCGGATTGTTACCAGAACAACAAGGCTTGATTTCAAAACGACCCTTTCGTGCCCCTCATCACACCTTGTCTCCTTCTGCTTTAATCGGTGGTGGACATCGCCCAAAGCCTGGAGAAGTAAGCCTTGCTCATTATGGTGTTTTATTCTTAGATGAAT
>JAAYNZ010000213.1 GCA_012520595.1 Candidatus Epulonipiscium sp. | reverse complement strand
ATTCTGAACATATTTTGCTTTTTATTTTATTTTATATGTATATTTTGCTATTATTTCTTTGTATATTTTTTTATTTAACTGCTAACATTTGGCTATTTTATATAAATATGATAAAATATTAGATGTACTCTTTCTTTTGATTGTATATTATTTAAAGGTGGGATGGATCATGAGTAAAAAACTTTTAATGATTAATCTTTTATTCGTCATTCTAATAGTGTTTTTGGTTTTTATTTTATATCCTCTAGATCCTCAGCCTTCTATGATGAAAGAAAATGAGACAAAAATTTCACTTCGCATCACCACCATGTTTGCTGGCACAGATCCAGCTACTATTGTCTATGAAACGCATTACAAGAATTTATGGAATCGTATCCTAATGTAAAAATTATTGATGAATCTTTACCTGCCGGAGATATGTTTCGCCGAAAGGTAACAACAGACTTTGCCGCTGGCAATGAAGCTGATGTTACTTTTTTCTTTACTGGAATGGATGCGTATACATTAATTTCTACAGGACGTGTTCTTCCTTTTGATTCTTTTTTAGAAGAAGATCTGGAGTGGAAAAATGGGTTTTCTAAAACTGTATTAAATGAAGTGCGACATACCGATGGACTGCTCTATGCTCTACCTGTAACTGGATTTTATGAAGGTTTATTTTGTAATCAAGATCTATTTGATAAGTTCCACGTTCCTCTGCCTACTACTTGGGAAAATCTATTATATGCCATTGAGGTTTTTTCAAATCAAAATATTATTCCCATTGCCGCCTCCTTGGATGAATCTTACTATTTAATTGACGCTTTTTTATTGTCTGCTGGCGGAACAGGAAAGCGTCTTTCTCAATTAAACGAAGAAACCATTCCTTATTGGGTATTAGGATTGGAACATATGAAAAAAATTTATGAACAAAATGGTTTTCCTAGTGATTGTTTTACCATTAAAGATATGGAAGCTCAACAATTATTTATTAATAAAGATGCAGCTATGATGGTTAATGGTTCTTGGGTTCTTCCTACGATAAAAGATAAAGTACATACAATCATTATGCCTTTTCCTATTGTCCCTCATGGATTGGCTGATCCTACAGATATTATTGGTGGTAATACATCGGGATACTTTTTAAGTAAAAGATCCCATGAAGATCCCCAAAAACAACAGTTAGCCCTTGCTCTTATTCGTTTTTTAACCCAACCGGAAATGATTGATCGATTTGCTGCCCTTAATTATGGAATTCCTGCAACCACTATTCCAGTGTCCTCTACTTGTCCTTTGGTGCAAGAAGGGTACAAAATGACTCAAAACGCGGCCCATTTGATTAAACCTATTGATTTTGATATGCATCCAGAAGCTTTTTTAGAGATTCGAAAAAATCTTCCTTTTATTATGAAAAACCAAAGATCTCCACAAGAAATCTTAAATGAAATAGCTCAAACCTATACTGGAACGGAGAAGATTGAAAATGAAGATTAAAGCAATCAAAAACTTTTATTACTCTATTTCTATTAAGTCTAAACTGATTGTTATTATTGGTTTATTAATCATTACCCCTATCTTTCTCATTGGATATGTTGGTTATCAAAATTATGAAAAGATTATGACAGATAAATATATGGACTATGCCAATCTCAATGTAAAAGAAATCTCCTCTCTTATTTCTGAACGTATTGATGGCCTCCATCGATTTTCCATGGATATTTTATACGATACAAAAATTTATGATGTGCATAAAAATCTATTAAAAAATCCAACAGAAGAATTGACAAATTTTATTTTGAAGCAAGAATTAGAAGCTTATCTCCGTTCTCTTGTGCTCTCTCGTCCTGAAATTAACTTAATGGCTTTTCAATTTAAGGAAAAAGATGCAATTTATATGGCTACTCGCCATTTGATTTACCAAGATGCTTCTACGATTCCCTTTGCAGAAATTTATGAACAAGCAAAAAAAACTTCTGATCTTATTTATTATTTTGATATGGATGGGGAAAAGGTAGAACATATTTATTTTGCAAGAATTATTTATGATCGTAATAGTATTCAAGAATTAGGTATTGTTGTTTTTCAAGTAAATCAAGAATACCTTTTTGGCATCTTACGTGATTTTCTTAAAAATGAATTTCAAAATGTCTATGTGTACGGTGAGATGGGGGAAGAACTGTTTCGTTTTGAAAAATATACGCCTCCTCAAAACACAAAATCGAAAGGGCAAGAAGATTGGATTTATGATCGGATTCAACCCCTCAATTGGAAAATTGCTGTTTCGATTTCTACTTCCATTCTGCTAAAGGAAGTTCGTGCCTTATCGAAGAAAATTTTATTTTTATGTATGGCTACCCTTCCTATTTTTATTATCCTAATTAATTTGCTTTATGCGGATATTGTGAAACCTACAAATGAACTAATACAAAAAATGAAGGAAATGGAACAGGGTCAGATTGGTGTTATTTTAGAAAGTGAACGGCAAGATGAAATTGGTTATCTATTTAAATCTTTTAACCAAATGTCCCAAAAGATTAAATATTTAATCAATAGTGTCTATAAGGAACAATTGGCCCTAAAAAATGCTGAAATTAAAGCTTTGCAGTCTCAGATTAACCCTCATTTTTTATATAATACATTAGAAACCATTAATTGGATGGCTCAATTGAATGGAGTGGATGAAATTAGTGACATGATTTCTGCCTTAAGTGCCATTATGGAATCAAATATTGATCGTGAAAATGAACCTTTTATTCCTCTAAGAGAAGAAATTGAATATATGAATAACTACTTTTTTCTGATTCAAAAACGCTTTGGTTCTAAAATTCGATTTGAGCCATCCATCGATGAAAATACATTGGATATTATGATTCCCAAGTTAATCATACAACCCTTAGTTGAAAATGCTATTTATCATGGAATTGAACCAAAAGGAAGAGGAACGGTTTTTCTTCGAATTTCTTTTAAGGAATGGAACAAACCAATATTTGAAAATCAAGAAAAAAGAAAAAAGAAGGAGACCTTATTGGTCATTGAAGTTACCGATGATGGTGTAGGCATTGAGCCTGATGTATTAATGCGTTTAAAAGAAAAATTGAAAGATCCAGAAATGATTTCTTTACCCAATGCTTCATCGAGTCGATCCAAAATAGGTGTAATTAATGTCCACCGAAGACTTCAATTGATTTATGGAAATGAATATGGACTTTCGATCGAAAGTCTTGAAAACCTTGGCACACAAATTTGTATGTTGATTCCTGTTGGACAATAAAAATGACTTTTTCTTTATATGCATATAGGAGGGTTACTTATGTATAAGGTGCTTTTGATTGATGATGAAAATGTAATTCTCGAAGGTTTGACAAAGATAATTAATTGGAAGGCATTAAACTGCAAAATTGTGGGAACCGCAGAAGATGGAAAAGAAGGTCTTAAAAAAATTGAAGACCTGAAGCCTGACATTGTTTTAACAGATATACGAATGCCAAAAATCAGTGGATTAGAAATGATTTCTTTGATGAAAGATTTGCAGCCTGATTGTCAAATTATTATTTTAACTGGATTTCGTGATTTTGATTATGCGCAAGAAGCGATTCGGTTAGGTGTTTTACGTTTTCTTTTAAAGCCTTCTAAAAAACAAGAAATCGTTGAAGCTGTGAAACAAGCCATTGAACAAATTGAAAAAATTAGCTCTCGTGAAAAAACTGTTTTAGAGATGCAAAAGCAAATGAAAAAACTATATGGTATCGAAGAAATTGTAAAAAATAAAAAAGAGGTTGCTGCCTCTTCTGAAGAAGTAGAGCAAACAACCTATGTCATCCATCAAGCGATTACCTATATGAAGGAACATTATGCGGAAAATATTGAATTACAAACATTAGCTGATGAACTCTATGTAAGCACTTGGCATCTCTCAAAACTGTTTAAAAAAGAAACAGGTAGTAATTTTGTAGACCTTTTAAATGAGATCCGTATCGGTGAAGCCAGTCGTTTATTACTGGAGTCCAATTATAAGGTTTATGAAATTGCTGAAATGGTAGGCTACTCCGATATCGCTTATTTTTCTCGTATTTTTAAAAAGTTTACGTCCTTAACACCTAGCCAATACCGAAACCAAATGCATCTATTTTCTTCTCAAGATAGCAATTAGCCTTTAATGGCACCTGCTGTTAGTCCTTTTATAATAAATTGCTGAGCTGCCAAATAAACAGCCATGACAGGAATAATGATAATAGCAATAACAGCTGTCATTAAACCATAATCCGTACCATATTGACTACTAATTTCATTTAATAATACATTGATCGGTTGAACAGACTTTGTTCTTAAGATAATTAAAGATAGAAATAAATCATTATAAGACCATAAAAATGTAAAAATAGCGACTGTTGCAAAAGATGACTTTGAAATGGGTGCAATAATTTTGGTATAGACTTGCCAAGTATTGCATCCTTCTACAATTCCTGCTTCTTCTAATTCCATAGGAATGGTTTTCATAAAACCCATCAATACAATGATGGCAAAGGATAAATTACCTGCCACTTGAGGTAAAATTAATCCTACATGTTTATTAATTAAATTCATCTTGTATAGCATGACAAAAACAGGAACAACAGTGGCAAAAGCGGGGAATAATAAACTACCTAATAAAGCAGTATAAATGACTTTTTTACCTTTGAATTCAAACCTTGCTAATATATAGGCAGCTAATCCTCCAAAAAGCACGACAAAGACTACGACTGTTCCAGAAATGATTAAACTATTTACGTATCCTCTTCCAATGGACATTTTTGTAAAAGCATTTTTATAATTCATTAAATTAAAAGAGGAGGGAAGGTTGAAAGAATTTAATATAATGTCATTGGATGGTTTAAAGGAATTCATTAAAACCCATGCTAAAGGATAAATTGTTGTAAAAGCCCATAGAATCAGCATTATATAAGCAACTAATTTTCCTATTCCTAAGCTTTTTGTCTTTTTCATGCTTACCCTAGAATTGGTTTCCAGTTGTGTATTTTTCATATCAGCACATCCTCTCTTTTAATAAGTAATTTCTTCACTACGTAATACTCGATTGACAACGCTGGATACAACGATACCAAGAAATACAATAAATACAGCAATGGTAGAACCATATCCAAATCGATTATCAAAGAAAGTTCTTTTATACATATAGGTTCCTAATAACTCTGTGGCACTCATAGGACCTCCTCTTGTAATAACAAAAACCATATCAAATACTTTTAAGCTACCTGTAATGGCAAGAACCAAACATACCTTTATCATATCCCAAATCAAAGGAATCGTAATATAAATGGTTTTTGTAATTCCTGTAATTCCATCTAAATAGGCAGATTCATAAAGAGATTGGGGAATACCATTAATGGCCGTAAGTAAAATAACAAAATAAAAGCCTACATATTGCCATATAATGGGCACTGAGACAGAACCTAATGCCATCTCATAAGATAACCAGTTAACAGGTTCTTTTCCAAATCGTAAGAGCAGATTGTTTAGAGGGCCGCCATCATAAGCATAAAACAATTTGAACATAACTCCTATAGCCGTAGCCGAAATGACAATAGGAAAAAAGTAAACAGTTTTGAAAAATTTTGCCCCTTTGGAAACATGATCTACAATAATGGCTAAGAGTAATCCTAAACCAACTTGTACAGCACAAGCTAAAAACATCATAAAAAATGTATTTTTTATCGCTTGACGAACCTGCAAATCTTTAAACATGGCTTTATAGTTATCAAATCCAATAAAGGTAGACGTTGCAAATCCGTCCCAATTAAAAAAGCTTTTATAACAACTCATAAAAAAAGGGTAATATAAGAAAACAGCAATAAATAATACTGCAGGAAATAAAAATAAGATAATAGCTCTTTTATTTTTATAATATTTCATCTTTTTCATCCTTTCTTGCTTTTTTGTTTTTAGTTAACAATAGAGTAACCATAAAGCGGGTTACTCTATTGTTGACTAGTGAATCTTTTTCTATTATTCTTCTAGATGCAGCTTCATCACTTCTTCTAGTACTTCTTGAGATGTTTTTCTTCCTCCTGCAATATAGGGTGTTCCTTGTTCTACAATATGATTAAATGCTTTCGGTTGTAATCGAGAGTCAATAGGCATATTTAATTGTTTTGCATTTGCTGTCATCGCATGACCATCTTTAGCAACAGGACTTAGTCCTGGAACAGATACCTCTGCTGCAGGTACTCCTCCATTGGCTTCTGCCATTTTTTCAATGGTTTTTGCATTGGTCAAGAAATCAACTAATTTCATTACAGCATCTTGTTTGGAATCATCTTTATAAGCGCTTGTGCTAACATAATATCCTGAAGAGAATCCTGCAACAATAGCTGTAGGATCTTTCTTTCCACTAGGACCTGAAGGCATAGGAATAACGGTTACTTTTTCTTTTAGGTCATCGCTTAATCCACCAATAAACCAAGATCCTTCTAAAATCATTGCGGCTTTTTCTTGTTTGAAAAGATTTTGAGCTCCTTCGATATCCATGGAAATGGCATCTTTTGAAAAAGCGTTCATATCATATAATTTTTTAATTAATTCAAATCCTTCAACCCAAGAAGGAAGAACACCGTTTGCAAAAACATCTTTATGATCTTCTGCTCCACCAGCTGCTAATACAAAATGTTCGATCAAATAATGTGATTGGCCAAGAGGTCCTGCAAATGGTACGATTCCATTGGCTGATAATGTTTTTACTGCTTCTTCTAAAGAAGCCCAGTCTGTAGGTAAGGCTAATCCATTCTTTTCAAACATTTCTTTGTTTACAAAAAGACCTTCGTAAAATCCAGTAACAGGAAGGGCATAAATCTTTCCATCTGCTTCTTTCATTGCATCCTTTACTCCAGGGGTAATATCTTTCCCTACATTAGGATAGTCTTTCCATATTTCATCATAAGACATTACTTTTCCAGTATCGATTAAAGGTTTTGCATCTGCTGCAGTATAAAAGAAAACAATGTCAGGCTCGTTTCCTGAAGCATAATCCGTACGAATTTTGGTTCGATATTCTTCTCCTACGGAAGTCATAGATTCATCAACGATATCCACATTGGAGTTTTGTTCCATAAAGTCAGCTAATGATTGTTTATATACATCGGTAGCCGCATCTGTTCCACCAAACATAGTAGAAATTCGTAGTTTTACTTTTTCTGCAGGTACTTCTGCTTTTTTATTGTCACTTTCGTTTTTCTCTTCTTCTTGAGTAGTAACAGAAGGCGTATTGGGTTCTTCTTTTTTAGTACATCCAGCGAAAAGTCCTAAAATAAAAGTGAGGCTCAACAATAACGCTAATGCTTTCATAAACTTTTTATTCATTTTTATTCCCCCTACTGTTTATATTGGTACTACCTTTTCCTTCACTTTGTTTACCTTTTCTTTCACTTCAAACCGGTTTTTTGTGATTTTTTTGATAAAACATTGATTTCTTAACTACAACTATATTTTATCATCACTATTTTCTAATTGAAACGGGTCAAAGTTGTTATTATTTGTACATTTTTGCTATCTTATATTATAACGAATGAGTTATTCTTCATGTTTCGTATAGAAAATACATGTATTACTTGATCCATATTCATTGAGTCAATCATCTTATTATTTTCATAGACTCTTACTAACCCCCCCTTGTATTCTTTAGGGACATGAATCATAAGGGTATAGTATCCTTGACTACGAGTGCTGCTACT
>JAAYNZ010000212.1 GCA_012520595.1 Candidatus Epulonipiscium sp. | reverse complement strand
CTGTTTAGATAGAAAAATAGGTAATGTTGCAGTAGGTTACAATATTAATTTCTCTAATGCACCAAATATGGGAAGTGCAAATAATCAGATGTTTAGTCAAATTCCATTTGCACGATTTGTTGAGAAACTAGAATTCCAATGTAAGAAGCACAATATTTGCTTTGTGAAGCTTAATGAAATGTATTCTTCACAGGCATCATTCTATGATAATGATACTATTCCAGATTATATAAGCAGTAAAAAGCATTTATTTTCAGGAAAAAGGACACATAGAGGAATGTATATAGCCTCTGATGGAAGAAAAATAAATGCTGATGTTAATGCAGCTGCAAATATTCTAAGAAGAGGTAATCTGGTTAGCCAAGAAAAAGTCTTGGTTATACAGACTAGAGGCATTGCACAGCCAATGAGGATTAATCCCTTAGATGGAAACTCTTAAAATGTGCAGGACTTTAAAATATCTAATGAGGACTGATATTTCAGTCCTCAAAAAAAGAAAGGAGAAATTAAGGATGATAAATTTAGATTATTATTACGATTTAGTATGGGATAATGTTTTAACCCCTGCTTGGAAGATAGATAAGGAAGTATTCAGAATAGCTATAGAGGAATTAAAAGAAAAACAGTGCAATTATGTTAGAGAGGTTGGCATAGATGAATATGTTATAAGGATTCAAGAATTTATAAGTCAACTTTCAATAATGCTTAAGGAAGCAACTAAAGAGGACTATACCAATGACTTGGAAATTCTAATATATGTATTGGGAATTAACTACAATCAAGGGTTTTTGGAAGAACATAAACATTTAATAAATAAAGATTTAAAAAAGTCTTATAAATAAGCTACAACTATATATAATGTATGAATCGATAAAAGTTTTATATGTTCTTTAAAAACATATAGTGTTGAAGACCCGACCACTATAAAATAATCGACCGATTAATTGTCGGTGGCAGTGCCGTTAGAGGGTGGGCGTGTTTGCCATTTTGTTGTTTGCTTGTTAGTATTTGATATAACAATGTTGTTCACTAATAAGCAGACAACTTGTCAAAAGATGCTATGCATATGCATAGACCTGTCCTGTCGCTTACATCAGTAAGAAGGGAGGCACACGAGTAGCTAATTACTTGCGGTATTTTACGGCAGACCTTAACCGCCTGAGTGTGTTGAATAGTAATATTCAAGGGAAATGGGAACCTCAACAATACGGATACCCAAACCGGAGACATCTAATAGGTGTCTTTTTTTTGGTTCGATTTTCTCCCTTCTCTGGCAATAGTTATTTAATTTAACTATTGCCAGGGAGGGGGGTGTTTCCTAACAAGCCGTTTCCCACCAAAGACATCATAAAAAGAAAATAAACTTATATTATTAAAATCAAAAATTATATTAAAATTAAAAATCAGTTAAAATAATTTAATTAAAAATAAAAAACCTAGTTAAAATACAGATATCAGATAAAAATATACTTTATATAAACAAATTCTAAGTAAAGCAAATAAGCTACATGAGGTTAGTAAAATTAAAACCCACTAAGATAATATATAACAAAGATAAAAAACCGCAATAAACATAAAATAAGCAGATAAGAAAATACTAAATGCACAAGGCAGCTTAAAAGCTAAAACCGTTAGTTTAACTACATAATAAAGTTATCTCAAATGTGTTAGCGTAATCAATGGTACGGTGAACCGTATCATAAGTAAGACAAGCTATGCATTGCCGGGGGGACCTTTGGTCTCCTGTGTATGACTATAATAAATTACCGTTTAATGGTATAATATGTATAAGTATAATTATACGACATAACAAATTTAGGGATTAGAAAATATGCTATAATGAATGTAAGTAATTTCATATAATATATCAATTATATGAAAATTAACTAAAGGGGTATATAAAGTGGGTAGATTAAGAACTCTTCTTCAAATAAGACAATAAAATTTGAGGAGGATAACATGAATAAAATAATAATCAAAGATGACATTAAGCCTAGTATTGATGAGTTAATAAATTTGTATGAAGATGTGAAATGGATTGCATATACAAACGATGTAAAACAACTAAAAGATGCCATTGATAACTCCCTTAAGGTATGGACTGCTTGGGATGTAGATAGATTAGTTGGTTTAGCACGTGTAATTGGTGATGATTATACGATTATTTATATACAAGATATACTAATACTAGAAGATTACCAGAACCAAGGCATTGGAAGTAAGTTACTAAAATTAATTCTAGAACAATATAAGTCAATTCGTCAGATTGTATTAATGACAGAGAATACTGAAAAGACAATAAGGTTTTATCAAAAAAATGGAATGGTAAAAACTAGCGAGTATAATTGCATAACGTTCATGAAATAAATTTTAATGAAAATAAGGGTTAGATAATTAACATTCTAACCCTTATTTATTACTTTTAATTAAGACACCTTTTTGTATTATATGTAGTAAATAATATGATATAATATATTATATAGAATAATTTCAAAAAAGGTGATATCTATGAAGGATATAGAACAAATAATTAAGGAAGTAAGTGGAACTATGGCTATGGAAGGAATGCATTTGAAAGAAGAAGATAAATAGAGAATTAGAATATGCTTATCCGATGAAGTAAGTTTTGAGGAAATGAAGAAAAGAATTATTGAAAAACATACTGTAAGGATATAGGTATGGCATTATGGGCAAGAATTATGATTATAGTTATGAATGGGATATAAAGTATTGTTATCCAAATTCTCTTACATTAAGAAACAAATTCAATATTGCGAATAGTGAAGAACTTAGTATAGCAGAAATAAAGGAGATTTCAATTTAAAACATTTACAAGACATACACAGACATATTTTTAGAGATATTTATTGTCAGATACATCATTTCTTGCTTAACTTGTTCCTCAAGGATATCTGCTTTTACAGAGTTTGGCTTACAAAGCTTTGTATTTGCCCACCGATTGCAAACATAATATCTATAGTCTTTTCTTGTCCCATCTTTATTCGATCTAAAGGCATGGTTGGCAGTCATCACTGAATTATCTTGCCAATATCCTTGTCTTGCTACTTCTGCCATCCCATCTCGTGCTTGAGATACAATATTGCTTCCTTCAATTTCTGCAAAAATACCAGTCAGAAGCATAAGAGTTCTACCTGCTTCAGTGTTAGTATCAATAGTATCTTCTAAACTAATAATGAGGAAATTATATATTTTCTTACGGGAATACCACTAAAATCCTTAAATAATTATGAGAATCTTGCAGAATTAAGGGATAAATTTGAATTGTTAGACTCAACAGAACTACAGAAACTGAAGATAGAGGCACTTTTTACATTATTTAATCGCATAATCTCAGAGAGAAGAGAAAAAGGTTGCTATTAAATGCCCGCAAGATGTTGTAGATATCTTTTTTAAATTATATGTACTTTTTTTGAATAACCTCTTTATTAGTTTATATCATGAAAAAGGATGTATTCATTAGTTGTTATGGTAATTTTTAAGATTATCACTCTGCCGTAGTAAAAACGGTGTCTACAATGGGATGATTACAATCTTTAACCTACGCCATAGCTACAAAAAAAGCTAAGTAAATTTTCCCACATGGGGTCAATTTACTTAGTACTATGATGAATATTTCGTATTCTCCTAGTGTTATGCTTTTCTCCTTCGGAAGTAGTTGTAAAAAATATGCTACGCACCGAAGCGAATCTTCTTATTTTTTACACTTCCTAGGATTTGTGTCTGTCGCTTAGCGATTCTTTCAGGTCATAAAAAAGGAGGTAAAGATATGGCTAAAGGCAGAAAAAAGAAGAAAACAGTATGTGAAAGAAGCCATCGAATTTGTAGGTTTAAAGGATTATGTAAAATTTTATCCTAAAAAGTTAAGTGGAGGATTAAAAAGAAGGTTAAATATCGCTTGCGGAATCGCTCATAAACCTAAATTAATTTTTTTAGATGAGCCTACTGTTGCAGTAGATGCTCAAAGTAGAAACTTTGTATTAAATGGAATTAAAAAGCTAAATAAAGAAGGTAGCACCATTATCTATAAAACCCATTATTTGGAAGAAGTAGAAATGCTTTGCAAGAGAATTATTATCATGGATAATAGTAAAAACCTAGTTTCTGGCACAAAAGAAGAACTAAAAGCTATGATAACAACCTCAGAAAAGATCGTTGTAGGCTTTTTAAATATTCAAGATCAAATGGTTAAAAAGATGGAAAAGGTCCCTCATGTGATTGATATAGAAAGAGAAGAAGAGGAATTTATTATAAAGTTTGAAAATGGGATCAATAATGTGGCTAATCTTTTAGAATTTATAAAAGAAAACCATCTAGTCTATACAAAGCTTCATAGTCAGTTACCTTCATTAAATGATATTTTTTTAGAACTAACAGGAAAGGAGCTTAGGGATTAGAATGAGAAATATAGTAAGGAATTGTATTTATCAGGGTAAAAATTTATATAGGGATTTTGGGTTTTTTTTTGGAGTTTATTATACCCATTGATTTTAGCTACTTTTTTCTACACTGCCTTTAGTGGAATGTTGGATATAAAAATAGCTAATATTGATGTAGGAATAAAACAGGGAAATCCAGTAGCCTTTATTTTGAAAGAAATAGAAATCTTAAATGTTCATCAAATTACTGATAGTGAGAAGATAGAAAGGTTAGAGACTGAAGAAATTGATGGATATATTGATGATGATCTTACTGTATGGGTCAAAAAATCAGGAATTAATCAGACCATCATAAAGGAAATCATAGAACAGATAAAACAAATGCAGAAGCTAAATAGACCCATAGAAAGTTATGATTTTAATGTAGATTATGTTCTGAAGAAAAATCAAAAAGCTAATCCTGTAATTATTATTTTTTATTCATTAATTACGATGGCTTCTACTTATGGAGTTTTTTCTGGCATTGTAACCGTCAGCTTAATCCAAGCCAATTTATCGAATATCGGAGCAAGAATCAACATTACTCCTTTAAAAAAATATAAGTTTTTATTGGCTGGAGTGTTCGTTGCATTGTTTTTAAATTTACTTTCAAATGAGATTTTACTTCTGTTTATAAAATATGTCTTAAAAATTCAGTTGTTTAGGGAATTAAAATATAGCACTATTTTTGTCTTATTAGGTAATATATTAGGTGTAGCCCTTGGCATACTAATTGGTGCCTCGAATAAAAGAAGCAGCAATACAAAAATCTTAATGGGTGTGGCTGTTACACTTTTCTTGTCTTTTTTATCGGGTATGATGGGACCTGATATAAAAATTATCATCGATCAGTACGTACCTATTTTAAGTAGAATCAATCCAATGTCTATCATTACTAATAACTTATATAGGGTCAACCTTTTGGAAAACACAAAGAATGTAGGTGAAGGAATTTTTATTTTAGCCTTTTATAGTGTTTTCTTGCTTTTGATTTCGTATCTTTTTTTAAAGGGGCGTAATTATGACAGTCTATAAGTACTTTATTAAAATAGGGTTAAAAAACAAATGGGCTGTTTTTTCCTATACAATTATATTTTTTATTTTAGCCATAATTAATGGCTCTAGTGGGGCAGAAAGGGAAGCTAGCTT
This sequence comes from Candidatus Epulonipiscium sp., assembly GCA_012520595.1. GTDB lineage: Bacteria > Bacillota > Clostridia > Lachnospirales > JAAYNZ01 > JAAYNZ01. The sequence continues at coordinate 14,306 of JAAYNZ010000212.1, read as the reverse complement.
CAACGAAACGAAATTAAATATAGGGATCACTGATAATAGTCATAGTGACTTATCAAAGGGCTTAAAAGATTATTTAGGAAAAAAACAATCTGATTACTACTACTTTTGAAGAAGAATATATAAAGGAGCAGATTTTTTTAGAAATAGCAGATGCTGTCATAATAATCCCTGAAGATTTTAATGAAAAAGTAATAGATAAGGAAAAATCTATGCAAATATATAAAGATGATCGAAAAATCCAATCTATGCAAATTCAAAATCAAATTAATAAATTTCTTGCTTTTGTCAATGCAATCCATGAAAATGGAAGTTTTCATTTAGAGGACCTAAATTGAGCTTTAGATGAAAAGGCAAAAGTAGAGTTGGCAGAATTTCAAAATAAAAAAAATAATGATGGTGTAGACAAATGGTTTAAGTTTTATTATAATTTTACCAGTTATGTGATTGTAGCCATTTATATTACAACCATAGGGCTTGTCATGGCTGATTTTACAGATCAAAAGATTGATAGTTATCGTCAAAGAAATTCCTACAGTTTAATGGGGAAATATATTTGGGGCAGTTTACTATTGCAAGTATGATTACATTTATTTTTATTTTAGGAAGTATTTTATTAAAAGGAAAATACATTAGTGAAGTTAATCTACAAAAATATATAATAAATATAGTTGTTTTTTCATTTTCCATTCTATGTCTTACTTTTTTTATTAATAATCTTACGAAAAACAAATTTATTATTAATGGTATAGGTATTGTTTTATCCTTAGGGACTTCCTTTTTATCAGGAGTAATGGTACCTCAGCAGTTATTATCAGATAAGGTTCTTAAAATTGCAAAATTTTTCCCAACCTATTATTTTGTTAAAATCAATGATATGAGGGTTAATTCCTTTTTAGATGTGAAAGCCGAAATTTTTATGCAATTGTTATTTGCGTTAGCTTTTTTGTTGTTAGGGTTATATTTTTCTAGAGTATCACAAAAAGCGTAATTAAAATATTATATGTTATTCGATGAAGACAATCGAAATGATATTGAATAGATATTTATATAAAAAAATACGTTCATCATAATAGAGAGGCGACAAAGGGATTTTCCTTGTCGCCCCTCTATTATGATGGCCTTTTATGCTTTTATGGTCTCCCAATATGCCAAAGATGATTGTTTTGTCCTCTAGCAAATACATCCAGTCGATTTCCGCCCCAAGATACAGCAGCTGGTTCTGACGTAATGATACCACCTAGAGACCTCCAATTACTCCATTTTGAGCCATTCCATGTTCGGAAGATAAGATCATTTCTTGCCCCTTGAGCAAAAACTTCTAATCGATTTATGCCTGTAGATGCAGCAGCAGGTCCAGATTGTATATTACCTCCACCCAAATATTCCCATTCGCTCCATCTTGATCCATCCCAATATTTATGCCAAAGTGCTTGATTTTGTCCTCTAGCAAATACATCAATACGATTAGGTCCCCAAGATACGGCAGCAGGAGCAGAAGTTAAAATTCCACCTAAGTCTTCCCACTCACTCCATCTTGATCCATCCCAATATTTATGCCATAATGCTTGATTTTGTCCTCTAGCGAACACATCCAGACGGTTAGATCCCCAAGATGCAACAGTAGGAGCAGAAGTTAAAACTCCGCCTAAGTCTTCCCATTCACTCCATCTTGATCCATCCCAATATTTATGCCACAATGCTTGATTTTGTCCTCTAGCAAATACATCAATACGATTAGGTCCCCAAGATACGGCAGCAGGAGCAGAAGTTAAAACTCCACCTAAGTCTTCCCATTCACTCCATCTTGATCCATTCCAATATTTATGCCACAATGCTTGATTTTGTCCTCTAGCAAATACATCCAGACGGTTTATTTGCCAAGATGCAACAGTAGGGGCAGAGGTTAAAACCCCACCTAAATCTTCCCATTGACTCCAATCTGAACTAGGAGGAGCAGGGTATTCTTTTATATTTTCTAATGTAAAATAGATGATATCTCGAAAGATTTGATTGATTCGATAATTAGGAACACCATATCCTCTTAAAATGTAAAATAGGATACTAAGATCTTGACGTAACGCATTAGAAAGTTGATTGGTTTTTTGAGCTGTTGTCCCAGAGTATTTTTCTTCATTTTGTAAAACGTAAATGACAATACTTCGAAAAATATTGTTTGTGACCATTGGTGGAACTCCGTATTGTTGAAGTTCTAAATAGTATCGAGAAAACTCCCTGTTGATTAATGCCATAATACGATTTACATCTTGAGGCCTTTGTCGGGTTAGTTTAGTTGTGTGCACTTTATTAACCTCCTTTCATGATAAATCCCTATATTATATGCAAAATGATAACAGAAGGTTATACAGTCTAAAACGTTTTTTAATTAGGATAAATAGCCAAAAAGAGTACAAACAAAAGTAGGTAATCATTATAAGGATAGAGGAGAAAGTTACAATACTTCTACTTGTTATGATTTTGGAACCAAGGGATCCAATGAGTAACTGCGTATTTGTAAAGGCTAAGTATGAAAATATGGACATAGCTAACAAAACACATTATAATAAATTTATGTACAAATAAATAAAAGTAGTTTAAATATCAATAAAAGTTCTTTTTATAATATAGGAAGTGGGGTTTTTGAAATGATGTGGAAAGAAAAATACAAAGTGGGAGTGCCACTAATTGATGAGCAGCATAAGGAGCTTTTTAAACGGTTATCCGAATTTATTCAAGTTGTTCAAAGTAAAATTCCTTGGGAGGAAAAGTTAGAGAGTGTAAGGGAAACTATGCTTTTTATGAAAGAGTATGTTATTATTCATTTTGAGGCAGAAGAAGCTTATCAAGAAAAAATTAAGTATCCAGGTATAGAAAGACATAGAGAAGTACATGCTGCCTTTAAAGAGGAAGTAAATAGTTACGTTACTCTTTTTGAACAGAAAGGCTTATCCGAGGAAAAAGCTCAAGAATTTAGTGCCAAGCTGATGACTTGGCTAATCATGCATGTATGTCAGATGGATCAAAAAATTGGGGAATACGTTGAAAACAAAGGAGGAGAAATTCAATGAAATCACAATATGTAAACTCCTTTTATCAAGCAACCCAAGATGTATTTCGATTAATGTTAGATATCAATCTTGAAAGAGGAGAGTTACAAGTAATAGAGGATATGATTAGTAGTAAAGATGCGAATGTTGTACTTGGAGTAACAGGCGATCTTAAGGGAATGATTCTCTTTGGATTTCCTAAAAAGATGACATTGGAAATGGTTAAAATCATGTCTGGTATGGAAATGGATCGTATTGACGGTTTTGTATCTTCGGCTTTAGGTGAGATAGCTAATATTATTGGTGGTAATGCATTAACTACCTTGGCTAAGAGCCATTACATATGTGATATTGTTCCCCCACAAATTTTTATAGGAGAATACAAAGCTGTTTCCATGGCCAATGAGAAGGCATTACATTTACCTTTGATGACATCTATAGGGGAATTTGAAATTAATTTATTTTTAAAAGAGAAGGAATAAATGTTAATATAAAAAAGTAAAACTTTTGTTAAGAAAGAAGTTCTTTAGTTTTTTATACAATAAGGAACTTCTTTTTTAGAATTTTAAAAGGTTTTTAAAATAAAATGTAGAATATGTTAAAATAAAAGGTGTTTTTTGTTGTGATGGGAGGTAAGCGAATGCTAAATAGATGTAAGGATAAAAAATCACAACCATTAGAATATGATATATCTAAATGTTTAGAAATAGATAAAGAAATAAATCCTAAATGGGAATCCTTAAAAATATCTTTGATCTATGGCTTGTTTGGAATCATTTGGATTACTGTATCAAGTAAATTGTTAATTCGATGGATTGAAGATATCCATTTATTTAGTCGTTTTGAAATCATTAAGGGTTGGATATATGTATTGGTTACCATGGTATTATTATATTTTTTAGTTTATCGTCGCGTTTGGTTATTGCAGCAGGCCATTAATAAAATGTATATAAGTTACGCAGAAATGAGTGCCATGCATGAAGAATTGACTTTAGTAGAAGAAGAACTAAGACAACAGTTTGAAGAAATTCAAAAGCATCGTGATGCGTTACTAATGAGTGAAGAAAGATACTCTTTAGCAGTGGAAGGAGCGAATGATGGCATCTGGGATTGGCATGTAGAGACCAATCAATATTTCTTTTCACTGCAATGGAAAAGTGCTTTTGGTTATCAAACAGGAGAGTTAAAAGGAACCCTGGAAACTTGGGAATTTCTTCTTCATCCAGAAGACCGGCTAAAGGCAAAAGAAAAATTAGAAAAGTATCTTATGTCTGGAACCGGCATCTATGAGAGCGTTTATCGATTAAAGAGCAAAGATGGCTCTTATCGATGGATTTTAAGTAAAGGAAAGGGAATTCGAAATAAGGAAGGTAAAGTTATCCGGATGGCAGGTTCTCATACAGATATTACACATCAAATGAGTTTGCAGAATAGTCTGCTTCAAGAGAGAAAGTTTTCAGAAGAAATTTTGAATCATGCTTCTGTATTGATTTTGGTTTGGGATCTACAAGGAAAAATAGTAAAATACAATTATTTTGCGCAACAGCTTTTAGGATATTCTCAAGAAGAAATGATAGGAAAAAGATGGGTGGATATGATTATCCCTAAAGAAGATCGAATTTTTATTGGGAACCATGTAGTAAATCGATTATGTAAAGGAGAAGAATTAACAAAAAATGAAAATAAAGTACGATGCAAATATGGAAAATATTTTGATATTTTATGGCATAATAGCTTTTTGTGTGATAAAGAAGGAAATATCCTTTACATTATTTCCATTGGAGAGGATATTACGAAAAGAAAGAAGATGGAAAATAAACTGCATCAATTGGCGTATTATGATCCTCTTACTCACTTGCCAAATCGATCTTTTTTTGAAAGTTATTTAAAAAAAATTCTCCAGAATACTTTAAAAGAAAAAGATTCTTTTGCACTTTTGTATATTGATATGGATAATTTCAAACATATCAATGATACTTTAGGGCATGTGTATGGAGATGAATTTTTGGTTTATATTGGTAACTTGTTACAGAATTATCTATCTCCATCAGATTTTGTAGCTCGACTTAGTGGAGATGAATTTGTAATCCTATTATGTTCCATAAATTCTAGAGAACAGCTAATCCAAAGTGTAGAAGAAATTTTAACTTTATTGAGGCAACCTTTTACAATACAAGGTTTTGAGTTTTTTATATCAGCTAGCATAGGAATTGCTTTATATCCAGAACATGGGAAAGATATGGCAACATTACTCAAGAGTGCAGATACAGCTATGTTTTTTGCAAAAGAGGCAGGAAAAGATCAGTATAAGATTTATACAACAACTATGAAGGAGAAAACATTATGTCGCATTAAAATGATGCATCAGCTACGTTCTGTCATTCAAAATAATGAGTTGCTGTTGTATTATCAACCTCAAGTGGATTTAAAAACAGGCAAAGTAATAGGTGCTGAGGCATTAATTCGATGGATGCATCCACAAAAAGGTTTTATATCCCCTAATGAATTTATACCTTTAGCGGAAGAGACAGGGGATATTATTTCTATTGGTGCATGGGTATTTGAAGTAGCTTGTAAGCAAAAACAGAAGTGGAAGTCAAAATACGGGATTCCATTTACTATGTCCATTAATTTATCTACCAAGCAACTTATGCAAAAAAATCTAGTGCCCTATATAGAAGAATTGATCAGCAGTACTAAGGTATCTCCGGATGAATTACAGTTAGAAGTTACAGAAACAGCAGTAATGGGAGATTTGAAGTCTGCTATTGATATTTTACAACAACTTAGAAGTATAGGAATAAAAATTGCATTGGATGATTTTGGGACAGGTTATTCTTCCTTAATGTATTTAAGAGAGCTTCCTATTGATGTAGTAAAGATGGATCGAGATTTTATTGCCAGTATAGAATCCTATCAGGAACATGAGGTAATTGTTCATGCTGTAATACAATTGGCTCATGTCTTAAATTTGAAAGTTGTTGCAGAAGGGATTGAAACAAAAGAACAGCTAACTGTTTTGAAAAAATATCAATGTGATGTGGGACAAGGATATTTATTTAGCAAGCCTTTGCCTCCAGAAGAAATGGAAGACATGATTGAAAACAGACTTTCATTTTAGTAAAGCGTATATGATAATGAAAAGATTTTCGGAGAAAAGTAAAGGAGGAGAGGAATGAAGCAAGAAAAATGGACGGGTTGGATTCTTTTGTTTTTAGGTTTTCTGTTGCTAAGTAGGCAAATGCATTGGGTTTCATTTTCATTGTCAAGCAAAACATTAGCAGGTCTCTTTTTGTTTGCGCTGTATATGAAACAAGGAGGTAAAAAATATTATGAAAATATAGGGCTCCTTATTCCTAGTATGATTTTACTTTTATTAGGATTAAAAGATCAAACTTTTTTGAATGGTTTTATTATAGTATCTAGAAATACAACTGTAGGATTGGCTTTTCTTTTGGTTTATTTGATACACACAGTCCACTTTAAAACGGCAAGCTTTGAAAAACGCTATTGGCCTTTCATTACTGGTTTGATTTTAATCAGCAGACAATTTATACCTCTACGAATAGGTTCCTTTTCCATTTTACCCCTTATATTAATTGGAATAGGTATTTATATCGTAGGTAAAGATGTAAGACAAGAAAGAAAGCAAGACCAAGAATCAACAGAAGATATAATTGATTATCGAGATCAATATTCAGATCATCAATAATGGATTCTTGAATAGATTTTATGGGATAACATATACTATCCTTAATAAAATAAATAATAAAAGGAGTGAGGATAGTATTGGAAATCCAACAATTTCAACGATTAAAAGAAACTTTTCAGAAAGCAAATGTAGATGAAAAAATTGATATATACATTAGTACACCAGGCTTAAGTCAAGAACAATATAAAGAGTTACTTAGAGTTTTTCCCTTAGAATATTTATCCAAGTTAGAGCAAGCATTATAATCTATATCGGCCTGTATCTTTTATACATGCCGATATTTTTATTTTTTTGTTGGTTTTGGCAAAATATTCTGTTATAATAAAAGATGTTGGATATTTCATTATTCAAATAAAATTAAAGATCGTATGAACTAAAATTGTTTTGGATAAAATGGTAAAGGAAAGAGAGCTATTATGAAATTTTATACGCCCCTTTATGTGAGTCCTCGAATCGGAAAAAGACAAGAAAAGAAAATCTTACGGGCTTTTAAAAAAAGAAATCCTATTTTAGGCATTTATTGTCTTTGTGATCGTAAAGATTCATCCCATTTATTAGAGATTATGACCATGGAAGAATTGTTTCGAGGATATTATCAGTTAGATCATGTTTTAGTTTTGGGTTTCGCTAAGGAAAAAGAAGAAATGTTTGTTACAGTAAAAAAACTTGTTGAAAATGGGTATATAACGGAAATAGGTGTGAAAGGAATCAAAAACAGATGAATCATATGAAAAGGATATTAGGTATAGGAATTGCTCTATGTCTACAAATTATCATTGTATTGACATGTGTTGAAAAGATGACTTTTCACCTTCCTTATTATGAAGATCAGTATTTTAAAAATAAAGTCTTTGATGCTGTAGAAATGGAGCCGAAAGAACTTCTTTTTGTTACCCAAGAAATGTTACTGTATTTACAGGATAAAAGAGAAACATTAGATATGAAGGCACAAGTAAACGGTGTAGAAAAAGAATTCTTTAATGAAAAAGAAAAACAGCATATGAAAGATGTGAAAAATCTTTTTTTAGTAGGTTATCAGATACGTAGATTCAGTAGTATTTTATTGGTATTCTCATTATTATTGTTATTATTATGGCAGGTGCCGAAATGGAATGATTTACTTTTAAAAAGCATCCAATGGGTTACAGGAAGTTTACTAATTAGTATTTTTGTAATTTCATTGATTATAATGATGGATTTTTCACGTTCTTTTACCATTTTTCATCAAATTTTTTTTACAAATGATTTGTGGTTGTTGGATTACGAAACAGACTGGTTAATTCGTATGGTACCAGAACCATTTTTTTACGATATATCCGTTAAGATTGGTACATGGATCTTATTTATATTAGGATTACAGTGGATACTTACTACTTTTTATTTTAGAAAAATTACAAGGAGAAGATCATGAAGGTGCTACTGGTGGTTTGGTGGTTAATAAAGATAATCGGTATTTTATTGGGAAGTATAGTCGGGTTTTTGCTGATCATAGGAATGATTATTCTTTTTACTCCCATTCACTATGAGTTTGGGTTGGAAAAAATGGATTCTATGTTGATCCAATTTAAAATTACATGGCTGCATCGTTTTCTTCAATATAAATATACATGGCGGCAAAATGATCACGACCAAAAACAGGTATACTTTTTGGGTAGAAAAAAGACAGAATCATCATCGTTACCTTCTAGGGATGGTAAAAAGGCATCTTCTGTAGAAAAAGAAAAAAAGAATATAGAACGGAGTCAGAAGGAGACAAAGGAAACAATCCAAATAAAAAATAATAAAAAAGTAGAGATAAATCATCTTTCAAAAAATAAAGATGAGGAAGAAATCAGTCAAGAACAAGAAGAAATAATGAAAAGGGAGAAGGTTTTATGGAAAAAGATAAAACAGTATCCTTATAAAAAAGAATTGGTAAAAGAAGTATACAGTTTAATAAAAGATTTACTTCATGCGATTTTTCCCAATCAATATAAGGTAGATTGGGAATTTGGGTTGGAAGATCCGGCCAATACAGGTTATATACTAGGACTTGTTAGTATGATTTCTCCTTTTTTCGGAGAAAATGTACATATAAAAGGTAATTTTCAAAAAGAAGTAATGAAGGGTTCAGTAAAAGGGGAAGGGAAAATACAAGCAGGTGTACTTATAAAACGAATATTAATTTTTGCATGGCATCCTCCTGTAAGAACCTTGATTAAAATGTATTTAAAACAAAGAAAGGAAGGCGAAGAGAATGGGAAATAATTTTACAACGGCAGTACAGTCTCTTTTTAATGAAATGGAAAAGTTTGTATCTAGCAAAACAGTAGTAGGGGATCCTATTCATATTGGAGAAACCATTATTTTACCTTTAGTTGATGTTACTTTTGGAGTAGGGGCAGGTAGTTCTGGATCGGAGGTTGATAAAGGAGAGAATAAAGATGCTGGTGGAGGTGGATTAGGAGCCAAAATTACGCCTAGTGCAGTGATTGTTATTCATCAAGGAGAAACCCAGCTAATCAATATCAAAAATCAAGATAGTTTAAACAAATTAATTGATATGGCTCCGGGGCTTTTATCAAAATTGCCTTGGATGAACTCTGATAAAAAGGATAAGAAAAAAGCCGAGGAGAAAGAGCTAGCAGAAGCTGTGAAAAAAGATTTAGAAGAATATTATGAAGAAACAGAAGAGATATAGTGTTTTAGAAGAAAAGGTAGTATAAGTAAAAAACTCAATTTGATTATCAATCAAGTTGAGTTTTTTTTTACTATACATTAAAACGAAAGAGGATTACATCTCCATCTTGTACTATATATTCTTTTCCTTCTAGTCGAACTAATCCTTTTTCTTTTGCCAGGGTATAGCTGCCACAGTCAATCAGATCTTGATAGGATATAACTTCAGCACGAATAAATCCTTTTTCAAAATCGCTATGAATTTTCCCAGCAGCTTGAGGAGCCTTCGTTCCTTTTGTAATTGTCCATGCTCTTGTTTCTTTTGGTCCAGCTGTTAGATAACTAATGAGTCCTAATAAACGATAACTAGCAGCGATAAGTCGATCCAATCCTGTATCTTGGATTCCTAGTTCTTCTAGGAAAATAATTTTTTCTTCATCATCTAATTCAGCGATTTCTTCTTCAATTTTAGCACAGATTGTAAAGACTTCAGAACCTTCAGCCCAAGCAAAATCTTTTACTGTTTGTACAAAAATATTATCTTTACCATCTGTAGTTAAATCTTCTTCTGTAACATTAGCAGCATAAAGGACAGGTTTTTGGGTTAGGAGATTTAGAGAGTTTACAAAACTTTGTTCATCTGGAGATTCCCAGGAGAGATTACGGGCGCATTTGCCTTCTTCTAGTTCTTTCTTTAGAATTTCTAATATACCCAGTTCAGCTTGTAAACTTTTATCTGCTTTAGCGGCCTTCTGAGTTCTTTGGATTCTTCTTTCTAACACTTCTAAATCGGAAAAAATTAATTCTAAATTAATAGTTTCAATATCTCGCAGGGGATTAACGGAACCTTCTACATGAATGATATTGCCATCTTCAAAACATCGAACAACATGAACGATAGCATCAACTTCACGGATATGGGATAAAAATTGATTGCCTAGTCCTTCTCCTTTACTAGCTCCTTTTACCAATCCAGCAATATCTACAAATTCAATGGCTGCAGGTAAAATTTTTTCTGAATTATAAATTTTGGCTAAATAATTTAGTCGAGAATCAGGCACAGTTACAATACCCACATTTGGATCAATGGTACAAAAAGGATAGTTAGCTGATTCTGCTCCCCCTTTTGTTAATGAATTAAACAATGTACTTTTTCCTACATTGGGGAGTCCTACAATTCCTAGTTTCATGTATGTCTTCCCTTCTTTCTTAAAAGGTTTTTAAAATTCTTGTGTTTTTTTAAGCTTCCTGTGTTATTATACTGAAAGAATATATTTTACGCAAGGTTAACTCAATAAGAAGGGCACAATGATAAAATCACTGTGCCCAAGCATAATGTAGAATTATCGTTTTGAAGAAAGAATTCCAACAAATATTCCTTGTATAAAAGTAAAAACTAAAAGACCAACACCAAAAGCAAGGTATTTATTTTTTTTATCTTTTGTTACAGTAAAACAAGTGTTTTTCGTTTCTTCTACTTGTTGTTTAGCTACTCGATAAGGTCTGCGTGATTGATTTATTTGTTGAGCCATAAAAATCCCTCCATAATAATATCATTTTGTATACTATCTTATCATATATTAGCAGAAAGTAAAAGTCCTTCATAAAGTAAAACTTCTTATTGAGAGACAACAGGAAACAACTCGATGAAAGAAGGGGCCACTGGATAGTTGTTATAAAACATTTAAACTTATGAGATTTGATAGCTATAATGAAATGTAGATAGGAGATAATAATGAAGAAAAAAAAGTATCTTTTTTTAATTGGTTTGGGGATTCTATTAATTAGTATTTGTATAGGTGTTTTTTTTATTCCATTAATAAAAGACAAAAAAGAAGTAAGAAAGCAGCTAAATTATTGGACTGATCAAAAAGAAGTCACTGAAACAGGTTTTTTTTCGATAAAATCTTCCATAGCTATTTGGGAATTAATAAAAAAAGAAGAACAAACTCAAGTTGACTTTGAATTTCAACGAGATGATTTTTCTATAGAGGGAATATATCGAAGAGAAAAAGAGAATCATTGGTTAAGTTTTGATTCCTCTCATAAAATAGGAGTTTCTCTTCCGATATTTTCACAAGAAACCCAAGGAATCTCTTTATATCGCATTTGGAATGAAGGGCTTTTAAATGGGTTAGAACATACTAACTTTTGGTTTGAAGGGGAAATGAGTTGTTTTGAGGGAGATATATCAACAGAAACTCTTATGAAATTGAGAGAATATTTAATAGAACAAGGAATCAAAGAAAAAGAGGAAGGATTATTTTTGCGTTTAGTACAAGGTTACTTAATTGATCAAAAACAGTTAGCGGATCAAAAAAACATAGAAAAAATAATAGAAAGTAATTTTTTAGAAAAACATCTTCGTAAATATTTCCAAAAGGGAAAGGTATCTATGCAATACGAGCCTTATGAATGGTTAGAAATAATCATATCTTTAGAGTTGGCAGATGAAAGCTTCATATGGAAGCAAAGAATATCGAATGCGGCAATGGATATTGATTTTATTCCCTTACCAGAATATTTTATTCCTATTGAAGAATATTTGCTTTTTCGTTGAAAAAATTGTATCGATTAACATCCTTTACTATAGTAATAGCTGCTATATTATCTCATACTAATAATGGAGGTGTTATGTATGAGAAAATATCATAAGAATTTAGGTTTCGTATGGATAATCTTTGCTTTTATAATTTTTTTATCGGGTTGTACAAAGGGTTCTGCTTCTACAAAAGAGAGGGAAAATACAACCAATCGATTGTGGACCTCTCTACCAAAGGTACCACAAAATATTTCAGAATATAAGGTAGATCATTCTTATCGAAAACCCGAAACAGTTATAGAACCAGTCCAAGATACTAAAAAAGCAAAACAAATGGCATCTATGATTGCAGCATTACCAGAAATAGAAAAGGCCACGGTTTTATTGACAGGAAATACTGCTCTAGTCGGAATTCATATATCACAAACTTTATCTAATGATCAGCTAGATGCGTTAAAGGAAAAAATTCAAAATCAAATTCAAAAAGAGCAGCCTCATATTCGTCATGTATCTGTGACTCATTCTCCAGAACTAGTAGGAAGAATGACTGTTATTGCAGAAGACATTATGGAAGGGCGCCCTATACAAGGATTAGCGGATGAAATAGGGGTTATTTTACGTAGGGCAACACCTACATTATAATAAATATTTTTAAAATTAAAGCCGGGAGCAAGAGTCGCATATTCGCCGATACTATGCACTTGTTTAGCGATCGGCGTATTTTTAGTTATGAGTGCATATATCTGTATGTCGAACAAGATGGAAATAAGTCTACGATAGTACTTTACAAATAAAAGGAAAATAGATATAATGTATGGTAGACCTTAATGACGAAAGGGTGAAAAATATGCCACCAGAAATATGGTTTCCTTATTTAGGCATAAAAATTGAAAAATTAGATCCTGTTGCGTTTCAGATATTTGGGATCTCTGTATATTGGTATGGAATTTTAATTGGATTAGGAGTTTTAGCAGGATTGTTAGTAGCTACAAAAGAAGCAAAACGAACGGGACAAAATCCGGAAGTTTATATGGATTTTTTATTATACGCATTGATTGCAGCTATTATCGGTGCTAGATTATATTATGTTGCTTTTTCTTGGGATGAATATAAAGATAATATAATGAAAATTTTTGCAACTCGAGAAGGTGGTCTAGCTATTTATGGAGGAGTAATAGGGGCTGTTATTGCAGGTGTTTTTTATACGAAAGCGAAGAAAATTGATTTTTGGGTATTAGCTGATACGTCAGCACCCGCTCTTATTTTAGGTCAAGCCATTGGAAGATGGGGAAATTTTGTAAATCAAGAAGCTTTTGGAGGATATACTGATTCTTTATTTGCCATGCGTTTAATGAAATCAAATGTATATGACATTCCCCAAGAAGTCCTTAATCATATTCAGATATTGGATGGGATTGAATACATACAGGTTCATCCAACATTTTTATATGAATCTCTTTGGAATGTAGGAGTTTTTATATTTTTAATTTGGTATCGTAGGCATAAAAAATTTACTGGTGAAGTTTTTATGATGTATTTATTAGGGTATGCTTTAGGACGTATTTGGATTGAAGGATTACGAACAGACCAATTATTAATCCCTCATACATTGGTTCCTATTTCTCAAGTAGTAGCAGGAATTTCGATCTTTTTTGCTATTGTTTTTATTATCTATAAAAGAAAAAAGGAAATATAAATCAAAGAAAATATTTTTTTGGTAAAAAAGTGTAAAAAAATGTTGATTTTTCTTTTGATTCATATTACAATATCAGTGGGGATATATTGTAATATTTTACAATACAAAAGTTACTATTAATTACGGGGATTTACAAATGAGGTGGGAAAATGAGTGTACAATTTAGTGAAATTAATGATTTGGAAGACAGACTCAATGATCTAATGGCAAAAAGTAATGAGGACCCAAATATTTACGAGATTAGCCAAGCTTTAGATGAGTTAATTTTTTTGTATTACCAAAAGAAACGAGCATAAAGATTATACAGTGGTGGTTACTAAAAATTTAATATCTAAAATAAAAAGATAGGACAAGAGTCCTATCTTTTTATTTTTTTGTAAAAAGATCTTGATAGGACTTTGGAAGTATACTAGAATAAAGGTAGTGGGTGGTGAAAAGTGGTACAAAGTGGTGGCAAAAAACAAAAAGGTGGTAGTTCTTTTATGTTTATGGGTGAATATATTCATTCGATTGATTCTAAAGGGCGTTTTATTATTCCAGTAAGGTTTCGTGAACAGCTAGGAGAACGCTTTGTTGTTACCAAAGGATTAGACCATTGTTTATTTGTCTATCCTCTGGGAGAATGGAGCCTTTTTGAGCAAAAATTAAAATCTT
>JAAYNZ010000211.1 GCA_012520595.1 Candidatus Epulonipiscium sp. | reverse complement strand
TGATTTCCTTTGTACACTTTAAAGATCTAAAAGAAGTGCCTGAAGGTCAAGGAGAATACACTGCTTTAAGCGGTAAAAAATATGAAGGTACTATCCTAGGAGAAGGACAAGTTCCTATGGAAAATATTCTTTCTTTTCTAGCCTCTTCTGGATATAAAGGATACGTATCTATTGAATATGAAGGAACAACAGAACCCTTTGAAGGAACAGCAAAAAGTATTGCTTTTACAAAAAATTTAATTGCATCTTATCATTAAAATTTAAGATTGTTGGATAACCCTATAGCCTACTATACGATTTGAGTTAACGAAAACATAAAAATGCTTTCATTGACTTAAAGAATGTAGTAGGCTAAAATTATGCATAAGGAAACAAGGGGGAACAACATTCATAATTCGAAAACAATTACTCTATTCTTTAATTTTTTCATACATTGACATTTTTATAACAGGAATTTCTTTATACTTGTCCTTGAATAAACTTACATTAAGAAGTATTGAAGATGAAATTACTAAAAATTATTCTGCTATGTTAACAGAAACAACCATAAATATTAATCATATTATTGATGATATGAAACAATTATCCATTACAATAAAAGAGAACAATAGTATTAAAGAACTTTTATTGTTAAATAAAGAATTCCCCTATCAAGATCAGTATAAGTTTTTTATAGCAGCACAGGACTTGTCTAAAATCAATAGTTATAATAGCTTAATAGGTGAAGCTTATGTTTACTATAGTCAATTGAATCTTATTTTAAACCGGAGAGGAACTTATTCTATGGAAATCGGATATGACCGGTTTCACCATTCACCAAAATCCGATTATCATGATTGGAAAAAAAAGCTTGATGAAAAATATTATGACGGTGAAATTATTTATCTCGGTGGACAAATCGCATATATCCAATCCCTTTTCTCTTATAACACCACAAACCATGCCAATATGGTAATTTTATTCAACAAACAAAGAGCACAAGATTTTATTAAACATTCCTCCTTAGCTTCACAAGGCAATATCTATGTCCTTGATACTCATAACAATCTACTTTTATGGAATACCGTAACAGACGAAGGAATTGATCCTACTATATTTTTAGAAGAATCTCCATTCAAAACCGATCAATATACTCTATTTAAGAATCATGATAAGGATTTAGATTTAACCTATATTGCTGTCATACCTACACATATCTATAAGAAAAAAATCAGTTACATTCAGCAACGATTTATTCTATTTACTTTATTCTTTATTGCCATTGTTCTGCTAGGCATTTATTTTATATATACCAAATACGAAGATTTACAAAAAGTCATTCAGAAATTAAAATTGTCTAATTTTGATATAGAAAATCAAAAATATAGTGAATTGGATTACATCGAAAAAGCTGTGCTTCATATGAGTAAAGAAATAAATAATAATAAACACCTAATTATTGAAAATATTTTCAGAAAGTCTTTATACGGAATTATGCATAACGAAGAAGAAATCCAAAAATATTTAGGTCAAAATTTTACTATGTCCTGTTTTATTATGGGTAGCTTAGTATTGGAAAATAAATGTGATTATGACTCTAATGGTGCCACTAAATTAAATGAATTTATTATACAAAATGTTTTTCAAGAAGTCTTAGGAGATCAATATG
>JAAYNZ010000034.1 GCA_012520595.1 Candidatus Epulonipiscium sp. | reverse complement strand
ATTTCTAATGATATCAACTTTTTCATCTTTATCGATTATTACATATTGATCTAATCTCACATCTCCTTCATAAATAAAATGGGATTCTAGACATATATGTTTGTCTGGTTTCCAAAAACCACCTTCCTCACTTACATACCATATATTACTCTCTTTCTTTTTTCAAATTCTTTTAAAGTAAAAACGTCAAATATAAACTTGCCACCTGGTTTTAAAGATTCATAAATTTTCTTTAGTAAAACCTGTCGTCTAATATCTGATAATACACCAAAGTCACAATAGATTAATATAACTATTTCAAATTCATTTTTATAATTAATATCCATATAGTTTTTATAGACATAGTTTATTTCTTGATTTCTTTCCCTTGCCTTCTTCCTAGCATAGTTAATTGATCTCTGAGAAAAATCAATTCCAGTAATGTTATATCCTTTTTTATGTAATCTCTCTGCATATAAGCCAGGACCACAACCCAAATCTAAGATATTTTATAGGTTGATGACGGTGCAATTTGAGCAATCCATTCTACCAAATGATTTAAATATAATTGAATAATCGGGTAGGAGGTAGATAATTATTTTATCTACTGACCTCCCACACCACTGTACGTAGGGTTCCGTATACAGCGGTTCTTTAGTTTTCGCATATTTTTAGATATTGCTCCGTGAGTGTTATGTACCCAATCTCACAGAGTTTCTTATTATTAAATGCGGTTTGTAATACAAAATATCCACTGCAGTACCAGTTTCCATTTCGCATATTAGCACAAATCCATGCCTTTTCTTCCTCCACACCTAACTTCTTAAGGTTACTAAATTTTATTTTGATTTTCTTCCATTATTTCCAATCTGTTCTTCAATTCATTCTTACAGAGATTTGTCATCCGGCTTCCTTCAGATTCGTAATCGCTCACGACACCCTTGCCATTGGCTATGTCTTTCCCACTACTAGGGCAGACTAGGATTTTATGCGCCCATGCTGGGTGCACATAAAAAGAGCCATAGACTTTAATCTACGGCTCCTAAAAAATTAGGTATAATCAATGCCCAGAGATGAAAGGCATTTCATCCCCTTGATGTCAGGATAAAATTACCACTTAATCAATGGTCTAAAATCTTTCGATTGATTTAATGTTCTACTATAAATTAAGATGTAGGGTACTACTTTACTTCAAGTTAAATATCAGAACGGAAAGCTTTTACTCAATAAACTATAGAAATACTAAAATTATGACACTGAATAGATTGGCAACAAAATGTGACATTGTGCTAATCCATGCATTGTTCGTTTTGTGAAAAATGATTCCATACAAAACACTATTAATGAACACGAAAAAGACATCGTATAGTACGATAACCGCATCTCCCTGATTAAAATGCCCAATCGCAAACAACACTGACGAAATTAATAATGTTGGAATAATCGGAAGAGCTTTGTTTAGCTGCCTTTGATAGAACGAGCGCCATGCAATTTCTTCTCCTAAGGCAAGAAACGCAAGCTGAATTATCATTATTACAATTTTGTCAAAGGACACGAAAACTTCTGTTCTCGCAAGTACATGCTCTATGTATTCAGGCAAAAATAGTTTTGAGATTGTTATACTGACAGCATCCATAATAATTGGTAGTACAATCCAGAACCAAATAGTTTTATCTTTGAAATTTGTTCGTATGGCACTAATATCAAGTCCACTGCCTTCGAAGGACTGTTTTTCTGATGCCTTATTTACAAAGAAGAAGACAACCCCAACAAAAACTGCTATTCCTGCAATTTTTAACCCAAACAAATTTGAAAATGAAAGAATTGTCATCAGTATAATCCCTATAAAGGATGTTTTCTTTATGTTTTGCATATATCCACCTCATGTTAATTATTTACTGTAGCCTATTCTTCTACATAATCTACCAAATCAAATCTATAACATCATATTTTCGACTCTTTACTTTCCTATATTGTTTTCTAACTTCTTTAAAGTAAAGAATGATAAGATTATGGTGATAACATATACTAATGCAAAAGTAGAACCAGAAGCTATGTCTATAGGGTATGGAGAAAAACCTCTTCTAAAAACAAATGCAATAATCAAAGAAATTGGCATAAACAATACAATGATAATATTAAGCCAGTTAATAATAAAAGGCGCCTTTGATTGAGATATTAGTTTAGCTATAAAGTAAGCTGCAACACCAACTACTTGAATTATCATTGATCCCCAGATACTTTCTGCAGATTGTTCTGTATACCAACTGCCAAATGCTGCAAAAAGTCCAATAGCTAAAAATGCTGTTGATGCAATATACAATAATTGACTCGTATTAAAGTTTTTTTTCTCTAATTGTTGTGAGGGTTCAATTCCCTTTAGAATATAATCCGTTGTAACACCAAAATACTCACTCATAATAATGACTCTATCTATATCTGGTATACTTTGCTCGTTTTCCCATTTAGATACCGCCTGGCGAGAAACTCCTATTTTATCTGCAAGTTCCTCTTGAGAAATTCTTTTCATTTTTCTTAAACCCTGTATTCTGTCTGCTATATTCATAACAACACTCCTTTCTTTTTTATAGTATCATAATAACATTAATGCTAGTTGCATAGCTACCAAGCACCCTTAGCTTCTTGTCAACTGACAGTTGCAAAACTTATTTTTGCTGTTTTTAGGCGAAAAATTTTAATTGGATTACTAACTATCTTCTAAATCTATATTCCATCAATAGTTATCCTTATGTTTACATTATATAATTATAAAACCTTATTTTCTATGCTATTGATTTTGTTTTTATAAAAATAAAATAGTCAATCAAGACTAACTCTTCTAATCCTAACATCATTTTTATATCTATTTTAGATACCTAAAAAGTTGTCTCTATAGAAAAAAGAAATAGCTTTTTACTCTAATTTATTATTTTAATATTCTCTCAAGCGATACACAGTACTCAACGTGCATTGATAATGAACCTATGGAAGCGTTTTGGGAAATGTTAAAATCAGAAATGTACTACCTTAGAAAATTTAACACATATACTGAGTTAGAATTTGCTGTTATTGAATAGATAGATTACTACAACAATCATAGGGTACCAGAAGCAATTAAAATGCGTAATTCCGATAGAATACAGGCATTATCTGTTAGATTTAGTCGCATAGAATAAAACTAAGCCAACCATAATTCAATGATTGGCGCAAAAAATTTTTTATTATTTCTACTGTCTACTTGACAGGGGCATGTTCAAGTCTACCCGGTACCTTTGCATTCAAATTTAATCCAATGGAATTTCATAAATTATTCTTTCTCCATCTTTATTAGTATACCAAACTATATTATTATCTGATATTATAGGTTTGCATTCAGATAGAATAAAATCTTTAACTTCTTGGATGCTTCCTATTGTTTCTCCATTTTCATCAATTAATGCATATTTTAGGTTCATATGTTTATAATCTTTACTGTATTCTTGCCACATAATCACCAATCTATTATCTGATATCTTTACCAATTGTGGAACAGAGCCATTCTTATTGCTTCCTATATATCTTCCGTGGATTATATGTCTTGTCTCTCCATGTTCTGTCTTTAATCTAGGGCTTGTACAGACTATAATATCCCTTTGGTCATACTCTAAGCCAATCATATCAAATGACGTATATTCCTTTACCAACGAGTGATTAATTGTATTCATAGCTACAATATAATTTTTAGATGACATTTCAAATCCACCTATAGAGACTCCAGTGCAATTTGCTCCAATTTTCCCTGGAATTTTAAATAAATCTATTTGGGGGTTTTTCTTATAGATATTTGATTTTTCCTTTGTATCTCCTTTAGTTAAAACTACCGAACGTGGATAAGCATCCCCATGATCAACAAACACAGGGTTATTCCCATCAAATAATACATATTGATCAAATGAGTGGCTTACATGATTATCTTGAAATCTTCCCATATAATTTAAAGTTGTCATGGTTGATGTATCAACCATAACTGTAAGCTGGGATTGATGATTAAGCCCGTCATCCGTCGTATACCTTTCACGTGCTGTATGTAGGACAAAAACATCTCCATATTCAGCCATCTTCCCTGAACCAGAATTAAATGGTCTAATCGTAAAACTTTCTCCCCCTTTTACAGAAGCATGGCCAATACGATTATAATCTTTATCATACTTTACTATACGGATTACCTCTTTGTTATCATTTTCTTCTATATTCTCTTGTCCAAAAACAATGTAATTGTATTCTTTACCACTATAAAATCCACCAAATAAAGGAAGCTCAAAATCTATCTTCTTACTATCTATTAAATTATACTGTTTATCATATATATCAATAGTAATTATATCATTTATACTCTTTTCCTTATCTAAGCTATTAGTTTCTATTACACTTTTTGTACCATCATTATTATCTACAATATAGGAGCTTAATTGATTTTTCCATCTTGTGAAATTAGTAGTAAGATGATTATCTCCATGTATTTCATAAGTCGATTTAGCCCTATATGCATTTTTAGGTAGTTGAGACAATATCTTTATTTCATTTTTAGTGCTATCCCATTTTACATCAAAAGGAATTAATTTCTCTAGGTCTCTTAATTTAAAATAATTATTACCATTAATATTAAATGCTTTTATATCCTGTACTTTACTATCAACTAAGATTTTTGAAGTTGTAGCAGTTGCATAATCATTTCTATTAGGATTATAGTAGTTATCACTGGATTCTTTTACTAAGGTATATTCTTTTCCCGTTACAATTTCTATTATGCTCTCCTCATTATTCCATTTAACATCAAACTTACTAGGGGTATCTGATAAAGCCTCTGCAATATCACGTAATTTATAGTAATTAGCCCCAGAAATCTTAAAACCTTTGCAAGATATTGTTTTATTGTTTAATTTAACTGTATCTTGCGAAACTTTTGCCATGATCTTGCTTTCAGCAAAAATATTCGTAGAAAAAATAGATAAAATAATTATTACCATCAATAATAAACCACTAAACTTTTTCATTACCTTCCCTCCCGTTGCTATACTAGCTTTGTAATTTTTAACCTAATATACATCCATTATTTTAATCATATACCTCGATTACCTTAATTATATTATATAGTAAACATTAATAATATACTATTCTTATTTTCTAGGTATAAAAATTTATCTTAAATTTATCTCCAAAAACAACAAAACCCTTATAACACAAAACTACGGAAGTGATAAGAAGATTTCTTCTTCAATTATGACTTTTTCAAAAAATACAAAGTTTCATCAATTGATCTAATCCAGTTTCCGATGTTAACATTTCAAGATTATTAAATATCGTCTCTTCATCCCAGTTCCACCATTGAAGTTTTAGTAAAAATTCAATCTTTTCATCACTAAATCGTTTTTTGATAAAGTTAGCTGGATTCCCACCATATATAGTATATGGTTCAACACTTTTTACTACTGTTGAGTTAGCGGCAATAATCGCACCATCACCAATTTTAATACCTGGCATAATGGTTACATTTTGACCGATCCAGACATCATTACCGATCACAGTATCCCCTTTAAATGGAAGTTGTTCTACTGTAGGAGTAATCCTTTCCCATCCACCACCAAAAATATTAAATGGGTAGGTGGTTATACCATCCATCCTATGATTTGCCCCGTTCATAACGAACTTAACACCCTCTGCTATTGTACAAAATTTACCTATGATTAGCTTATCTCCTAGAAATTCATAATGATGCTCTATATTGTCATAGAAATTCTCTGGAGATTTTTTATTATCACTATAATAAGTGTATTCTCCAATTTCTACATTGGATCGTTTAGGCAAATTACTTATATAACAAACTGTTTTTATGTTTTCATTTGGATATAGTTTTTTCTTGTCTGGTCCTAGCATAGGATATACCTCTCTTTCATACTTATATATATTTCTTATTGTTTTATATCTTTTATGATCATTTCGTGCTTCTAGTAGATTAACTGCCCTATCTTATTTGCCCCCTCTGCAAACCATATAGCTCCATCCTGGATCTTGAATACTCACAGTCCCAGGTGTGCCTATTTCGGTGAAATGCTTCAAATGGAGGCCTCACTGCACCTTTGGTTTGGTGAATCCAAAACACAACTCCACATCGCTGTTGATGATGCTACAGGACAAATCGTTGGTGCTTACTTTGATGGACAGGAGACTTTAAAGGGCTATTATCACGTGCTCCATCAGCTTCTTAGTAATTACGGTATCCCATATCAGTTTTTTACTGATAATCGCACTGTATTTGAATACAAAAAGAAACATGAAACCTCTATTGAGAAGGATACTTTTACTCAATTCGGTTATGCCTGCAAGCAATTAGGCATTGACATTCGTACATCTAGCGTTGCACAAGCAAAAGGGCGGGTTGAAAGAATGTTTGGTACTCTTCAATCCCGCCTACCTATTGAACTGCGCTTAGCCAATGTTTCCTCCATTGAGGAAGCAAATGAATTTCTAAACTCCTACATAAAGAAATTCAATAAGCAGTTCTCT
>JAAYNZ010000033.1 GCA_012520595.1 Candidatus Epulonipiscium sp. | reverse complement strand
AAGAAGTTATAAAATTTCAGCAACAATATGGTTTATATCCTTATGGTGTCGCTGATTTGACGACCCAAGATACAATGAACAAGGCAGTCATAAAAAAAATCCAGTTAGAGGATGTTCAACTCAAGAAAGGTTATGAAGTATTACGAGACTGGGTTAAGGAAGGTAAATAAACAGGGAATTTTTTTATACAAGGAATTTCATATGTTGAGTGTTTTTGAAAATATCCAAAAAATTTTAATATAAGCACCAGACTTTTGGTGCTAAATTTAATTTAATATTTGAGAAAGGCATCTATAGCAGAATCAGTTTTTATATAACCTTAATAAGCTTACGGTTTTATGATTTTCAATTAAGGGACTATTTTTCTATGTGACTGGTTTTTCCATGCTTTTTAAATGATTTCTTTTTCCATAGATAGTTTATAGTAAGGAATGTCTTTCTCATTGTATTCATCACCTCATTTTTTAATTATGAGGTTTGTGATAACCAGATTATTTATAAACTCCCATCTTATTCAAAAAATACAAGTTTTATGAATGAGGTGGGAGTTTTTTAAATTCTTTAGCTGAAACCTACCTTATCACCAGCCTTTTGTTATAATTACTTTACTATAATGTAACTGTAAGAACTATAATGAATGAGCTCAATTCACAAAAAAACACAATAAAGTTCAAAAATACTGTATTTAATTACGTTTTTTTGAATGCTAGCAATTAAAGTAAGATCGTATAGATCTTTTAATTTTTCCCAACAAAGAAATCGATTTCTTGAATTTTCTTAAACTAAAGGAGTATGGCAATGAAAAGGATGCAATTTGATGAAATTACTTTGTCGGTTTTTCCTGATCGCTTTGAAATGGGTGCAGTAGCTGCTCAGGAGGCAGCAGAATATATCTTAGATCTGTTAAAACAAAAGCAGATCATAAGGTGTATTTTTGCAGCAGCGCCATCCCAATCGGATTTTCTAAATCGCTTATTTTCGGATAAGAGAATTGATTTCAGCCGTATAGAAGTTTTTCATATGGATGAGTATATTGGACTTCCAAGTGATGATCCGAGAAGTTTTCAATCTTTTTTGAAAGGATATTTTGATCGCGTAAATTTTAAAGCTGTTCACTATATTAATGGAATGGCTAAAGATTTATTAGAGGAGTGTGAAAGATATGGAAAACAGTTAATATCAGAAAAGGTAGATATCGTTTTTATGGGCATCGGAGAGAATGGTCATATAGCATTTAATGATCCACCAGTTGCAGATTTTAATGACAGCAAAATTATGAAGCCTGTTGAATTAGATCTGACATGTCGCAATCAACAGGTTCATGATGGATGTTTTAAAACCTTGGATGAGGTTCCTAAAATGGCACTTACTCTTACTATTCCAACCTTGATTTCTGCGGATAAGCATTTTTGCATTGTCCCAACTAAAGCAAAAGCACAGGCTCTTTCAAATACAATACTGGGTGAGATCACAGAAAAATGTCCTGCAACTGCTTTGAGAAATAAACCTGGCGTTATGATGTATGTGGATGAACCTTGTTTCTCAATTTTAGAGGAAAAATTAAAAAAATTATAATTTAGCAACAGCCAACAAATATAGAGGAGGAATATTTATGGAAAAAAGACTTTTTACTCTAATTAGTGTCTTAATGGTTCTTGCAATGGTGTTTACTGCATGTGGTACTAAAAAGACCAAACCGATTTCTTCGGTTGATTCATCAAGCTCAAGTAAACCTGAGGCTAGTGAGTCTGCTAAGTCTGAACTTAAGCAAACCGACCGTGTAGTTCTGTATACTGCAAGCTCAACTAATCAAAATGAAATGATTCAGAAAATGTGGGCTACTCTTCATCCTGATATTGAGTTGGAACTTGTTTCAGCAGGTTCTGGTGAATTACAGAACAGAATTATTGCTGAAGTTGGAAATCCGCAAGGTGATGTTATGATGGGTGGTTCCTATGCTGTTTATACTGCATTGGAAGATCATCTTGCTCCATACGTTTCTGACAATGTACAATACATTATTCCACAATTCAAACCAGCAAGTGATAAGTTTACTCCTATTCAGGTTAATGTAAATACCATCATGGTAAACAACAAGCTACTAGCACAAACCGGTGCTACTGTTGATGGTTGGGAGTCTTTAACAAATCCTGCTTTGAAAGGGAATATTACTTTTGCAGATCCCTCCTCTTCATCTTCGGGTCGTGAACAGGTTGTAAACATGCTAGCTGCTATGAATACTACTAGTAACTTGGATGATGGTTGGGATTTTATTGAAAAGTTCATCAAAAATCTTGACGGAAAGATTTCTTCTAGTTCTTCTGCTATTTACACAGGAGTTGCTAACGGGGAGTACGCAGTAGGGATTACCAATGAAGAAAAGGTTATTGAGAACATCGTTAATGGTGCAGATGTAAGTGCGGTTTATGCAAAAGAAGGTATTACTTTGAGAAATTCTTATTGTGCTATCATCAAAGATTGTAAAAACGAATACAATGCTCGTTTGCTTGTAGACTTCTTTACATCTAAGGAATATCAGCAGGCTTGTGCTACTGAGCTCTACCAGCGTTCTGTTCGTTCTGACGTTGATTTTACAGTTGAGGGCATTGTAGCAACTACTGATTTAAATGCAATTGAATATCCCGGCGAGTGGGTTGAAAAGAATTCAGACGCTTTGAAAGAAAAATTTCAGGATTTTTGGACCAGCGTTAAATAATTTAACTTAATTTATATACAACTTTTCCCCGTCTTCTTTAAGGGAACGGCAAAGAAAAAGAAAGCAAAGAAAAAGAAACTGGAGGAAATATTATGGCTGTTGCTATTCATGTTAATAATGTCAAAAAACAATATGAAGATAATGTTGTCATCCGTAATCTATCAGTTGATATAAAGTCCGGTGAGTTATTCACACTTTTAGGCCCTAGTGGTTGTGGTAAGACAACCTTGCTTCGTATGATTGCGGGTTTTAATTCCATTGAGGCGGGTACCATTGCCTTTGATGATAAGATTATCAATGATGTGCCCGTGTACAAACGTAACTTTGGAATGGTTTTTCAAAGTTATGCAATTTTTCCCAATATGACAGTTTATCGTAATGTTGAGTATGGTTTAAAAAATAAAAAATTATCCAAAGTAGAGATCAAAAAGCGTGTAAATGAGATACTTGATATCGTTCAATTAGCAGAGTATAAGGACCGTTATCCTAATAAGCTTTCAGGTGGTCAGCAGCAACGAGTTGCATTAGCTCGTGCCGTTGTCGTTCAGCCTGAGGTTTTGCTTATGGACGAGCCTCTTTCAAATCTTGATGCAAAGCTTCGTGTTGAAATGCGTACAGTTATTAGCAGGATCCAAAAAGAATTGGGAATTACTACAGTTTATGTTACTCATGACCAAGAAGAAGCCTTAGCCATATCTGATCGTATTGCAGTAATGAACAAGGGTGATATTTACCATTGTGATACTCCCGAGCGTATTTATTCACGTCCTTACAACACCTTTGTTGCTAACTTTATAGGTAGTTCCAGTATGATTGATGGTACTGTTACAGCTGTTGGTAATACAACTAAGATAAAAATGGCAACGGGTTTAGAAATTGAGATGAACAATATGGTTCCTTTGGAAGTTGGTCATAAAGTGATTGTTGGTGTTCGTCCCGAGGAGTTTATTGTTGCACCTGAAGGTCGTGGTAAGAAAAGCATAGTGAAACTAAAACAATTCCTCGGTAAAAATATAAAGTATGACGTTGTTTTTGAAGATGGCACTGAAATAGAAGTCTGTAGCGACACAAATTCTGCAGAACGTATATATGAAAGTGGTGAGAAGATTTACATTTCGGTCAATACAAAACATATCAATGTATTTGACAAGGAAAGTAAGATCACTTTAATAAAAGGAGTGCATAGCAATGTTTAAGAAGGACAGTAGTGATTTTTTAAAAGGCTATCGCATTGATTTCTGGAGTTTTATTACATTGATTTCACTGATTTTCTTCGGTATGTTTCTAATCTATCCTGTAAGTCGTCTGGTTATTAATGCATTCCAGACTAAAGATGCCGTTGGCGTATTTTCGTTCGGTAACTTTGTTAAGTTTTTTTCCAGAGCCTATTATCGTAGTGCCATGTTGAACAGTATTAAAGTAACTTTTGTTGCAACTATCCTGACCATTGTTATCGGTGTTACGCTTGCATATATAACTACAAACTTCAAAATCAAAGGGGTCAAGGCAATTAATATAATGATTATTATATCTATGTTTTCCCCGCCTTTCATAGGTGCTTATTCCTGGATTCTTATGCTTGGCCGTGCGGGAGTTATTACTACATTCTTCAAGAATGTTTTTGGTGTAACGCTGCCAACTATCTATGGATTTAATGGAATTTTGCTAGTTTTTACTCTTAAGCTTTTTCCTTTCATTTATATGTATACAAAAGGAGCTTTAAAGAAAGTTGATAAAGCACTGGGTGAGGCGGCAGAGAGCCTTGGTGACCATGGACTCAGGAAGGTTCTTAAAGTTAGTCTTCCGTTGGTTACGCCCACTGTTCTTGCTGGTGCAGCTATTGTTTTTCTGCGTGCATTTGCAGATTACGGTACGCCTCGCTTGATTGGTGAAGGTTACACTGTTATGCCTGTTCTTGTTTATAATGAGTGGTTATCAGAAACGGGTTCTAATGCATATTTTGCATCTGCAATTGCTTTTATAATGATATTTCTTGCAATTGTTGTATTTATACTGCAGATGCACTTCAGTCGTAAGAACTACAATATGAGTATGCTTAACCCACCAGAGCCTAAGAAATTGAATGGTGCCGGTAATCTTTTTGCTCATATCTTCGTTTATTTTATAACCATACTTTCAGTTCTTCCGACAGTATACATTACAATAATCTCATTTAAGAACTTTACTGGTGGCTCAATTATGGTTGAAGGTTTTTCTTTTAATAACTATGTACTTGCATGGGCAAAAGCTAAGGATTCCATTTTGAACACCTTTAAATTCGGTATTATAGCAATTGTTATTATTGTTCTGTTAGGTACCATGTTTGCTTATGTTACCGTAAGGAAAAAGAATTTTTTCTCTCGCTTTTTAGACGCTTGTATTCAATTACCTTATGTTATTCCAGGAACAATTTTTGGTTTGATGTTGCTGATATCTTATAATACAGGATTCCTAGTATTGAGCGGTAGTGCTGCTTTAATTATTATCTCGTACGTTATCCGAAGAATGCCTTATACTGTGCGTTCCAGTGCGGCTATCCTTAAACAGATTAATCCGAATATTGAGGAAGCATCACTATCTTTAGGATATTCCTCAATGCCAACATTTTTTAAGGTTACAATGCCTGCTATGATTCCAGGTATTGTCTCCGGGGCAATTCTGAGTTGGATTACACTGATTCAAGAATTGTCCTCCACTTTGATGCTGTATACAAGTAAGACTTCTACAATGTCTATTGCAATATTTCAAGAGGTCAACCGTTCTGCTTACGGTACGGCGTCAGCTTTATCAACCATTCTTACAATAACCATGGTAACTTCATTATTGTTGTTCTTTAAGTTGACAGGTAATGCGGATGTGGATATGTAGAAAAAATATGTTAAAAAGGAGTTTATGTATATGAACATTAAAGTATTGCTCTTTGACTTTGACGGCACAACATTACAACGAGATCAAGTATTTATATCATCCAGAAATATGCATGCCTTGCGAGAGGCAGTAAAGAAAGGGATTATCTGTATACCATGCACAGGACGAAGTGCGGATATGTTCCCGCCACAGATTGCTAAAGAAAAAGATTTTCGCTATTGGGTCTCTGCCAGTGGATGTCGTGTCATTGATCGCCAAACAGATCAGGTTATATATAAAGGCGGATGTTTCACGCCTGAACAAGCTGCACAGATTTGTCGAATGTATGAAGGACAGCATATTTATAGTGAGATTGCAGCAGAAGGAAAATTATACTTTGAGCGTGACGTCAATGATGCACTGCATCGATATCCTGTTCCACATCACCATGTGTGGTATGTGCTGACTGGTCGTCAGATTCCTATTGACGGTAAATTGTCGGATTTTTT
>JAAYNZ010000210.1 GCA_012520595.1 Candidatus Epulonipiscium sp. | reverse complement strand
ATTTCTTGTTCGGAGTAATTTTGTCCAATAAAGGGTTGCCAATCCAGATATTCATCATTAGTCCATATATCTCCATACTGTTTTTCTTCAAAAGCAAGACTATCATTAGTGACAGTTTGTCCCTTAACTTTTATTTTCTTTTTGTAATCAGCTTTACTATCATATGGAGGATCAATATAAATCAAATCAATCTTCCCACGATACTCTTTAAGCATATGACTCATAACTTGTAAGTTATCGCCCCAAAATATTTTATTAAACCAACCATCTTTATCAGTTCCATATGTTTCTTTTAATTGTGCAGGGAAGTATTGTGTTGATTTAAAAGGCCTTTTACCAGTCCAATGAAGTTCAGGAAAACCTTTTATAGGAGGTTTCTGTTCAAATTCATATACTCCATCAATTGTTGTTTGCTCATTCATATTTAAAACTCCTTATATTTAATGATTACAATAATATCTAAAGTCACAGTTATCACAAATAAGTTGCGACTTGGATTTTTTACAAAATTCTTTTCTTTGTATTTTGTCAACAATATTATCAAATTCTTCAATTGTTTTATCTATAGATGTTTTATCTTTTTTAAATGTAATTCTAGGATTTTCATTTTCTGCACCAGTATAATATAAATGCATTTTGCTAACTGTTTTACCTGTCTTTTCTTCAACAAGATGTGCATATATTTGTAATTGTTTTTTATAGTGCTCTATTCGTTCACGATCTCTTACAAGATTAGGCTTTTTTTCAGATTTAAAATCAACTATTTCAACGGTATTATTATCGCCAGTAATTAAATCAACTGTTCCTTGAAGTATATAATTTGGTTTAACAAGGCTAACTTCGACTTCTGCTTCTTGTACTACTGACCAATCATTATGTTGTCTGTTAACATAGTTAATAACTTGATTATATGCAGCTTTTATTTGAGGCTCAGATAAATAAGTATGTTCACTTTTTGAAATACTAGCATAATTAGTATCAAACCATGATTTAATATTATCAGTAGTTATAAGATGTTCTTCTTTTCTAATAGCAGCTCTATGAATATCTTCAATAGTTTGATGTACTAGTGTACCAAACACTGTGGCACCTACACGTATTGGTGTAAATCCAAGCTCTTTAAAAAATTTATACTGTAAAGAACAGCCTTCATATACTGAAATATGAGAAGTAAAAGAATACATTTCTTTTAAATTAACCTTTTTAACTTTTTTGAAATCAAATTCATTTATATCAAACTCATCACTTTCAAAGCTAATAAGATTTCTATAAGGATTTTCAAAGTACTTGCTTGGTTGACGGCCATGACCATTCTTTTCATTGCAAGTTAAAACTAGTAAATTCTGTGCTCTTGAAAATGCTGTGTAGTATAGTCTCCAAAAATCGAAATACTTAATTTGGCCGAGTGGTTCAAATGATTTTCTGTGAAAATATTTCTGCTTAATTTCTTCAGCAATACAGGAATTTCTATTTCGTGGAGTATTACCTAATGAGCCAACCACTACAATAGGAAATTCCATACCTTTTGCTTGGTGAATTGTTAAGAATGATACACATCCACTTGGAGCATATTCAGAATCGTCCTCATATTCACTTATACCACCATTAAACAAAAAGCGCATATACATATTAAAAAACTTTTCAACTGTATCATCAATGCTTTTTTGTGAAAACAACTTAACTCTATGTAAATATTCAAATTTAGCGATGATCTGAGATAACATAGCAATGTTTCTAACTGGGCGTAAATCAACAGCTCCATTATTTAAGTCCATATTTAAAATTTCAGCAAATGGGGAGTATTTAAACATTTGATATAAGAGTCCCGAAAATGCATAGTCAGTATTTTTAGTCAAATTTGTATGTATAATACCATGTTCTTTTATCCATTTTAATAGATTATAATTTTCTTTTTTCTTAAGTTCTGGTATAGCGAGTTGAACACAACTTTCATAATATTGGCATAGTCTTTCGTCAACAAATTTAAAATTGCGACTACCAATATTTTTTGTGTAAATAGGAAACATTAGAATCAAAATTCCAATAATTAATTTTATTTCATATCTGTAAAAAAACATATCAGAACGCGGGGAATAGACTTTTATACCGTGATTTTCTAAATATGACTCTAATTTCTTGACTTTAATATTTTTTACTGAATTAAATAGAAAAGCAATTTGATTAAGGTTTACTACTTTGCCAGAAGATTGTAAGTGATTTATAAATTTCAATATATTTTCATGCCATTCATCTTCATTATCTTGGCTAGACACTTTAATAACAGTTGGACTATTTAATGTGCTAATTTGATGTGGTTGAATGTATTTATTAAATCTAAATTTATCCCACTCAAATTTAAAATTAGCACCACTTGTTGTAGAAATCCAATCATTATAAAAATTAACTATTTTACTATCTGAACGATAATTTATGACTAGTGAAATCTGTTTACAGATACATTTATTAAATTTATTTGGAAACTCAAGAATATTTCTAATTGTTGCGCCTCTAAAACGATACAAACCTTGATCATCATCACCAACAACAGCTATGTTTTTGTTTTTACCAGCTAATAAAAACACTAGCTGTTCTTGTATGTAGTTTGTATCTTGATATTCGTCAATCATAATATACTGTATTTTTTCATGTAATTCATTAAGTATTTTAGGATTGTTTGTTAGTAGCCAGTATACTTGAGT
>JAAYNZ010000209.1 GCA_012520595.1 Candidatus Epulonipiscium sp. | reverse complement strand
GGAAGGTGGTTTTTGGAAACCAGACAAACATATATGTCTAGAATCCCATTTTATTTATGAAGGAGATGTGAGATTAGATCAATATGTAATAATCGATAAAGATGAAAAAGTTGATATCATTAGAAATTGGCATAACTTCTTAGTAACAACACTGAAAATGAGAATAAGGGGATGCTAACAATGGGTCAAATATGTAGAGAAAGATAATCTTATTATAGTTAAAAATTATGGAGCATACACTTATATACTAACACCATTACTATGTATTTACTCAATCTTTATTGATCTCTCAAGGCATGTTGAAGCCGTAACACGACTTGTGAAGGAGTTGTCCTAATATAATAAACATTTGCTTTTATTATAATAAAGTTTTGCTTTATCCTATTTTCCTATATTTTGTACTTGGTGTAAAAAGTATCAATATACAGCATTGGTAGATTTGATAAAGATGAATATAAGAGCAAAGTGGATTAATAAGAATCAATGACTATACAATAGCTAAAATGGCAAATGTTAATGAAGTAAGATTAACTAAATAAGCATGTCAATATTTTTATTGACATACTTATTTCATTGTGTTAAAGTTTATTATATAAAAATTAAATATATCTTCAGGGCAGGGTGTAATTCCCTACCGGCGGTATAGCCCGCGAACCTTTAAGGTTGATTCGGTGAAACTCCGAGGCCGACAGTAAAGTCTGGATGGAAGAAGATAAATATATGTAATGTTGATGTATAAGTAGATGGTTTTTAAATCATTTTAATCATACTATTTATAGTCAGGATAATTTTGGAATTTTAATGCCCTGAGATTTTATCTCAGGGTTTTTTATTTTTAAAAACATTGGAGTGATGTCTTGGTATGGAGTACATGAGAAGAGCCCTGGAACTGGCAAAGGGTGGAATAGGATATACAAATCCAAATCCATTGGTAGGAGCAGTTATAGTAAAAGAAGGAAGAATTATAGGGGAAGGCTATCATGAGGCTTATGGTAGTCACCATGCGGAGGTTAATGCCTTTTTAAGTGCTACTGAGGATGTTGAAGGTGGAACTATGTACGTAACTTTAGAGCCTTGCTCCCATTATGGCAAAACTCCACCTTGTGCGAATTTGATAGTTGAAAAAGGAATAAAGAAGGTAGTTATTGGGTTAGAGGATCCTAATCCTTTAGTAGCTGGAAAGGGAATAAAAACCCTTGAAGAAGCAGGAATAGAAGTAGTGACAGGGGTTCTTGAGGAGGAAGGTAAAAAGTTAAATGAAGTTTTTCTTAAATATATAACTACAAATATGCCCTTCGTAATAATGAAAACAGCAATGACCCTTGACGGCAAAATTGCAACTCGTACAAATGCATCAAAGTGGATTACTGGAGAACTTTCTAGAAAGTATGTCCACGAACTTAGACATAAGGTGACTGGAATTATGGTTGGCATAGGTACTGTCCTAGCAGATGATCCGTCTTTGACAACCAGACTGGAAGATAGGATAGGGAAAGATCCAATAAGAATAATTGTGGATAGTAGTGGAAGAATTCCTCTTGATTCAAAAGTGTTAAACCTTAAATCATATACTGAAACTATTGTAGTGGTTACTAATAGGGCTGCTAAAGAAAAGATAAATAGCCTTCAAGAAAAGGGAGCTAGAGTTATCGTAACACCTTCAAAAGAAGGAAGAGTTGATTTGAACTTCCTTATGAAGGAACTTGGTCAGAGAAATATAGATAGCATTTTATTAGAAGGAGGAAGCGAATTAAATTATAGTGCCCTAGAGGAAGGTATTGTGGATAAGGTAAATGCATTTATAGCTCCTAAAATTATAGGGGGAAATACTGCAAAACCTCCAGTTGGTGGACAGGGAAAAGCATATATGAATGAGGCAATAAACCTTGAACGTATAGATGTTCATGGCTTTGGACAAGACATAATGATAGAAGGATATATCATAAAGGGGGGTTAGATTAATGTTTACAGGATTGGTAGAGGAAATAGGTAGAGTTGAATTTGTAGTTAAATCTATAAAATCCTCTAGAATAACAATTAAGGCAAAAAAAATTATGGAGGGAGTAGAGTTAGGTGACAGCATATCCACCAATGGTGTATGCCTTACTGTAACCTCCTTTGACACTGATAGATTTAGTGTTGATGTTATGGCAGAGACAATGAGATTAAGCAATTTAAGCAGTCTTTCACCAGGAGATGAGGTCAATTTGGAAAGGGCTCTAAGTTTAGGGGATAGATTGGGTGGACATATTGTGAGTGGTCATATTGATGGAATGGGGACTATTTTAAACTTTCAACGAGAAGATAATGCGGTATGGATTACAATCGGATGCTCTCCTGAAGTTCTAAAGTATATAATCTATAAAGGTTCAATTGCAATAGATGGTGTAAGCCTTACAGTAGCTTATGTAGATGAATCGGTATTTAAGGTTTCTATTATTCCCCACACAAAAGATATGACAACTCTCCTTGTTAAAAAAGTAGGAGATAAGGTAAATTTAGAGTGTGACATGATTGGAAAATATATTGAAAAACTTCTTGGAGCTAAAGAACAAGCTCCGATTAAAAAAGGGATAGATTTAGATTTTTTGAATGAAAAAGGATTTTTATAATATTGGAGGCTGAAAAATGGCTAAGTTTAACACAATTGAGGAAGTATTGGAAGATATTAAAGCAGGAAAGATGATAGTTGTAGTAGATGATGAAGATAGAGAAAATGAAGGAGACCTTCTTATGGCTGCAGAAAAAGTAACTCCAGAAGCCATTAACTTCATGGCAAAGTATGGTAGAGGGCTTATATGCATGCCTGTTACAAGGGATAGATTAGCAAAATTAAATATTCTTTCTATGGTTGAGAGAAACACAGATTCACATCAGACTGCATTCACAGTTTCAATAGATGCTGTAGAAACTACAACAGGAATATCAGCCCATGAGAGAGCTCTTACTGTACTTAAACTTCTGGATCCTAACGCAACAGAAAATGATTTTAAAAGACCTGGTCATATGTTTCCCTTAGAAGCTAAAGATGGAGGAGTATTAAAGAGAGCAGGACACACAGAAGCAGCAGTAGATTTGTCTAAGATGGCAGGTTTATATCCTGCGGGGGTTATCTGTGAAATAATGAATGAGGATGGAACAATGGCTAGAGTTCCACAACTTATGGAATTTGTAAAAGAACACGATCTTAAGATAATTACTATAGCAGATCTGATTGCTTATAGAAGAAAGAATGAAACCTATATAGAAAGAGTAACTGAAGCTAAAATGCCTACAAAATATGGTGAGTTTAAAATGGTAGGTTTCGTAAATACCTTAAATGGAGAACATCATGTAGCTCTTGTAAAGGGAGATGTTTCAGATGGAGAGCCTGTCCTTGTAAGGGTTCATTCAGAATGTCTTACAGGTGATGCCTTTGGCTCCTTAAGATGTGACTGTGGAGAACAGTTCGCAGCAGCCATGAATAGAATAGAAGAAGAAGGTAGAGGAATCTTACTGTATATGAGGCAGGAAGGTAGAGGTATAGGGCTTATA
This sequence comes from Candidatus Epulonipiscium sp., assembly GCA_012520595.1. GTDB lineage: Bacteria > Bacillota > Clostridia > Lachnospirales > JAAYNZ01 > JAAYNZ01. The sequence continues at coordinate 15,143 of JAAYNZ010000209.1, read as the reverse complement.
AATAAAATTAAAGCATATGCTTTACAAGATCAGGGTATGGACACTGTTGATGCTAACTTAGCTTTAGGCTTCCCAGCAGACTTAAGGGATTATGGAATTGGAGCTCAGATTCTAACAGATTTAGGTGTTGAAAAGGTAAAACTTATGACTAATAATCCAAAGAAAATAGCAGGACTCATTGGATATGGAATAGAGATTATAGACAGAGAGCCTATACAAATGAATCATAATGAAAAAAATGAGTATTATCTGAAAACAAAAAAACAAAGATTAGGACATATGTTGAATTTTAGTGAAAACAATAATAATCAATAGAAAAAGGAGAAATTAAAATTGAAAATGTATGAAGGAAAATTAATATCAGAAGGTTTAAAATATGGGATTATAGTAGGAAGATTTAATGAGTTTATTGGAGATAAGCTACTAGGAGGAGCTCTAGATGCATTAAAGAGACATGGAGTAGAAGAAAATGAAATAGAAATAGCTTGGGTTCCAGGTGCTTTTGAAATTCCACTTGCAGCCAAGAAAATGGTTAAAACAAATAAATATGATGCTGTTATCTGCCTGGGTGTAGTAATAAGAGGATCTACACCTCATTTTGATTATGTATCTTCAGAAGTGACGAAGGGAATAGCTAGTGTATCCCTTGAAACTGAAGTTCCAGTAATATTTGGAGTATTAACTACTGATACAATTGAGCAGGCAATAGAAAGAGCAGGAACAAAGGCTGGCAACAAGGGTTATGATGCAGCAGCTACAGCTATTGAAATGGCAAATCTATTTAATCAGTTTTAATAATGGATTTGACAAACTTGATACCATTTAACCATATAAAGACTATCTTCTTTGATTATGATGGAACTCTTCATAACAGCATAAAGAGATATATGGACCTGCTTTTAGGAAGGCTTATACTTATCTTGTTGAACAGGGATTTGTAGATCAACGAGATTGGTCTGACAGAGAAATAAGCTATTGGCTTGGCTTTAACCCTCAAGAAATGTGGAAAACCTTTATGCCTGATTTAGAAGGTAGTATAAGAAAAAAGTGTAGCGCAATAATTGGAGAGGAAATGAATAAGTTTGACTGAAAAAGGAAAGAGTGAGCTTTATGAAGGTGCCTTAGATACACTTAAATATCTTAAAAGCAGAGGATACAGGCTGGTATTTATAAGTAACTGCAAGCTTTCCTATCGAGACTGCCATAGTACACTTTTTAGTCTTGGAGACTATTTTGAGGAGCTAGCCTGCTCAGAGGAATATAATTTTATACCAAAGTATGAAATCTTGAGAGAGATAAAAGGAAAATATTCTGAAGAAATGATCGTAATCGGCGATAGATTTCAGGATATTGAGGTAGGAAAGAAAAATGATATATACACAATTGGCTGTAGTTATGGATTTTCTCTGGAAGGAGAACTAGATGAAGCAGATTTAATTATAAAAAATATTAGTGAGTTAAAAAAATATTTATAGGTAACATTGAAAACATTTTAAGGGGATTCAGAGTTTTTACCATGATAATTGTCTCGAGGGTTAAGTGTACCTTGATGGTATAAGGAAACATATTTTAGGGAAATACACGACCCAATTAATAGATTAGAAGAAGATAGCAGTAAAAAATCAAAAATTTTGGAATTTATACTTCCACCAAGGGGTTACTATTTCTCTACGTCATCTTTATTGACTTCTCAAGGCACATCGAGTGCGTAGTAGGAATACAGAAGATATAGACACAGATTATAATATGCCTGGGTTAATACATTATGGAGAGGTTGAAAATGACGAAGAAAATATTTTAAAATTAATTATCTGTTTACATTTATATTTATATCATTATTAACTGTCTTTTTTGAAGGGATAATATTGATAAATTATCAAAAGCTTGGTAACATGAACACGTATTCTGGAGGATATCCCATCACTTGGTTTGAGTTTTATTATCCAAAGGATATCAACCTGACGATAAGTTGTGTCTTTAATAATTTTAATCATCATTATAAAATTGATCTTTTTGCTTTTTTTCTTAATGTCTTAGTCATTATGCTTATTATTGGTTTATTAATAAAGCTATATAATACTTTAATTAAAAATAAAGCAGCGAATTAGATACCGGTGAAACAAAATGACATTGAACAATATTTATCCATCACAGTTTTGAAATTTTTAAAATTGCTATTGAAAAATAAAAAATGTATCAACGACTGACACATTTGTCTTTTTTGTATATTTGTATAATCATAACCACCCGTTAGACGGGTGGTTATTTAAAATTAATCGCACATTTATCGATATACATAGTGAAAGGGTTTCTTATGTCTGTAAGCTTGCAAGACCAATGTGATAAAATATATCGATATTGTTATTTTAAAGTAAATAATAAAGTGATAGCAGAAGATTTGACACAAGAAACTTTAAAGTGTTTTTTTAAGCCAATTTGATTATCCTAAGACAAGTCGGTTTGACTTTATTAAATCACAGGCAGGATATATTAGGAAAGGAGTTGCAAACACAATTGTTTATCGGTCAGCCTTATTCCCTTAGGAATATTAGGTCTAATTAATTTTATTGTTTTGATTAGTACTTTACTTTCATTCATGGGAAAAGCCGACTTTGGTTTTTCAGATTGGGACTATATTTAATAACACCATATTTACTAAATTGATCGGTTCACGATTTGCTATCAATCGTTTAAAAATAGGGAAATAACTTATACCTGTAGTGGTATCACAGCTTTTGTTAGCATGTTAAATGCTCTGCGTACAATACAAATCAATGATATTCGCCGCAAAATTTAATAGTTAATAGCAAGATTATAAAAAACACCTAGTCTACTTTAGAGGTATCATATCACTATCTGGGTGCTTTTTGGATAATTAATGAATAGTTTTCTATAAAAATAAAGATAGTTTTAGAAACAAGAAAAACAATATTCCATGTTATTATAAATTTATATAAAGATTAGGATACTTTTGAAGCGTTGATTCAACTGGTGTTTTATGCATATAAGATAGACTAGGTAGTAATTCTGAATTTAGTAATTGGAGGTGTTTAGGATGGATAGTTGCCATGATTTACATGAAAAACAAAAGAATAAAAGGGGAGTTGTTTTTGTATTTGCTATATTTGTTACCGTAATTATATTTGTTGCAACTATTTTAATAGTATCCCACAAAAATAATTCCTCACCTTATCTCAAGTTCATAGAATTAATGACCGAACTTAAGGAAAGGGGTGATCATTATAGTGATGTTGGGATGCAACTGCAGGCACATTATTATTATGGTATGGCTGGTGCAAGTATAAGTGCTATGAGATTTGTTATTGAAAACTTATTGGACATGAAAGGAGAAGAAGATTTAGTTGATTTGATAGACAATCCCTATACGGATTGGGAATCCATTGGAATGATAAGTTTTGTTTTCCCTTATCCCTATTACTTCGAAGGGTTAATATATCATATCCAAGGAAATGAGAGTAAGGCTTAGGAATTATATAAAAATGCAATTCTTAATTTAAGTTTTCCTAAAGATGGTATATCCTTCTACTATTTAAATGAACTTAGTACAGAGGAACTTTCGCAAATATGGCATGAACTTTATAATGTTGAATCCGCCATTTATAATGTATTCACTCCAGAACCATATGAAATTGATAGGCATCCGATGAATTACAATGATGAATACCTGCGTGTTAAGGCAAAGGATATTCTAGAACAAGATCCAAATAACTATTCAGATGCACAAAAATATTATCATGCGGCTCTTATGGCAAATCCATTTGAAGCAAAGAAATTTGCTTGCTGCGCTGTAATATCCATATTTGAAGATGATATTAATGCAGCAATAAACTATGTAAATGAAGGGTTTTGGTTAGAGGAAAATAATGAAGAATTAAAAAAGCTAGCAACATGGCTAACATATAATGGGAAATAGGAGGTGTTTTTTTGAGGAAAAGAAGTATTTCAAGAATAATCGTATCTATTATGCTTATGACCATAACATTTCCAGTTCAGGGAGCAATAAACACAGGTGTTGATCGTAGCAAGATTAAAGCTCCTATTTCAGAAAGATATCCAGTTATTCTAAGGATCGGGGAACTATCCTTTGAAGGGAAGCTTGCTCACATGAGTGAGATAACAGGGGAAGATATAGAAAAAGCAATTGAAGAAGTGCTAAAAGAGGTCGGCAAAACAGAAGCAGAAATAGGAGAAGCAGAGGCACTTGTAAAAAAGGTGGCAAAAGATAATACATTTACAAAAGAGGATTCGGAAAGAGTGGGAAAGGAAATACGTGAATTTATTTTAAAGCAAACAGGTATGGACACTCCAGTGGAGATTATAGAACATTTTTTAGGTATTAATGATCGTCCTTTAGATGAGTTCTTATTAGATAGTATGGAAGGAGCAGCAAAAGATAAGGCTGCTCAAATATTATTAGGTGAGCTTGGAGGACCAGTAACTGATGTAGTAGAAGGGTTGATGTTTTTATCTGAGAAATATGAACAAGATAAGAAAAAATGGAAAGATAGAGCAGAAGCTGTAAATTCAAATAGGATGCTTCAAGATTTCTATAGAAGGATTAATAATAAGATAGAAAAGATTTCAAAACAAAGGCAACAGGGATGGGCAGTATCCATGGATCAAGAAACAGATAGCAGGTATTTTAGTTTCTTTGGTGTTCCAGGTAATTTGGAGATATGGACAATAGATATAATGAGATTTGTAATACTATATATGTGAGTCCTTGTCACTTTCAGAGAATATTTAAGAATGCGACAAATAAAACAAAACTCCATATCAATATATAACTGAATTTAGAATAAATAAGAGCAAGGAAAAATTAAAAGAAGAAAATATATCTATAGCGGAAATAGCAAGACTATGTGTTTTTTTAAGTAGTGGGCATTTCTCTACAGTGTTTAAGAAAAATGAAGGGCAGACTCCTCCCGAGTACAGAAATTCACTAAAATTTAAAAACAAAGAAAAATAGTTCTATAGGTAAAACTTCAAAATCAATAGTGTGGCAAGCAAAGCTTATTAACTGTATAATGCAAATAATAGGATGATTATTGATGGAATATAGAATCAGGAGGTAGGTTTTAATGAGAACAAAAGATACTGATGTAATAATAGATACTAGTAATAGGGCAATAATTGAAGTAAGTTTATAAAAACTATGAAGATTTATATAGGAGAGGATATAGATTGAGATTATAATTATACATGGAGGTGTTGATATGCTTGAAAAAGCCATTCGAATAGCGACAAATGCTCACCAAGGGCAAGTAGATAAAGCTGGTGAACCTTATATTCTACATCCACTTAGGGTAATGTTATCAAGAAAAACTGAAATTGAGAGAATATGTGCAGTGCTCCATGATGTTATTGAAGATACAGATATTACATTAGAATATCTAGAAAATACAGGTTTTTCTGATGAAATATTATTAGCTTTAGACGCTTTAACTAGGAGAGGCAATGAGACTTATGATGAATTTATAAATAGGATTTTAGATAATAGGATAGCTTGTTATGTTAAGTTGGCTGACTTATCTGATAATATGGATTTGTCTAGAATTAAAAACCCTACTGAAAAAGATTATAAAAGAATAGAAAAATATCGAAAGGCAGCAGAGAGGATACTTGCAGCTCTTAAAGAAGAAGGAGAGGATGAATAAAAGTGAAAATTGTAATAAAAGCATAGCCTTTTATAAACCATTAGTGATATAAAAGGTATGTAGTTTTCATTCTTGATATATAAAGATTTCAAATTAAAAAAGGGTGTCAATCTTGACGCTGCCTAAAAAATAGAGGGGTAGATATATGAAAAAGTTAAGAAGGAACGTAGTCATATTATTGTCAACGACAATGATGTTAGTAGCGTTTATGCCTAGAGCAGGGATAGCAGCAAATTTGGGAAATGCGAAGAAATCGAATACTTCAAAAGTTTTAGTAGATGGAGTATTTAAGAAATTCGAAGCTTATACAATTGAATCAAATAACTATTTTAAACTTCGTGATGTTGCAATGGTTTTAAATGGAACCAGGTAAAGAACCAGAGGTATTTATAAAAGATTGTAAAACATTTAAGGCAATAGATAATGGTGGATGGCTATATTATGTAGAAAATAATAAGTATAATATAATAAGTATAATATAATAAGGATGAATGTGAATACAAAAGAACAGCAGAAAGTATTATGATCAAAGTAGATGTTAATACTTCTGAAGAAACAATACTTTGCTGCTTGCATTATATATATCATGGAGACTATTAATATTTTAAGCAAACGACAATAATTATTAGGCTCTAAAAATGCAGAAAAATAAAGAAGAGATATGGTATACTATTGGAAATATAGAGAGTTTATATCAAAAATTAATTTTAATGGACGTATTATGAATTGTATGTACATAATTTTTTGATAAAAAATGAACATTAGGAGATAAAAATAAAATTAAATTATAAATTGATTTTTATTTATGTGGAACCATTGATTTGTTATTTAAATAAGACCAACGTAAAAATGTCTAGAGGGGAAAAAGAAATGAAGGATATACAAAATATTTTGAATTACTGGTATAATTTAGAGTTTTTTTCTCCGTTTTGGCCTGAAACAAGGGTAGGGACAGAATATATTAATCATAGAAATAAGAAAATACCTTGGGGCGTTAAGTCCGATTCCAAATATACCTATGATGTTTACTTGGGTAGTATTAAATCACAAGACTTGATGGAGAATATGGTAGAAGCTATTGGTGTAGAGGATGAATTGATGGAAAAGGATAACTCAAGATTATGTGTTTGCGGATTTAAATTAGGGGAAGATGGAATATATATTGAAGACTCTTTTTCTATTTCTACCTTTGTGTGGGCCATGGCTAAGATAATAAGAGAAAAAGATTTGAGAGCAGATTTTAGTACAAAGCAAATTGAGGAACTAAATGAGGAAATAAATCAAATTTTATTATCGATAGATCGTATATTAGAATATGAAGATTTAGAAAAAATTTATAAGTTTGTAATGGAGAAAATATCACTCAGTCTAAACAAGGATTTTTTTAGTGGAATTATAAACAAAAAATTTGCTAGAAAAGAAGATATTGACACTAGTACAGACATGCTGTCAAGTTTTTATGTTTCGGATATTGATATGATTCGACGTAAAATCCAAAATGAAGATAAAATTATACAGTACATTGAAGCTTTTAAAAAGACAGTGGATCGAATAGAGATTGATAAAGATGTTACTCAAATGAAAAAGTGGGTATCACCAGAAAAGTATCCATTGGGAAAATGGCCTTCTATTTATAGTCCTAGTTTAATGCAGCAAATTGCAATCAACATAGGAATATCAAATGAAGAATATATTTTTTCCGTAAATGGTCCCCCAGGAACTGGAAAGACCACTCTTTTAAAAGAGATCATTGCTTCTAATATCGTAGAAAGAGCATTATTATTAAGTGAATATAAAAAGCCAGATGATGCCTTTATTCAGTGTCAATTTACTTCTCCAGAAAATGAGTATTTAAAATACTATTATCAACCAGATTTTAAACTTGTTAAATATGGAATAATTGTAGCTTCTAATAATAATGCAGCAGTTGAAAATATTTCTAAAGAATTACCTATTGCAAAAGATGTGAAAAAAAGCAATACAAAATTGTTTAATATTGATCTAAATAAAGAAATTTATTTTTCTGATATTGCTAAAAATTTAATGGATAATAATGAAGAGTGTTGGGGATTAATTTCTGCAAGGTTGGGTAAAAAATCAAATATTAATGAATTAAAACAAGCTCTTTGGTTTAATAAGGAAAGTGAAAATTTGCAACAATTATATAAAGGAGATGTACCTAATTGGGAAGAGGCAAAAAAGAAATTTAGAAACAAGTACATAGAGGTTCTAAATTATCGTAAAAAAATTAAAGAAGCAGTTGAAAATACAGATAAACATGAGCAGGTAGTTCAAGAATATGAAGATGCCAAAAATGGACTGTTTACATTAAAAAGCAATATAAATGCACAAGAAGATTTGCTTAAACAGAAAATAGAAGAACAAAAAAGTGTGGAAGAACAAATTGAAATGTTAACAAAAAATAAAAGATTACTTCACAATCGCCTTCCTTTGTACAAAAAAATATTTTGGTTCGTTTTCAAGAAAGATCCTATTTTATTAGAGCTTAAAGACGTAGAACAAAAATTAGATAAAATCACAATGGAACTTGTAGATATTAATCAAAAAATAATTCATTTAAGGATAAAATTAGATAGGTTAAAAGAAAAGCTTATAGTTACGGAAAACCATTTTAAAGAAATAGAAAAAATATTTATAAACAGTTCAAAGCAAATAGAGAAGTACAAAAAACAATTTGGTAATAATTTTGCAGACGAAAAATTTTGGCGAGATATACAAACAAATGAAATTTCTCAGATGGCTTCTCCTTGGACTGATAAACATTATGATACCCTTAGAGAAGAGTTATTTTATGATGCATTAATGTTACAAAAAGCTTTTATTTTAAATTCGAGAGCTGTAAAACAAAATATAAATTGTCTTGTAAATATGTGGAATGGTAGTTTTTCAGAAAAAGATAAGACACGAGTTTGTGCTCACTTATTAAATACCCTCTCCTTAGTGGTACCAGTAATATCTACCACATTTGCATCTGTTTCAACATTTTTAAAATATGTAGACAAAAATGAATTAGGGACTTTGGTTATTGATGAAGCAGGACAAGCCACACCTTATTCTGCGTTAGGAGCCTTATGGCGTACAAGTAAAGCTATTATTGTTGGTGATCCATTACAAGTTGAACCAGTTGTAACAGTACCTAAAGAACTTTCTAAAAGATTTGCTGATGAATTTGAAATAGAAACTTCATATAGGCCACAAGAGCTATCAGTTCAAGTATTAGCTGATAATGTGAATCCTTATGGAGGATATCGAGAACAATCAAGTGGAAAGTTATGGCTTGGTTGCCCGTTGGTAATCCACAGAAGATGTTTGGATCCCATGTTTTCTATTTCCAATAAAATAGCATATAACAACAGAATGTTTAAGCAATCAGTGGAACCTAAAACAGAGGACATGCTTGTGTTACAAGAATCTATGTGGATTGATATAAAAGGAAGAGAAAAGGGAGACAGGGATCATTTTGTATTGGAGCAGGGAGAGAAGGCGTTAAAAATAGTACTAGATGCATTTGTATTACAAAATGATTTTCCTAGTATCTACATTATTAGTCCATTTAAATCCATTGCACAGAATATGAAAGCATTGCTTAAAGAAGCCATTTATAATCAATTTCAACAATATAATCAAGAACAAGTTGATAGTTGGCTTGCTAAATCTTGTGGAACAGTTCATACTTTTCAAGGCAAGGAAGCAAAAGAGGTTCTGCTAATTCTTGGTTGTGATGAAAATACTGGTGTAGGAGCTGCTCAATGGGCAGGAAGAACCCCTAATATACTTAATGTTGCTGTGACACGAGCTAAATATCGAATTGGAATTATTGGAGACAGTAGTTTGTGGAAAAATATTCCAAATTTTGATGTAGCCTATAAAATTTTATGCGATAAACAGTAAAACATTTAGAAAGTTAAATAATTGAATTAAGATTTAAAATAATAAAGTTTTCAATAAATTATAAAAAAAATTTAGTTTACAATGGTTCTTTAAACAATTTGGGGCAAAATGGGTTATCGGAAAATACATTTGTATTATTCATGTATTGCAAATTATTTACAGAAATGCTTTCTCCAGCCCATAGGAGAATAGTTCGTATATTGTTTCATCACTTTGCTAAAATAATATTGATCTGAAAAGCCAACAATTTCTCCAATTTCCTTTATACTTAAATGACTTTGGGAGAGAAGTTGTTTGGCTTTTTCAATTCGATATTGATTTAAATAAGCAACAATGCTCACTCCAGTTTGTTGCTTAAATACTTTGCTAATATAATCGTTGCTTAATCCAATGTAATGAGCAATCTGATCTATTTTTATTTTATGATAATAATTGTATTTGATATATTGTATGATATCTTCAGAAATATTTTTTTGTTGTATTGATTCAGTAGGAATATCAGCATAACTTTGTTCTAATATATATTTAAATATTTCTAACAAATAAATTTTACATATAAATCTCCATAAAAATTCATTGGATTGAAAAGCATGGATAATTTTCAAATATAATTCTTCCACTTTGTCAGAGGAAGAGATCTGAATTTTTTCTGGAAAAGCGAATCCGTTATTTAACATAAGACGTGGGCGAATAAATTCATTTTCAAGTAAATAAGGTTGATATAATAATTCACTTTTTTCTGTAAGATATTGATCAATAGTAGGATCATCATTAAAATAAAGAAAGTCAAAATGGATCCAACCTAGATTTCCAGGTTCCTTTTCATCTAACCAAAACTTTGTAGGAGTATTAGGAGGAATGATAGTAATCGTTCCTTTTTTTAGGGAATAGTAAGTATCATTGATTAGAATATGGGCTTTACCAGAAAAACAATAAAACATTTCATAATCATAGATTCGTCTTTTTTTATCAGGCCAATGTTCAAATTTTTGAAAGCCTGCTCTTCTTACATAAGGATTAATCTCATTAAGGTCAATTAGTAATATTTTATCCACCATAAACACTCCTTCATATTTCCTTAATATAATCATAATACACGATAATAAAATCATTTACCAATATAATGACGGAATACTACAAAAAAATAATTTTTTTATCCATTTAAAATTTCCTTAAAACCCTTATAATCTAGGTTATAGAGTACATGGTTTTTTACATCTTATAAAATAATCTATAGGAGGGAAAGCATGGCAAAATTTGAAATTAAAAATCAAAAATTTTATTTTAATGATAAGGAGGCAAAGATCTTATCAGGAGCCATTCATTATTTTCGAACAGTACCAGAATATTGGGAAGATCGGTTACTTAAATTAAAAGCATGTGGATTTAATACAGTGGAGACTTATGTTCCATGGAATCTTCATGAGCCAGAAGAAGGTAATTTTAATTTTGAAGGTTTAGGAGATATCGAAAAGTTTATAACCATTGCAGATAAGTTAGGATTGTTTGTAATTGTTCGTCCTGGTCCTTATATTTGTGCCGAGTGGGAATTTGGTGGATTACCAGCTTGGTTGCTTCAATACTCCGATATGAAGATCAGGTGTTATGATCCACTTTATTTAGAAAAAGTAGATGCATTTTATGATCAATTATTACCTAGATTAAAACCATATTTATGTACCAATGGCGGGCCTATTATTGCTATGCAAGTTGAAAATGAATATGGAAGTTACGGAAATGATAAAAAATATTTGGAATATTTAAAAAGAGGTATAATTGATAGAGGTGTAGATGTTTTGTTATTTACATCCGATGGACCAACAGATAGGATGTTACAGGGGGGGACTTTATCTAGCGTTTATAAAACGGCTAATTTTGGTTCAAACCCAGAAGAAGCTTTCAAAAAATTAAGAGAATACGAAAAAGATGGCCCCCTTATGTGTATGGAATATTGGATTGGTTGGTTTGATCATTGGGGGGAAGAACATCATGCAAGAGATCCTAAAGATGTGGTGGATCAATTTGATCGAATGCTTCAATTGGGGGGGAATGTTAATTTTTATATGTTTCATGGGGGTACAAATTTTGGCTTTTATAATGGTTCTAATTTTGACAAAAAACTTATGCCTACGTGTACTACCTATGATTATGATGCTTTATTAACAGAAGCAGGGGATTTAACGGATAAATATCAAGCCGTTAAAAAAGTGATTGAAAAACATTATGGCATACAGAATCATATTCAAGTTAAAAATACTAAGAAAAAAGCCTATGGTAAAATTACTTTAATGGAACAAGCAGAACTTTTTAATAATTTACCGGTACTATCTTTTCCAGTCGAATCTGCTTGCCCATTACCTATGGAAAAGTTAGGCCAAAATTATGGTTTTGTATTATATCGTACAAAAATTGAAGGGCCTAAAGGAAAAGGGACTTTAAAGATCGATGGATGTAAAGATAGAGCATTGATATTCTTAAATGGACAATACCAAGGAATTATTGCTCCATTAGAAAGTAAACATGAATTAATTCTTGAGATTGAAGATGAAAATACAACATTAGACATTCTTGTTGAAAATTTAGGAAGGGTTAATTATGGAGTGCATTTAGGTGAGCGAAAAGGAATAACAGGAGGGGTCTTGTTAGACTATCAATATCATTACCACTGGACCATGTATCCTTTACCAGTAAATGATGTATCAAAATTAATCTATAACCCAATAAAAAAACAAAAAAGCCCTTGTTTTTATAAAGGGACTTTTATTGTTGATGAGAAAGCAGATACTTTTTTACTTATGGATGGGTGGAAAAAGGGTGTAGTTTATATTAATGGATTTAATATAGGAAGGTATTGGAATAAAGGGCCTCAAAAAACTCTATATGTTCCTGGACCTATTTTAAAAGAAGGGGAAAATGAAATTGTTATTTTGGAACTCCACAATTGTGAGCAAGCACAAATACAAATGATAGAATACCCTATATTAGAGTAAAAAGTTCGAAGAGTAGAGAATAAAAATTACTAGATTTATCAGTTAACCCCATATAAATATAGTAAATATTATAAAAGATATGTTATACTTAAAAAGATAAGAAATGCCATAAGGCATTTTTTATCTTTTATTAATATTGAACCTATGTCTATAGTATCGATATCGATCTAATATAACAGCACCAGATAATTTTTTAAATAAAGAGGGTGAAATCTTGGAACAAAAAATTTTAATTATAGATGATGATATAGAACTTTGCGCTCTTATTAAAAAATACTTAGAAACAGAGGGTTATGTCGTTACCACCAAATATAATGGTGCTGATGGTCTTACGGAAGGTTTAACTAATTCCTATCAGCTTGTTGTGCTTGATGTTATGCTTCCACAGAAAAACGGCTTTGATGTACTTGCCGATCTGCGTAAAACAAGCAGCGTGCCAGTATTTATGCTTACTGCAAAAGACAGTGAAATCGACAAAGTTTTAGGACTTCGGCTTGGTGCGGATGATTACCTTACAAAACCATTTAGTATGAATGAGTTTGTTGCAAGGGTGCAGTCTATCATTCGTCGCTATACTACTTTAGGTGGCGAGAGGGTAGAGGAATCAGCGTCTATGTTGGTATTTGATAATCTTTCAATCACGCCTGCTACAAGGGAGGTTATAGTCTCTGGAGCACCTGTGGATCTTACAGCAAAGGAGTTTGATTTGCTTTATTTCTTTGCGAAGAACAGAGGCAGGGTCTTTACCAAAAAACAGATATATGGTGCTGTATGGAAGGATGAATATGCATTTGATGATAACAATATTATGGTACATATTCGTAGACTCCGTAAAAAAATAGAGCCGAATCCTGAACAGCCCCAGTTTATTCAGACTGTATGGGGGGTTGGTTACAAATTCGATGGAAGGAATAGAATATGAGTATAGTTATTATAGTTGCCCTTAGCCTGATTTGTATTTTGTGTATATTTTCCCTTGTTATGCAGAGAAAACAGCTAAGTCAAATGCTAGATGTTCTTATGGCGGCTAAACATGGAGAAAACAAAAAGATATTTATCAAAGATAACGGAGTTGTTTCGAAAATAGGTTTTGAAATGAATGATTTAATTTCTAGTCATAACAAAGAATTGTCACGGCAGAAAAGGTTGGAGCAAGCAAACAAAGAATTACTCACAAGCCTTTCTCACGATGTGAGAACGCCCCTTACGTCTTTGCTCGGTTACTTGGATGCACTTGAAAGTGGTATTGTTGATGGTGCAGAAAAAGAGGAATACATCAAAATTGCTAGAAAAAAGGCCTATGACTTAAAGAGGCTTGTGGATACACTGTTTGATTGGTTCAAGATAGATTCCAAGGAATTGAAGCTGGTTATGCAAAATACAGATATTTGCGAGTTAACCAAAGAAATAGTTATTGATTGGTTGCCTACCTTAGAGAAGAAGAAAATAACTCCCGAAATAGAAATTCCAGATGAGGAATGGATCGTAGAAATTGATCTTCCTGCATATAAGCGAATGGTATCCAATCTTATTCAAAATGCGATAGAGCACAGTGGTTGCAGTCGCTTGAAGATTGTTGCAAAACAGAATAACGGGATTATTAGTATAATAGTAAAAGACAATGGAATTGGTATAGCTAAAGATAGACTATCTCATGTTTTTGAACGATTATATAAAGGGGATACATCAAGAAGCAGACAGAGTAGTGGTCTTGGCCTTTCTATTGTCAAAGAGCTTGCAAAAATGCATGGGGGTAGGGTAACTGTACAAAGTAACATAGGTGAATATACGAAATTCACCATTGAACTACCGATGTTTAGGAGATGAATTCATTTGTCATCTCTTTTTTTATTAAAGTAAGAAAAAAGTAAGATTTGTGTAAGAGTGATGTCAGCATTACCTGATATAATAAGCATTGTAAGGAGGTCGTGCAGATGAGTGAATATGTGATTAAAACAACCAAGCTGACAAAGCGATTTGGTGAACAAATAGGGGTAGATTGTGTGAATATGCATGTCCCACAAGGAAAAATCTATGGATTGCTTGGTAGAAACGGGGCAGGCAAAACCACCATTATGCGTATGCTGTTAAACCTTGCGGCTCCTACAAGTGGAGAAATTTTACTGTTTGGGGAAGACAGCCAGAAAAATCCAAAGAAAATTTATTATCGTATCGGTTCAATGATTGAAACACCTGGTTTTTATGAAAACCTAACAGGCAGAGAAAATTTACAAATCTTTGCCCGTTTGAGAGGACAGCACAAAAAAGACAGCATACAAAATGCACTTGAAATTGTAGGTCTTAATAAGGAAACCAGGAAAACCTTTGGGAACTATTCCCTCGGTATGAAACAGCGCCTTGGTATAGCAGCAGCGATTATGCATGAACCCGAGATGCTCATCTTAGATGAGCCAATTAATGGCCTGGACCCTGTAGGTATACAAGAGGTGCGAAAATACCTTGAAATGCTCTGTATTGAAAAAGGCGTAACAATACTTATTTCAAGCCATATTTTAAGTGAGATTGAGCAAATTGCAGATATTATCGGAGTTATGCATGAAGG
>JAAYNZ010000032.1 GCA_012520595.1 Candidatus Epulonipiscium sp. | reverse complement strand
TTGATGGAAATTTAAAATTAATCGAAGAGGAATTAAACACTAAGGTATATAATAAAAATGGATATACAGTCAGAATACTTAATAATAAACTTCACATAGTATCTGATAATACTATGGGATATACTAAAATATACAAAAATAACATACTTCAATCTATCCAAGTATATTATCCATTAAGTGATTTTATATCTTATTTAAATCCTAAGTTTTGGATTACAGGTTCGAGAACAGTAAGAAGTGAACGCATGCATCATATTCGTTCAGAAAATGAAATTGAAAATTTGAACAGTTTAATTAATTCTTATGGGGAAGATTTCTTAACTTCTACAAATTTATCCTATATTCCTTATGAGGATTCTTATATAATATTAAAATAATGACATATGCTAGGTCATCCTTCCTTAATACATACAATAGATAAATCAAAAAAGGTCTTAGGACAACAAATGCACTTTTTTGTCCTAAGACCTTTTTATTTTTTAAACCTATTGATTCAACCCTACTTCTTTTTATATTCCTAATATATGTGCTACTTCTTCCTTCATTTTTTCTTTTTGACATACGGTTTTATGAAGAATAGGAGCTTGCTCTAAATCTTTAATGGTTTCTGGAATGGCTACCTTGGAGAGCTGATGCATTTTTTCAATAAGAACAAAATCATCCCATTGGCTGTACTTAGGATCTAAGGATTCCATTACACTTTTAGTAAATTTATAAGGACTGGCTGTCGATACAATTAATGTAGGAATCCCACCCTGATGTTCTGATTGGTATTGGTGGTATACTTGATACGCAACAGCCGTATGAGGATCCATTAAATATCCTGTTTGTTCAAACACTTCTTTGATTCCTTCTCGAGTTTGCTCTTGGGTTGTATATCCACCATAGAATGTTTTTAACTTTTCTTGCATTTCTTTTGTAATTTGATATTTTCCCTGTTGATTTAACTGTTGCATCCATTCTTTTACTTGCACTGGCTCTTCTCCACTCATATGGTAAAGAAGCCGCTCTAAATTGCTAGAGATTAAAATATCCATGGAAGGAGAGATGGTAACAAAAAATTCTCTGTCTTGATCATAAACTCCTGTTTCAAAAAAATCATATAGTACTTTATTGTCGTTGGATGCACAAAGTAATTTTTCAATAGGAAGTCCCATGGTTTTGGCATAGTAAGCTGCTAGTATGTTCCCAAAATTACCAGTGGGAACAGCCACATGCAAAGGATCTCCTAGGGCTATTTTGTTTTCTTTTACCATTTGAAAGTAGCCGTAAAAATAGTATACAATTTGTGGCACAAGACGTCCAATATTAATGGAGTTAGCGGAAGAAAACATATATCCTTTTTGTGCTAATTGTTCTTGAAAAGAAGGATCGGTGAAAATGGCTTTGACCCCACTTTGGGCATCATCAAAATTACCTTGGATACCGATGACATAGGTATTATCCCCTTTTTGGGTTACCATTTGTTGTTTTTGTACTGGGCTGACTCCATCTTCTGGAAAGAATACAATGATCTTGGTTCCTTCTACATCAGCAAATCCCTCTAAAGCTGCTTTTCCTGTATCCCCGGATGTGGCTGTTAAAATAACGATTTCTTTATCCAGTTGTTGTTTATGGACAGCTGTTTTGAGCAGATAGGGAAGAATGGAAAGAGCCATGTCTTTAAAAGCAAGGGTGGGACCATGAAATAATTCTAAAAAGGATCCTTTCGCTGTGGATACAACGGGTGCAATGGATGGGGTATCAAATTTGGGGTCATAAGCCCCTTCAATGCAGTCTCGCAATTCTTTTTCTGTAAAGTCCGTAAAAAAATATTTCATAATTTCATAAGCTAACTCTTGATAGGATAGGGATTGAAGGGTTTCTAAAGGTTCTTGTAACTGTGGAATGGCGTTAGGTACGAATAAACCTCCATCCTCTGCAATGCCTTGTATAATAGCAGAGGAAGCAGGGATCCCTTCTTGTCCACCTCGAGTGCTTTTGTATAATACTTCCATGTATAATCTCTCCTTTACTAAATTTCCAGTAAGCTCGTATATCTCCCTCCTGCTCCAATTGTCCTTTCGAGTTATTTCTAAAAACCTAATAGGAAATAACTCGAGGACAGAAGTCGCATGTCCAGTGAATATATGGCTTACTTCAAGTTTATTTTGTTTATGAGCGTGGATGTCCATATTGTTCTCTGTGATGAATGGAATGAATATTTATAAATGTTATACATTATATCATACTCTTTTATGAAATGGAAGATCCATGGTGAAAAAACAAGCCTTCTTGTGTTTCTCTTTAAAAAAGAAGCACAGAAGGCTTATTTACGTTTTTTTATAGGTATTTGATTGTATGGATTTTAGTTTCGTCGATCATCATCAATGATAATTTCTTCTTCTGGATTGTATCCTGTGGGAGCTTCTGGCATAACAATCATACAAATGATGTAGGCAATGAGTCCACTAAAACCAGCAAAGGTTAATACAACCCAAATCAATCGAATTAGGGTAGGATCCATATTAAAATATTCAGCAATACCAGCACAAACACCATCTACTTTTTTATCTCTAGATTTATATAGTTTCTTTTTCATCGTAAAACTCCTCTCCTTATCATGCTTTGTTTTATCTACTTCTATATACGTGATATCGATGGATTAGTATGAAAAGAAGATAAAATATTATTCGTAAATTTCTCGTTTTAGGATTCCTACAAAAGGAAGGTTACGATAACGTTCTGCATAATCGATACCATACCCTACGATAAATTCATCTGGAATATCAAAGCCTTTATAATCAATGGAAAGATCCACTTCTCGTCGAGCGGGTTTGTCTAATAATGTACAAATCTTTAAGGATTTAGGATTTCTACGTAATAAGTTGTGTTTTAAATAGGCTAAGGTCAATCCCGTATCGATGATATCTTCTACGATGAGTACATTTTTTCCTTCAATGTCATCGTCTAAGTCTTTAAGAATACGAACCACTCCACTGGTTTGGGCTGAGTTTCCATAGCTGGATACAACCATAAAATCTAAATAAACAGGAACGGTGATTTTACGTACCAAGTCTCCTAGAAAAATATTGGAACCTTTTAAGATTCCAATGACAGTTATTTCTTCGCCTTCATAATCTTTTGAGATTTGTTTTCCAAGTTCCTCTACTTTTTTTGCTAGTTGTTCTTCGGTAACTAATACTTCTGCTATATCTTGTTTCATTTGTTTTAACCCTTTCTCTACTTCTTGATTTCTTTATTCATCTTACCTATCTTTTTATTATAGCAAAAGAGAAGGGTACTCGTAAACCTTTTTCCAATATCAAAGTTGAAAAGTATCAATCATCGTTAAAAGAATGCCCATGCTTTGTTCTACTTTTTATGCTTCTTCTAATTTTTCGATAAGCTTCGATGGTACGAACAAAATGAAGACCAATGTCTTTTATTTCTTTTAACTCATCTTGGATGCTACTGGCATAGGACATGGATATTTCTTCTGCAATGGTTTCTCCTTGAAGCAAACTGGCCTTATAAGCTTGGTATAATGTCATTGAAAATAGAATCCCACAAAAAAACAACAAGAGTCATACTAATCATAAGGATCATTTTTGTTTGTAGTTTAACCTTTTTTAGCATATCCCTTCTCCTTCATACTTTTTTGTTTTTATAGCCTGTTTATTTTTGATTATATTGTTTTATTCGCCACAAC
>JAAYNZ010000031.1 GCA_012520595.1 Candidatus Epulonipiscium sp. | reverse complement strand
TGCACTAGCATCTTTTTTCCTCAAAGGGGTTCTTCTTGACGGAAGAACTTCCTTATTTCTTCACTGTTTACGGGTTGTTACACTGTTCAGTTTTCAAAGTGCTTTTTTTGTCGGTTTTTGCGACAACAGAGACTAGTATATCACCTAGATTCTATCATGTCAACACTTTTTTTAAATATTTTTTAGTTTTTTTATTTTTATATTTATACTATCAACAATAATCGCTATTTTTATTCTTTTTTAAATCAATTCAAATCAAAATTATCTTCTTTTAAAATGGCAACTAGGAAAAAGTTTTGATAGTAGAAATTCTTTTCATTGGTGATTCTTTAAGAAGATAATGCTCTAAAGCATAGGCAACACCATCTTGTTCATTGGTTAAGGTAATATCTTTCGCTACTTCCTTGACTTCATCTACAGCATTCCCCATAGCAATTCCCAAACCTACCGATTCTAGCATATCTATATCATTTCTTTGATCTCCTATCGCTAAAACATTTTCTATTTCAATTCCCAAATAATTACATAATACTTGAACCCCTACGGACTTTCGTACTTTCGGTTTATGAATAAATAAGTAATCTCCCCATAGCTGGTCCCTCATTTCGACTTGATGTCCTAACTGTTGATCAATCTTTTTTCGAACCTGATGTATAAACTGTTGTTCTCCACCTACAACAACTTGATGAATTTCTGTTTGCGTTGATTGCAATTTTTGAAATAAAATCTCAAGATCCTTTACATATCTACGACCTGTATAATATTTACGTATTCGATGTAACCAACTATCTTTTGGATCAAAGTCATATTGCCGAAAGCTTTTATTTTTTACATATTTATAATAATAGTCCGAAACCACTTCCACATAAACATTTTCTGCTTGAACAATATCAATAATGGTTTCTGCTTCTTGATAAGATAAGTTGTTTCGATATAGTATGCTTTGATCCACATCATACATCATGGTTCCATCAATACATAAAAAAGGAATGGTTAGTCCTAATTCTTTTACAAAAGAATAGGTAGTCTTTAAATTTCTCCCTGTACAAATGGTTACCATTATCCCTTTATTTTGTAACTGTTGAATTGCATTTTTTGTATTATTTGTAATCTTTCCTCTGTTATTCAATGTAGTTCCATCTAAATCAAGAACGACTAATTTATACATCCCTTTCCCCTCTCTATGCCCTTTTTCTTTTTATGATTTCTTATTATTGAATAAACATAGCATCACCAAAACTAAAAAAGCGATATTTTTGATCTACTGCTTCTTGGTATGCTCTCATTACGTTTTCTCTTCCTGCTAAGGCTGAAACCAACATGATTAAAGTAGATTCTGGCAAGTGAAAATTGGTAATCAGTGCATCAACTACTTTAAAAGAATATCCAGGATAGATAAAGATATCTGTCCAACCTTTCTGTGCTTTTACCATTCCATTAGTGTCTGCACAGGATTCCAATGTTCGACTACTGGTTGTTCCTACTGCTATTACTCTTCCTCCTTTTGCCTTTACCTCATTGATCTTTTTGGCTTCTTGGGGATCAATCCAATAATATTCTGCATGCATTTGATGTTGTTCGATATCGTCTGCCTTTACAGGTCGAAAAGTACCCAATCCTACATGCAAAGTTACATAAGCGATTTGTACTCCTTTTTCTTGTATTTGTTTTAATAACTCTTGAGTAAAATGAAGTCCTGCTGTAGGGGCTGCTGCTGATCCTTCATATTTAGCATAAACCGTTTGATACCTTTCCTTATCTTCTAATTGATGAGTGATATAAGGCGGCAAGGGCATTTCACCTAATTGATCTAGAACTTGTTCAAAAACACCTTGGTATTCAAATCGAACATGACGGTTACCACCTTCCACAACTGATTGAATTGTGGCTTTTAATAATCCATCACCAAAAATAATTTTATCTCCCGGCCTGGCCTTTTTACCTGGTTTTACCATAACTTCCCATATATCTTTTTCTTTTCTTTCTAAAAGTAATAACTCTACCTTTCCTCCTGTTTTTTCTTTGGCACCGATTAAACGAGCAGGGATTACTTTTGTATTATTTAATACAAGGCAGTCATTAGGTGATAAGTACTGTACTATATTTTTAAATGATTCATGTTGAATTTTTCCTGTTTCTTTATTTAAAATTAATAAACGAGATGCAGAACGATCTTTTAACGGATCTTGGGCAATTAATTCTTGGGGTAATTGAAAATTAAAGTCTTTTACTTTCATGTCTAATCCTCTCTTATTCTATAAGCTAAAACTTTATTATTCTATTTTTATCTATTGCTGTGGATATTTATTATAAAAATTCTATAATAAATTATATTATACACAATCTTTCTGGATATGTGAACTGTTCATGATAACCTTATGAATTTAATTGCCATACAGTGTTTTATAAGATAAGTTCACCTCCGAATAATAACTTTTTTATTTATTTAAAAGGGGACTGTTTCAAAACATAACTCCTAAATAAAAAAAAGTTAAAAATCTATTGATTTTTTAACTCAGAAAAGTAATTCTGTACAATTGTAAATTAGTATTCTTTTGAATATATTTTTCTTCTTGATGAATAGATCATGGGATAAAATTATTACTCCAAAGTCAGCAATACCTAACGTTTCTTCAATATCAAAGTTTTTAATGCCCTGAATTTCTCTCCTATGTATATGTGGTTCACAACCAATAATAGTATATCCTCGATTAAGCAATATATGAGACAACTTCAACGACGGACTATTACGAAAATCCTCAACATTTGGTTTATAAGAAAGACCAAAAACACAAATGGTTTTTGCCTTATCAAAATTTATAGCTTTTTCTATGCGATCAGCTACCATAGTAGTTGTCCCAGGTGGGATAGTTGATTCAACCATAACAAGATTATTCTCTTGAATTACCGTTGCAATCATGCTTGCAGCCTTATAAGTAAGTATAAGATAAATTTGATTTTTCAAAAGCTTCTTATAAGCCCGGTTCTTCTATATGAATCTTTCCATTTTTAAGTGTTTGGATAACCATCAGATTAATATCTACACCTGTTACATCATAATCAGCGTCTGCTAATATGAT
>JAAYNZ010000208.1 GCA_012520595.1 Candidatus Epulonipiscium sp. | reverse complement strand
TCTTAAATGCTTTTGCAAAATTATTGTACGTTCCGAATCCCGACATATCTGATATGTCTTTTACTTTATAGTCTGTATTTTCTAACAGCTCCTTTGCTTTCATAAGACGATAATCTAAAAGATATTGGGAAAAAGCAATTCCTGTATGTTTTTTAAATAAAGTGGATACATAGGCTGTCGATAAATCAAGTTGATCAGAAATTTCTTCAATTGTAATCCCTTGGTCTGCATAATTTTCTTCTATATATTGAATAACAAAAGTTCCTACCTGTGTTGTTGTATCTGGTTGTAAATTCTCTTCTTGGACAAGACTACTATATAGTTTTTGTAAATACTTTTTAATGGCTTCTGCCCGATATTCCCGATTAATGGCATGATCAATTGCTTCTATGTTGATTTTATGATTAAATTTCTGACCGATCTTTAAATAGGAATTAATAAACTCCACTACTAAATTTTTCATATGAAAATTAGGAATTCCATAATTCTTCTCAAAGATATCTTCGATAATTGTCATCATATGTCCTTTGTTGCCTTTATAAATACATTCACAAATCATACTTTCGAAATCCAGAGGAAAATATAAACTATAGTTAATATCCTTATCTTGACTAAACTTATATATACACCATCGATTCGAACTATCACCATATTTAATAGCTAAAGTAGCTTGATCTAAAGCATAAGAGATCCGACTAACATGATGGCAAACATCACTAATACCTATGGCAGAAAAAATAGAACTTTCTTGGTCAATATAGGATTTTAATTGAAATAAATATTCTTCTAGTGTCTCTTGGTTTAAATTTTCATCACTAAAATTGATAATCATACAAAAAAAAGTATTGAATTTTACTATTTTAATATCACCTTGATGAAGTGGATGATTTTCTAAAAATTGTTTAACATATTCTATGGCTTTTTCAATAGCTGAATTATAAATAACGACAACTTGAAATTGTTCATAAAGAAATATTGTTTCTGCATCTTTATTATATTCTTCTTTTGATAGCAATCTAGAAAGAATGAGATTTTCCTCGTATTTTTTATTTTTGATATGAAGGCTTTTAAAAATGTTTTTGATAATACACATCTCATCTTTATTTTCTTCATCTAGAATAGTATCCCCTTTAGCCCAAGAAAGTATTTCTGCAATGGGATTATAATATACCGTACTAAAAGCAAAAGCAATAACAATACCTAATAAGACAATACAAATAAGAACATAAATAAATATTTTACTTACTACCTTCATATTGTTAAGTATGTTTTTTTAGGTATCATGGTAATGTAATACAGATCAAAATAATTGGATTTTTGGTAAACTACAAAATGATCGTGATAAAATAAATCATCCATAGAAACTTGTCTTTTTTTAATCGTATCCATTAGTTCTTGGTCGAAACTTTCAAAAACCTCCTCTGGTTTCGAACTAGATAAAATATTTAGTTGATCATCGACAATATAAACGCTTCCATAACTTACAATATTCGTATTGTTTAATATAGATCGTATAGACTTTTCCTCTAAAAGAAATACCAAACGATCCTTATTGGTACTATAATTTAGACCTGCTGTTAACATAATTACTTGTTGTTGATTTTTATCTTCTTCATCGAAAGAAGAATCAAAAGGTTTTTTAATCACCGGAATAAACTGTAAATTAGGATTTTCCTCCATGGCTTGCTGAATGGTAATTTCCTTATTGCCATCCCTTTTTTTTCCTACAAACATTTGGTCGAAAAATTGCTTATCGAAACTACCTGCGTCACTTAATACAAAGCCTAGTTCTTGGCTATATAAAAGGCATTTATCAACGCTTTCAAAATTATGTTTAAATTGACTTAATTCTGAAACAATGTCATACTGTGTGTAAGTATTGTTAATGTTATGAATTTTAGTTATATTTTGGGATCTTTGTAGAAATCCATACATGGATTCTTGAAGGTGTAAAAATTCACCATCTACGATTCGTACTAAGTAGTTTAAATAATCTTTGTTTGTTTCTGTCTCTTTTTCAATTAAAATATTTCTCATATAATAATATGTAAAGATACTCGAAAAAACCACCATCCCAATAATACAAATATAGCTAATAAAAATTTTTGAAAAAACACTACTTAATCTATATTTGTTAATACTTTTGATGTAGCGGTTCTCATGAATTTTCATAAGTGGATCCTCCTAATATAAAAATTACCTTGAACCCTTTTTAATTTTAAACTTATTTTTTAATAAAATAGCAAAACTAATATAAACATTATTTTTACATAATCCTAACATAACAAGATGTCCTCTTGCTTTTTTATCTTTTTTGTTATATCAACATTATACCACAAAAAAACATCTTCTGATATCTATAAAATTAGACAAAAAATAGAGAACCTTTTAAGGCTCTCTAAAAAATTAGACTTTTATTCTTTAAAATCATCAGGATTCAGCTCCTTAGCCATCTCCTCTAACATCTTTGTATCTTCTACCCCCGTATATCCTTCTGATTCTCTTTGAGCAACTTGAAGAACTGATTTAGGAAAGGAGCGAGTTTGTTTCTTTGGAAATCGCTCCGTTTTTCTTATGGACTTCTTCATAAAAGCACCTCCATTCAAGTTTATTTTGCACCTTGAATGGAGATTTATACATTAATATCAAATTAAAGATCTATTATTTTTTTTAAAATTAAAAGTTTTTGCCCTGGATAAATTTTATCTAACTCTTCTATATCATTTAAAAGAGCTAATTCATCCACAGTTGTATTATATCTTTTTGCAATTTTCCACAAACTATCCCCTTTTTGCACAACATATATAATCATGCTAGGAATTTTCTTTACCACATTGGGATCTAAATCTTGTACTTCAATCATTGTAATCGGATGAAATTGTTGTTCTTGAAATACAACTACATCAAAAGAAAGAGAAATGCGTACCTCTACCTCTTCCTTGCTTAAGACAGTACAGCTGATATATTCTAAAAAAGATTTAATAGAAACTTGCATATCCAACGTAGCCCCTTTTGTTTCTATTACCTGTCTAAAAGGAATGGTTTCCTCATAAGCATATATGAAATGCTGTGGATCTTCTGTGGCATAAAATAATTTAATAAATACAACTCCTTCTGCGACTACTTTATCTTCTACAATCTTAATCTCTTCTACTTTAGGAGTCCCTGTTACATAATAAACTTCTTTAATGGAAGGGATTTCATTTCTAATCTGAATAGCCTCTTTTAAAACTGACTGGGATTTATTTTGGCAAATGACTTTTTGATATTCAACAGGCTCTCTTTTAATAAGCATTTTTTTGCCTGGACAATAAGCATCATCAATAATCTGAAGGGTTTCTGTAGAAGTGATTTTTACTTTTGCTCCTACAACCACTTCTATTTCTAAGACCCTTTCCTCCCCATCTAGATCTGGTTTTACCTGTATATATTTTTCTACAATATCCACATCAACTTCTGTATACATGTCTTCTGTAACACCTGCACACTCTAAAACACCATTGAAAGGAATCTCATACTCAATAAATTGGACTGGCATTTCATCGTGATACCCTGTATAGAGAATACAGAGATGAAGATCTCCTTTGAGAACGATTCGATTTTCTACCACTTTTACATCTTTATTAATAACTGTGGTATGAAAACGTAATACTTCTTGAATGTTAGGTTTTCCTGCTGGAACGGAAAGTTCATCTTTGATAACAAAGTTCTCTTGGTTATTGTGAATAATACGACTTATGGATAAAGGCTGAGTTTGTGTTTGTATTCCTCCCAATCCTTTGATATCCACAAGAACTTCATTTTGTGTCATTTGCATTACTGTAGTCGTAATCTGTACAACCGTTTGAATATGGAGCTTTCTTTCATTTACTAACTTATAGTCCAAATGTTCAATTTCCCATTGGACTTCTCCTGTCATATTTTTTTGAGCGCCTTCTAGGTGAATAAAATCTTCAATCCCAAATACGGCAGTCATATTATGTACAGGTTTGTCTGCTCCTTGGGCTGCATAAAGAATTTGTACTTGCATCTTCCCTGTATAACTAACTCGATCAGAACTAATTTCAATGGGATCAAGATCGATTTTGCCTTCTACTTGGAGTATCTTACCTATGTCTGGTTTAATATCAGGTACAATTACATCATCTTCTAAAATAATTTGAACTGATTCTTTACCAACTCTCTGATCCAGCATAATTTTGTCTTTCATGAGTTCTAATGACATAAAAATTCCCTCCTCATACCTTTGTCTATATTAAGTATATTAAGGTAGGGAGGGAATTTATGACTACTGTAAGAGATTTTATTGTTCTTTGCAAAGGGAGAGTTCAACAGTGTTAGTCAATATATCGGTATAACTGTAACAAATGCTACGAAATGTATCTTCAAATTCGTTCTGTATTCGAATAACAAAAATGCTTGGGTATGTGTTTTCAAGAATGCCTTCTTTTATTACGATCTTTTTTCTACCTTTATTGGCCTTCACTCGAACTTTACTTCCGACAAATCCTTCGATGTCTTTTTTCACTTGCAAAATATCACTTTTTGCAATCATCCTATCACCTCATCATTTGTCAATAGGAGTATTATAACACAAAAACAGGAATTTGTCAAAAAGTTTTTAATTATATCAAATTCCACGACTCAAGTCAATACTTATTCAAAATAAAAGTATAATAAAATTTTTCACACATTTTAGAAGATTGATTGTGATTTAAGGAATTGTTTCAAATTCTACAGGAAGTTGCAAATCTTTTGTTTTCATTACAATATAAGGATAGGTTAAAACTTCTATCACCGTTTCCCCTTTTTTGGGTGCTATAAGCTCTGTTATAACTCGAATAGACTCTGGTTGCTTTTCCACAGTATGAACCT
>JAAYNZ010000207.1 GCA_012520595.1 Candidatus Epulonipiscium sp. | reverse complement strand
GGACCAGGTTTTGGAGGTAGCTGCTTTCCAAAGGATACCAGGGCGCTTGTTGAGATTGGTAAACAGTATGGTTCACCTGTTACACTGATTGAGCAAACAGTTATTGCTAACGAAAATCAGAAACTTTTGGCAGCGAAAAAAGTTGAGGATGCAATGGGAGATCTATCGGACAAGAAATTAGCAATACTGGGTCTTGCATTTAAACCTAATACTGACGATATGCGTGAAGCACCATCGTTAACAATAATAAATGAACTTGCCCAAAAAGGTGCAAGGTTTAAAGTTTATGATCCAATTGCCTGCTGTGAAGCAAAGAGATGGTTTAAAGATATTGATGATAAAATAATGTATTGCGAAAATGAATACGAAGCAATGAATGGATGTGATGCATTGCTCATAATAACCGAATGGAACCAATTTAGAAATCTGGACTTAAAACGAGTTAAGTCTCTATTAAAACAACCATATTTCTTTGATTTCAGAAATTTATACAAGAAAGATGCTATGGAAGAGAAGGGATTCAAGTATTTTGGTACAGGTCAGGGGTATAGAGAGAATAACACAGTTAAAGCATTGGATGAGGTTGCCACAACCATCTGAATTACTATCAACGAAATTTTAAATCTATCGGGGGATTTATTTTTGGAGGAAAAAATATATGGATAGAGTAAATTCTGCATTATTAAATATGCTTTCTTCATCAATCAATTGTTCCCCATCAACCTATGTCAAATTGGAACCGCAAGAGTGGCAACAGCTTTATGAGGAAGCCATAGCACATCAAATCAATCTTTTAATTTTTGAAGAAGCAAATAAATATGGTAGATTGGTCAATCCTGTACTCTTTGAAAAGTGGAAAGGATTAGTGATATATCAGATCTTGGAAAACTACAGGAAATTTAGCATTATAGGCGAATTATTTAAATCTTTTGAAAAAGCCAATATACCAGTAATGGTTCTGAAGGGCCTTTTTATTAAGTATTTGTATCATAAGCCTGAATTGAGAACAATGGGTGATGTAGATATTTTAATAAGGCGTGACTCATTGGATGAAGTTATTGGCATTATTAAGAGCTTCGGATATGGAAAGACAGCAAAAGATGATCCAAAGCATTTCTCTTTTTATCATGAGCAATACATAACTATTGAGCTACATGTATCTTTGGTTACCGAGTCCAGAAGAAAATTGGCAAAATCATTGAATAATGATATATGGGAATCACCGATATACTATAAAGCTGACGACATTACCTTTTTAGTACCGAACGATATAAATCACTTATTATATTGCTGTATTCATATGACTAATCATTTTGGAAAAGGTGGGTTTGGATTAAGGCAGTTATCTGATTTTAACCTGCTGGCAAAAAAACTTGGTAAAGATACAGATTGGGATAAAATAATTGAGCGGGCATATTCATATGGTATAGGAAAGTTTATGAAGGCAATGTTGTACGTTTGCCATGACCTTTTTTCGCTCGAAATTCCCGATCATATAAAAAAAGAATTTGAAGATGATATGTCTCATATAGAAATTCTAATTCGTTCTATTCTTGACGCTGGTGTTTTTGGAAACAAAAACCTGAAGGTCGCTAATGATAGAGTCCTGGCAACATATATCCACCATAACAGAAATAACAATATAAGGAGTTTTAAATATCTTTTCCCGCCAAGAAATCAACTGGGTATAAACTATTCATATGCAAAAAGACATGCTATTCTTCTGCCACTGGCATGGCTTCACAGATTGCTTAGGAATTCTTTTAGAACCGACTCAAAGCTAAAACATAGAATCCCGGATACAAAGAGTATTAATGAGTATGTCAGGCTATTTAAATGGTTGGATATAAAGTGGTAATTGTTTCGAAAATCCCTATACTCCTATGCTTTTGTTATAAAAGATATTTCTTATACTTAAATTGAGGAGAAGTATGAATAAGATTAAAAAATATCTTAAAATCTCATCCTTACGCTACTTATTTAAATATGCAAACCATTTTTGGGGAAG
>JAAYNZ010000030.1 GCA_012520595.1 Candidatus Epulonipiscium sp. | reverse complement strand
TTGATATAGCAGGAAGTACCAAACTTACTCATTCTCAAAACCAAGCAAACAGCTTTTTATGAGTTAATACTTATTCTAGATTAATACAAAGAACTTTTGTGCCAAGCGAAAAACCTAAATATTATTTCAAAAACAAAGCTAAAGAAAAGCCGGATTTGTATGGTTTTGGATATAATCCAAACATGTGAGAAGATGTACACTTTACTAACCGATTACCAACAGGAGAATTAGATGCAGACCCTTTAAGTCGGATATGATCTATTCCTAAACAAACATCTGATGTAAATTTGTTCAGTTGGTTCAACAATAGTAATCATAAATCTTGGGAATGAGATATTTTTAAAATTAAAAAAGAAATAAACCCCGATGATGATTGTAAAGGAAGTGGCGAAATATTAACATACAAAACACTAGACTCAAGAGTAAAAAATGTTGCTTCTACTAATACTGATTTGTATGGAACAGTTTATGAAATTTTTAATGATAATATATCTCCATCTAAAAGGTTCTATGAAATGTTAAATAAAAAAATTGAAATGCTATCTAATGAAGTCAAAGGTATTGCCGACGACCTACAATCTACAAGTACTACATGATGATGAGTGGGTTCATATTTGCATAAAATACTTACCCGCTTAAATAGTATATACAGCAACTTTAACGACATAATAAACTATAATACTGACAACTTAAGCAATTTAGATGCGCAGTGAATTGAACAACTAGCAAACACATGGACAAATAGTTTTACAAATGCAGATATAGAAGCAATTACAGGCTGGGCAGCTGATGCTTCAGGGCAATTGTTACTTTTGCACTGATTTGTTGATAGTTTTTCATTTGATTATATAAATGAATATATAAAAGAACAAATCAACACATTTGAAATAAATAATCAAATTCCAATATTTTGGAACGAATGGAAACACGATTTATATTCAAAACTTAACTGAACAGTATCTTATTTTCAACAAATATGAACGGGTATAATACAAGCTCAAACAAAATATAATAGCATTGATGAGCATTTGTTAATTGGTACTAATGCAGCAAATATTGTAGGTGGTTTTCAAAATATGGCGGAACAAATTGATGCATTAGTAATGTCTGGTACCGAAAAGCTATGATGTACATCGGCTCACTATAAAAAGCTATGTGATGCTATATGAACTGTAACAACTCTGTATATGGAGGAAGGGCTTTCGATAATGGCCAGTATTGATGGGATAATTAATTTTGCTCAAGATGATTTTGACTTAGACTTAGAAACGATAATAGGCACCATTGAATCCATTGTTGACTGAGATGATTTATTTGAGCAAATAAGGAAAAAAACACAAGATCAAATATCAGAAGTTATCAACTCAAAAAATACAGCTTATGTTTTAATAAACAATGTGATTTCTGGATCTAACAACCAGAGTCTAACCTGATACATACCATGAATGACTAATGTGACTGCAGATAGGCCGATAGATTCTCCAAAATATATTACATTCAAATGAATATGATGAGACAAAGTAACATTTATTTATCCTAATCTTTACAAAGCAGAAATATTTAAGTGAGAATGAAACGCTTTGGAGTTGAAAAGTCCTCAAGAAATAAAAGTTGCTATTGAGCATTATTTGAGAGAAACCGTAAAAAAATATAATGAATATCTAATAAACCAAAATAATAAAAAGCAAAGTTTTTACAATCAACA
>JAAYNZ010000206.1 GCA_012520595.1 Candidatus Epulonipiscium sp. | reverse complement strand
CAATATCTTTTAGATTATCGTCTTATGAAAGCAAAGGAGCTGTTAGAAAATACAGACTATAAAGTAAAAGACATATCAGATATGTCGGGATTCGGAACGTACAATAATTTTGCAAAAGCATTTAAGAAAAAAATAGGTTCCTCTCCCGGCTCATACCGTAATGCATGTTTATAATGTATCTCCATTTATTCTACACATAAAAAGAGAATCCTTATTCATAAGGGTTCTTTTTTTATGTGTGGAAGTATCCATGTTGAAAATTCTCTATATCCTTGTGTAGGCAAGGGAAATAGCACCTATTTAAAAGAATGCATTATCTTATTTAAAAGAATGCATTACCTGATTTAATATGATTCACCATGTTAATCAAGCTACTGTTTATACCTTCTCACCAATTTGTTATGATGACAATGCAAACGACGTCAAGTGTATTTTTATAAATGAAATGACATGTCATGGAACAAGAAAATAGGAGTATAGAAGGAGATTTCAAATGGGAGCTTCTATCGTACAACCCAAAAAGAAAAAACAAAATAAGAACTTTCTAAAAAAAGTAAAACAGCAAAAGTACCTTTTAATTTTATTATTTCCATGTCTCTTATATTATGCAATCTTTAAATACATTCCTATGTATGGAATTATTATTGCATTTAAAAAATATGACTTTAGATATGGAATTTTAGGAAGCCCCTGGGTAGGATTTGAATATTTTAAACAGTTTATACAAGGTCCTTATTTCTTTCGCTTAGTTAGAAATACATTTCTCTTAAGTTTTTATGATTTAATTTGGGGATTTCCTATACCCATTATTTTTGCTCTTTTATTAAACGAAATACAAAATAAAAAATTTAAAAAGGCAGTACAATCCATTAGTTATTTGCCGCACTTTATTTCAATTGTTATTGTAGTAGGGTTGCTTAAACAAATGACTTCACCAACTTCAGGGATTATCAATTTAATGATCCAAAGATTTGGAGGACAACCCATTAATTTTTTCATGGACAAAGAGTGGTTCCGAACCCTTTATATTGCTTCAGGTATTTGGCAAAACTTTGGTTGGGGAGCTATTATCTACATTGCATCTATATCTTCCATTGATCCCCAACTATATGAAGCAGCCCAAATGGATGGAGCAGGACGGTTTCGATGTATGTGGCATATTACCCTTCCAGGCATTAGCCCTACCATCGTTATCCTATTAATTTTACGATTAGGTCGTCTATTAGATGTAGGGTTTGAAAAAGTTCTTCTTATGTATAGTCCTGGGATCTATGAAACAGCAGATATTATTTCTACTTATATCTATCGCGCCGGGATTCAACAGGCAAACTATAGTTTAGGTACGGCCGTTGGATTAATGAACTCTATCATTGCATTTGTTCTTATTGTTATAGCTAATAAAATCAGTCAAAAAGTATCAGAAACAAGTTTGTGGTAAGGAGGTGCCTTGGAATCATGACGAAAACGTATAAAAAGTTTAATGCTTTTGACATCATTAATACCCTATTGATGACAATTATTATCTGCATCACTCTTTATCCACTCTTGTATGTAGTTGCTATCTCTTTTAGTTCTTCAGAATTTGTGCAGGCTAATATGGTAAAAATCATTCCTAAAGGTTTTAACTTTGGAGCCTATGCAGAAGTAATGGGAAATGAATTTTTTTGGACGGCGTATAAAAACACCATACTATATACCGTTGTTGGTACTAGTATTAATTTAGTATTTACCTGTACCTTGGCTTTTTGCCTTTCACGAAAAGAACTTATTTTTAGAGATGCCATATCCATATTAGTGGTTTTAACAATGTTTTTCAGTGGTGGCTTAATACCTAATTTTTTACTAATAAAATGGTTAGGGATGTATAATACCATATGGGCCATTGTTATACCTGGGGCCATTAGTACTTACAATATGATCATTGTTCGTACCTATATGCAAGGATTGCCAGAAGAGATTTTTGAATCTGTACGAATTGACGGAGGAAACGATCTTCAAATTTATCTAAAAATTGTTTTACCTCTTTCAAAACCAGTAATTGCTACCATCGGTCTTTTTTATGCCGTAGGACATTGGAATTCTTATTTTGCCCCAATGATTTATTTTAAAGATCGGGCATTATATCCTCTTCAAATTATATTAAGGGAGATGATCGTAGAGCAGACATTTCAAGATATGGCAGGAGATTTAGCAGAAGCCTTTGGACAATCTCCACCAACGAGCGAAATGTTGATTAGTTCATCCATTGTCATTGCTTTAATTCCTATTTTATGTGTGTATCCTTTTATACAGAAGTATTTTGTAAAAGGAGTTATGATTGGTTCTTTAAAGGGTTAAAAAAGATAATAAAAATATAAGTACAAGTATAAAAAACGGAGGGACTCAAATGAATAACAAGTATTGGAGAAAAGGCTTATCCATTGGTTTAGCAGTAGCTTTAATGGCAGGAACCCTTGTAGGGTGTGGAGAAAAGAAAGATCAAAAACAACCTGCATCAGAAGTAAAACAGGAAGAAACAAAGGTAGAACAAAAGACAGAAGAAAAGGCTCCTGTAGAAATTGAATTTATGCTTCTAAATAATAAAGGAACCGATGATAAACAATTTTTAGCTAAAAAAATATTCAAGGATAAATTTAATGTAGATGCTAAATTTCTTTTAAACACAAAAGATGCTCATTCTGAAAAATTAAAACTTTTAATTGCATCCAATCAGCTTCCAGACGTAGTTTGTCCTATTATTGATGAGAATGCCAAAGACATAGGTCCTAAAGGAGCTTTAGTTCCAGTTGATGAACATTTTGATAAGATGCCTAATTTTGAAAAATACATGAAAGAAGATAAAGCAGTATATACATCTTGTATGGCATCTGATGAACACATTTATTTTATACCAAGATTTGCCACTGACTCGGTTAACTTTAAACAAGTACCTATGATCCGAAAAGATTTAGTTGAAAAATATAACCTTTCCATGCCTGAAACATTTGATGATCTTTATGATGTTTTAAAAACAATTAAAAAAGAAGAACCTTCTATTGCAGGAGTTATTAATCGAAACAAGATTAACTTTTTAAATACCTTTGGACCTTATTACAACACAGATGTAGGAATGTATTATAATAAAGAAAAAGATGCATGGGAATTTGGACCTTTACATGAAGGATATAAAGAATTACTTACAACCATGAATAAGATGTGGAAAGATGAGTTATTAGATCAAGACTTCTTTACAGCATCGACTCAACAATGGGAAGAAAAAATGGTAAATGGAGCCGGTGTTTTTACAGTAGATTATGGTGTACGAGCTACCAATGCAAATGAAGCTTATAAAAAGCTTCATCCAGAAGATAAGGATTTTAATTGGGATCTTATGATGCCTTTAACCACCAATACAAACAAAACCAAAAGATTAAATGTAGCTCAATCTGTAGGTACTTTTACCTCTTGGGGAATTTCCACCAATACAAAACATTTAGATCGTATATTAGAAATCGTAGATTATATGTTTACTGATGAAGCTACAACCTTATTCCAATGGGGTGAAAAAGATGTTACCTATATTGAAGATGGAGATAAGAAAAAATTTGCATCAAACATTAAAGCATCTTATAATCCAGAAGGAACGATTGAAGCAGATAATGAATTAGGTATTAATAACCTTAACTTTATGAGAGTTTCTAAAGACGATGGGGTAACAATGTTTGCTCAACCTGTAGCAGATATGTTCGAACAATACAAAAAAGATGTAGAATTATATGAAAACAACTATAAAATAAACTTAACTTTTACAGAAGAACAACAAGAAAAAATTAATAACCTAAACGTAAACCTTAATACAATGGTAACAGAAATGACAGTTAAATTTATTACAGGAGAAAAATCTCTTGAGGAAATGGATCAATTTATTCAAGACCTTGAGAAAAACGGAGCAAAAGAATTAGAAGAAATCTATACAACATCATATAAAGATTACCAACAAAAATTATCCAATATAAAGTAGGCTTATTGATTCCCTTCTCTCTATTTATGAGGGAAGGGAATTTTATCAATCAGAAGAAAATGGAAGGAGTGCATAGGTAATGTTTCAGATTCAAGCAAGGAAAAAAATAGCTATAGCCATGACAGCAGCCCTTTTTTTAAATGTTTTTTTAATGCCTGGGCTAGGTTTTAAAAAGGAAGTTCACGCAGAAGAAGGAAATGAAAATTATGGGAATATTGCACTGGGAAAAGAAGTTACATCCAATATTAATTCACCAGATGTACCTAAAGTGGTAGATGGGTTTTTTAATGGAGCCGTAGGTGAACAAAATAGCAGACTGTATGTATCTGGGAAACAGGCCCAAGGGAGTTTTATAGAAATCAGTTTACAAGAAGAGTATTCCCTTATTGGTTCCGGTGTTTTTAGTGGATTTGATGCAGCAGGAAAAGTAGATGATGTAGCAAAAAATTATATTTTTCAATATTGGGATGGTGTACAGTGGCAGGATATCCCAGGATCTCAAGTAGTAGATAACCAACAACAAGCAAATACTACTTATTTTGAAAAGCCAGTTCAAACCAATAAAGTGAAATTTCTTTACACAGGTATGGAACCTTTTCGAATTAAAGAAATTGTTCTTTATAATGAAAATAGTGATAACAACATCGCTTATGGAAAAAAAGTAATAGCAAGTTCTTATCATGATGGAGGATCTTCTGGCCTTGATACGAGAAAATATCCTTGTTTTATTGTAGATGGTGATAGAGTAGCAGAGGATGTATTTTGGCAACCTCATATAAATAATGACGATGAGGAACATTGGATTGAAGTTGATTTTGGTAAAGAATTTAAAATAGATAGAGCTCACCTTTATACAGGAAATGAAGACGGCAGTAAAGTTTTAGGGAGTGGAAAACTTCAGTATAATGCCCAAGGTGAATGGATCGATGTTCCTGACTTTCTATTGATAGAAAACAAAGAGAACTTTTTAGAAGTTCATTTTAAAGAACTTATCAGTACAGATAAGGTTCGATTGGTATGCACAGAAAAAGGAAGAGACTTTATTGTAAGGGAACTACAAGTTTTTCAAGTTGCTGAAGATAACAACCAAGATCCTGAAGAACCAGAATCACCAAAGGTAGACGATACAGAGGGGGAAGATAAGCCAGCTCAAGAACAAGAGAAGAAGCCTAAAAAGGTTTATGCAGATTATCATGGACCACGTTATACAAGGGATATACAAGGAAGTACTGGTTTATGGAGTTATACAGGAAATGCCTCAAAAAGTAAGACAACAGATACGTTTGTTAACTATAATGGTGATTTAATAGGAAAGGATGGCCGAAACCAGATTGCTGCTACGGCTTATCCTATTGTAGGCATGCAGTCCCAAAACGATCCAGATTATATAGAATACCAGATTTTATTAGCAAAGACAGCTCATATAGATGGCTTTTTTGTAGAATGGGGATTTCAAGAGCACAGTAGCAACCAGCAATTACAAGCGATGCAAAAAATAGCTGAAAAAT
>JAAYNZ010000205.1 GCA_012520595.1 Candidatus Epulonipiscium sp. | reverse complement strand
GGGGTAGGAATTATTGTAGGAAAAATATTAGAAAGGGTGTATGCATATTGAAATGGGTATTATTTCTTTCTGATTTAATGATTCCTCTTGTTTTTTTTAGTATTTTATTATATGGTGTTTTGCAAAAAGTGGAGGTGTTTGATACCTTTGTTAAAGGAGCAGGAGAGGGTTTTAAAACCATTATTCATATTATGCCAACCATTATTGGTCTCATGGTGGCGATTGGAATGTTTCGAGCATCTGGAGCACTTGATTTAGTGACAAACTGTTTGGCTCCCTTTGTTAGACGTATTGGTTTCCCACCTCCATTGGTTCCTTTGGCTTTGATGCGGACGATTTCTTCTTCAGCCGCTAATGGGCTGGTTTTTGATCTATTTAAAACCTATGGTCCAGATTCTTTTATTGGAAGAGCAGCCTCTGTAATGATGGGGTGTACAGAGACTATTTTTTATACATTATCTGTTTATTTTATGACCGTTAATATAAAAAAAACTCGATATACTTTAGCCGGAGCGTTATGTGCCAATATAGCAGGAATTATTGCTTCGATTTATATTACAAATTGGATTTTTGGGTACTAATTGGTTTGACCCAAAAACTTTCTGATGATAAAATAGGGATAAATATCAGAATAGTATGATAGAATTTAAAAAGCGAAGGATGAAAAGAATGTTCATTGATATTATTCCCTCTGCAAAAGACATTATCGAATCGAAGTTGATTCATAAAAATGCGGTAGTCATTGATGTTTTAAGGGCTACATCTGTTATTGTTACTGCTTTGTATCATGGAGCCAAAGCCATTATTCCTGTTCGAGAAGTGGGGGAAGCTTTTTCCATTTATCAAAAAGGTAGTACAGATGAGTATCGATTAAGTGGAGAAAGAAAAGGATTACCAATCCCAGGTTTTCATTTTGGGAATTCTCCTTTGGAATATACAAAAAAAGCTGTAGAAAACAAAACATTGATTCTAACAACAACCAATGGTACCCAAGGGATTAAGGGAGCAGAAAAAAGTGATACATTATATATTGGATCTTTTTTGAATGGAAAGGCTGTAGCCAATCAATTATTAGAAGAAGAAAAAGATGTGGTTTTGGTTTGTGCAGGAACAAATGGTATTTTTTCATTAGAAGATGGGCTTTGCGCAGGAAAAATAATCAGTTCATTAAATCAATTAACATCCATCAAAACCACAGATTTTGGGGTGGCTCTTCAAGCATTATATGAAGGTCATAAAAATTCATTGCTACCTTTCATTCAACAAGGGGCACATTGTAGGTATTTAATAGAACAAGGATTTCAGTCAGATATTTTATATTGTATACAGGAAGATTTATATGACAGGATTCCTGTGTATAAAAATAACAAAATCATTCTTCCTTGAAGTATATTACGTTAAAGAACGAAAGAAGTGATATTGATTGAATAAGCAACAACTGGTTTTATTGAAACAAAAACTTTCTAAAGAATCTTCGTTTCTATTAGGTTACGAAGATTTTTTTAAAACAGGAGTTTGCGTTCTTCTCCTTTGGCAAGAGGGAGAATATCATTTTGTTTTTCAAAAGAGATCTGTCCATATTTCTCAAGGTGGAGAAATATGTTTTCCAGGTGGTAAACAGGATCCGACAGATATGGATTTTTTAGAAACGGCTCTTCGAGAAACAGAAGAAGAAATGGGGATTCCTAGATCAAAATTAGATGTAGTAGGACCTTTAGGAACTTTGATTACACCAGCAGGTGTTATGGTAGAAGCTTTTATTGCTATTGCCAATGTGGATTCCTTGGAAGAAATGAAATTAAATTTACAAGAGGTAGAAAAGGCTTTTACCGTTCCTGTATCTTATTTTAAAGAGAAGGAGCCTTTACGATATGGCATTAATATCGAAATGCAGCCCTTTGAAATTGATGCCAAGGGGGCTCAAACAATTTTATTTCCTGCTGGAGATTTTCCTGGAATTCCTACTAGCTATACTCAACCTTGGACTCGAAGCCATAAATATCCCATCTATGTCTATCCACTAAAACAAGAAACGTTGTGGGGCCTTACGGCTCATTTGGTCTATGAATTTATAAAAAGATTATCCTAATACCCATATCCACTCTCATAAGTTTAAATATCTTATAGTAAGCATCTATATTTGCTTAAACTGCGACTTCTATCATCGGAAGGAAAGTCGGGGCAAAAAAGTATATAGATCCTTGCAAAAGTAGAATTTGATCTTGGGTATCTATAGATATTTTTTTTACTTTGATTTTATTTAGTAAATTTTGTGGATTGATTTTTTCTGATAAATTAGGTACAATAAGAGTATAATTTCACAATACAAAACGGAGTTTCATAATACGAACCATCAGAATAATTAAAATGTAAGTACAATGATTTTATTAGCAGAGGAGGGGTTTTTATGGAACAAATGGATGTGGTTACTTTTGGAGAGACCATGATTTTATTTAATCCAGATACGAGAGGACCATTGCGTTATATTCATACTTTTCACAAATCCATTGCTGGTGCAGAGTCCAATGTAGCTATAGCTTTAGCTAGATTAGGGCATTCTGTTGGATGGTTTTCTAAGGTAGGTGAAGATGAATTCGGACGTTATATTGTTTCCACCATTCGCGGGGAAGGAGTGGATGTTTCTAGAACAACGACGGATGCTAAACATAGCACAGGCTTGCTTTTTAAGGAACGTTTTGCTCATGTGAATCCGAATGTATATTATTATCGTAAAAATTCAGCTGCCAGCACTTTATCCGTAAAAGATTTGGATGAAGATTATATTAAAAATGCTAAGGTTTTGCATATTACGGGAATTACAATGGCTTTATCAGCAGAGGCACGAGAGACTGTGTTAAAAGCGATTGATGTGGCTAAGGAAGCAGGAGTAAAAATTTCCTTTGATCCAAATATTCGCTTAAAGTTATGGGGCATTGAAGAAGCAAGGCCTATTTTATTGGAAGTAGCTAAAAAAGCAGATATTATTTTCCCAGGCATTGATGAAGGAAAGTTATTACTAGGAATTGAAGATCCAGAAGAATTAGCTCAAGCTTTCCTTGCTATGGGATGTAGCCGTGTAGCAGTAAAATTAGGGAAAGAAGGATGTTATGTAGTGGATGGTAAAGAAGCTCATTACGTAGCTGGTTATCCTGTAAAACAGATGGAAGATAGTGTAGGTGCCGGTGATGGTTTTGCTGCTGGATTTTTAGCTGGTACTTTGCGAGGATTGCCCTTACAAGAATGTGCTCAGTGGGGAAATGGAGTAGGAGCTATGGCCGTATTGGTTCATGGAGATATGGAAGGATTTCCAACATTATCTCAATTACAAGAGTTT
The DNA here is from genome assembly GCA_012520595.1 of Candidatus Epulonipiscium sp. Taxonomy (GTDB): domain Bacteria; phylum Bacillota; class Clostridia; order Lachnospirales; family JAAYNZ01; genus JAAYNZ01. The sequence continues at coordinate 2,169 of JAAYNZ010000205.1, read as the reverse complement.
ATCGGTAATAAAGCCTATGTAGATCGATAATAAAGGAGGTATACTTATGATTATAAAAAATGATTCTGTTGCTTTAGAAACTGCGGGTGAAGGAGTTCAAAGAAAAATACTAGCTACAGGTGGAAAGATGATGACCGTAGAGGTGCATTTTAAAAAAGGAGCTGTAGGCACTGTCCATACTCATCCACATGAACAAGTCAGTTATATTGTAGCAGGTAGTTTTGAATTCGAATTGGATGGAAAAAAGGAAATTTTAAAAGCTGGGGATACTTATTATGTAGGTCCTAACATTCCACATGGAGTTGTTGCTTTAGAAGATTCTATCATAGTAGATATCTTTACCCCCCAAAGGGAAGATTTTTTGAAAAAAGCATAAAAAATAAATAAGGCAAACTGGAATCACGATCATTGATTCCAGTTTGCCTTATTTTGTCAAAGGACTTAATAAGATTTATTGTTAGTCATAGTAACCAGCGTTTTTATAATGGGGATCTGCATTTGGTCCAAAACCTAGCTCATCTCTACGTTTTCGAAAGGCAGGAAGTAAAGGTTGATACATAGGTTCACAAATAAGATTTCTACTTTCTGTCGGATCTTTTTCTAGGTCAAATAAGACTTCAGATGCATCTGTTTCGTACCATTGGTATTTAATATTGTTTTGTTTAATCATTAGGTTTATGCCATTAAATTGGGATATGGTTTCATTATTCCATTTGTCAGCTTTTCCTTCCAGTAGAGGTACGAGACTTCGACTATCCAATCCACCTGGAATGGGAGTATTAGTTAATTCACATAAAGTAGCAAATAAGTCAATAAGATTTACATTTTCTTTTACAATGGTTTTACCAAATCGTTGTGGATATCGTATGAATAAAGGAATTTTTACACTTCCTTCAAAAAATCGTTGTTTTTCCCAGATAGCATGTTCACCTAACATTTCGCCATGATCAGAAGTATAAATAATGATCCAATCGTCTAAATTTTGTCCTGCATTTTCTAAAGCTTTCATTACTTCACCAAATTGTCGGTCTATGGTTTCGACATTAGCATAATAAGCAGCCATGGCTCGTTTTATATCACGAACAGAAATATTTTTTCCTGGAATCAAAGGTTCATAATTTGAACATTTACCTAAAAATGGATGATTAAAGGGTTCTTGGTTCTCATAAAGTTTTACCCGATTTAAATAATAATCAAATAATTCTTGTTCAGCAATATAGGGATAATGGGGATTTAACAGTCCTACATATAATAGTAAAGGTTGCTCAGGAGTTGCACGATCATAATAGCTATCGATAAAATATTGATAAATAAAATCTTTAGTTCCTTGGATGGCTAATTGATCTTTTCTGGCGTAGGCAGATATTCCAGGGCCAGCACGCAAAATTTCTTTTTTATCATTCCATTTCAATCCAGATTGTAACATTCCTATGGTGTTATCTGATGTGGAAATAGTAGATTGATCTTTTTCAAGATAATGTTTTAAAGAGACTTCACAATCTCCTGCAATACGTTGTAACCAGCCTTGCATTTGATCAATGCCATAATGATGTAACTTTCCAGCTGCTACCGTTTTATAACCATTTTGGGCAAGGGTTTTTGCAAAGGTTTGATAATTGATAGGTAGATCCTCACCATATACTTCCACGCCACAAGTTCTAGGAAGCTGACCAGCAGCCATGCATTGCCTAGCAGGAATACATATTGGAGCTGGGGTATAAGCATTATTAAAGACCACAGCATCTTTGGCCAAGTGGTCAAGATGAGGGGTTCTGATAATGGGATTTCCGGCAAAACCAGAGATATCAAATCGGTGTTCATCACTCATTAAAAATAAAATATTTGGTTTTTTCTTCATAGTTGCCTCCTTTGGACTTAAGGTGATAGTTTTTTTAGGTAAATTAAAGAAACCTTAAGTCCTTACCTCTATTTTAACATATTGTATTTTAAATACATAAAAAATACATCCCTACTAATGTACGATAAAAGTCATAAGTTAGTAACGATGTATCAATTGCATTACCTATCGTTTAATTGCTTTTCCAATCAATATCTGTTTTTATATCAACCCCTAAATATAATCGATAATAAGGATCATAATAGGGATTATGGTAGGGCATGGCCCAACCATACAATTCAATAGGTAAAATAGTTTGAACAAGAGGATCG
>JAAYNZ010000204.1 GCA_012520595.1 Candidatus Epulonipiscium sp. | reverse complement strand
AGATAAGGACAAGCCTGTTACCATTGGATCTTATATGAATGAGCCTGATTTAATGAATAATAAGTTCCAACTTCATCTTGCGATGGAAGAAGCTAGAACGGTTATTCCACAAGTGTTTACAGAGTTTGGCGAACTTACAGGTAGAACCTATAACATGGTTGAAGGATATAAGATGGAAGATGCAGAAGCTGCTTTATTTGTATTGGGATCAAGTTATGATACAGCTTGCATGGCTGTGGATCAGCTTCGAAAAGAAGGTAAAAAAGTTGGGGTATTTACTTCCAATGTACTTCGACCTTGGCCCAAAGCAGAACTTTATGAAATTTGTAAAGATGTAAAAGCCATTGTTGTTGCCGATCGTCAAGATAGTTATGGTGCTGGTGGAGGGAATATGTCCCTTGAGTTAAAAGCAACATTACAAGACTACCGTGCTAATATCGAAGTAGTTAGTTTAGTATATGGACTGAGCGGTAAAGATTTCTACATAGAAGATGCTGTAGAGATGTTAAATCGTTCTTATGATATTGCACAAGCAGGAAAAGCAGAACAAAAATTTGATTATTATGGACATTATAAGGGGATCGAAGGATACGAACCTCAAATGTACTTTAATCCTATAACAGAAGAAGAATCCAGACCGGGTACTACCATCGCTACTTTTAATGAAGAAACAGGAAAAGTAGATGTAAAAGGCGGAATGGTAAAAAATACAACTATTATGCCTAAGCGTTTGACAGGGGGGCATGGGGCTTGCCCAGGCTGTGGTATTCCTGTAAATGTAAATATGTTGCTAAAAGGAATCGAAGGTAATGTAGTTTTATTATTCCATACAGGTTGTGGAATGGTTGTTACTACAGGATATCCTAAAACTGCATTTCGGGTTAGTTATGTCCATAACTTATTCCAAAATGGAGCAGCTACATTATCCGGTTTAGTAGAAATGTTCCATGAGCGTCAACGCCGTGGAGAAATTCCAGAAGGTGATGATTTTACTTTTGTTATGATCACTGGTGATGGTGGTATGGATATTGGAATGGGACCTGCCATTGGAGCAGCCTTACGTAACCATCGCATGATCATTATGGAATATGATAATGGTGGTTATATGAATACAGGATATCAATTGTCTTATTCAACACCAAAAGGAGCTAAGACATCCACATCTGGTATTGGAAAGGCACAACGAGGAAAAACAACTTTTAATAAAGATACACCACAAATTTTTGCAGCTACAGGTATTCCTTATGTTGCAACGGTAGCTGAAAGCCATCCTACTGACTTTATCAAAAAAGCAGCCAAAGCACAAAAATATGCCAATGAATATGGAATGGCATATGTAAAAGCTTTATCTGCATGTCCGCTAAACTGGGGTGATAATCCAAGATATGAGAGAAGTGTCATTGAAGCAGGAGTCAATAGTTGTTACCATCCCCTTTATGAAGTAGAACAAGGAATTACAACTATTACTTATGACCCTGAAGCAAGAAATAAAAAAATTCCTTTGATTGATTTTTATAAAATGATGGGAAGAACAAAACATCTGGTAGCTCCAGAATATGAAGATATCGTAAAAGCTTCTCAAGAAGAAATAGATCGAAGATGGGCAAGGCTTAAAGCAAAACACGAAAATCCTTTACTATAATTATTTGGTTTTTAATTAAAATAAAATAAATTAGAAGTAAGCCGTATATCACTTTCCTGTTCCGACTTCTCTTTTGAGTTGTTTCTAAAGATCTTAATAGAAGGATTGTAAAGAACAACCTCCATTCTCTATTTAAGAAGTCGCATGTGGAGGGGATATATGGCTTATTTTTGTTTTAATAGTCGAAGAACAGAAAGGATATCTATATTAGCATAAAACAAAGAGTAGCAAAATCCTTCCCCAAAACATATAGTATTATAGATAAAGAGGATAAAGGAGGGGTTTTGTGGATATCCTTTTATTAGCGATTTCCATTAGTTTAGATAGCTTAGGGATTGGAATGAGTTATGGAATTAAAAAGATCAAGATAAAGCCTTTATCTTTACTTATTATAATAGGAATATCAATTGCATTCCTTATGGGGAGTTTTGGAATTGGGCAGTTATTTTTAGTTTTTACGACTCCTTATCAAATGAAAAAAATAGGTTCTATCTTACTGATTGCTTTTGGATGTTTTCTTTTGGCGCAAGCTATCTGGCATATGCATTATGCTTATCTTACTAAACCAACAGTTCTAAAAAAGTGGAAAATAAAATCTTTAAATATTATTATTGACATTATACAGGAACCTATCTCCAGTGATATGGATCAATCAGGAACCATTGACAGTAAAGAAGCTTTGTATATAGGAACAGCATTAGCTTTAGATACTATTATTGTGGGACTCTCCGCATCTGCTTATAAGGTTCATTTAGGTTGGTTTGTTTTTGCCCTGGCTTTGATGAATACTATTTTTTTAAAAGTAGGGGCCTATATAGGCGAAAAAACTAGCATTTTCTTTTCTGAATACACTCTTAAAGTTATTTCTAGTGGTATTATTTTAGTATTAGGGGTTATTAAATTGCTGTAAAAACAAAAATAAAAGTAAAAAAGACTCGTTACCATTTTATGATGATAACGAGTCTTTTTCAATATATAATAAAAGGGGGAGTTATTTAGATTTTTTAAAGAAAGAAAATAATTTTTCTAAGAAAGAGGAAGATGTATTTTCTTTCTCTTCTAAAGGCAGCACCATTTGCTTTTTGATTTCAGGACGTTTAATTTCTTCTGTTCGCATTACAAAGCTAACAGAACTATCCATATTTTCAGCAGTACCGGAGAAACTTCGATATTCTTTAGATAAATCAACCAAGACATCTTTCATTTCTAAAACTTCATCCACATCATCGAGGGAAGAGGATACCTCATCATGCAATTTTTTAGTTCCTTCTTCGTAGAATTCATGCATATGTTCTTTTAATTCTTCTGTTCCTTCTGCTAACTTTTCAGCCCCATCTACCAGTTGAGTAGAACCATGATCGAGGGCTTCTTTTCCTTCTTTGAGCTGCTTAGCTCCAGCGTTTAATTCTTCTGTTCCTTTTGTAAGTTGGGTAACACCGTTAGCTACTTCTTGTGCTCCATTGGTCAAAGCCAAAGAACCTTTTTTTAGTCCTTTTGCACCTTCCATTAATGGAGTACCAGATTCTTGGAGCTTGGCAGCACCAGTAGCTAACCCTTGACTGCCTTCCATTAATTGTTTCGCTGCAGGTTCTAGGGATTTTGTACCTTCTCCTAAGGCATTTAATCCTTGAGCTACTTGGTTTTGTCCTTGTTGTAATTCACCTAGTTTTTCAGCCATTTGTACACTTCCAGCTTGAAGTTGTTGTAATCCTTGTTCTAAGGCAATAAAGCCTTGCAAAGATTGTTCATTGGCTTTTTGCAGTTGAAGAAGTGTACTTTGTTGTTTGTTTAATCCTTCTCTTAGTTTTTCTACGATTCCTGTGGTACCTGGAATTTTATCCAGTACACTTACAGCTTGATTTAGTCGTTCTGTTCCTTCTAGTAGAAGAGAAACTACCTTTTGTTCTTTTTCTTTTCCAGCCTTTAATGATTGGATACCCTCAATGCTTTCCATCATGCCTTTAGAAATTTGGTTTTGACCTTGGATTAATTGTTCTGTTCCAGATGTTAATTCATTTACACCTTTGGATAATTGTTGACTTGCAGTAACAATCTCTTGTGTACCCTGACTTACAGCAAGAGCACCTTTGGCAAACTCAGTACTTTGTTTCCCATATTCCAAAGCTCCAGCACTCCATTGAGTAGCCCCTTGGCTCCATTGATCCATATTTGCATCAAAAGCCTTTAGGCCATTAGCGACTTGAGTAGCCCCTTCTTTGGCTTGTATGGAACCTTGGTGAAGCTGATCGATACCATGTAAGAGTTGATCACTACCTTGGCTATATTTCTTAAATCCGTCTGTAAATTTTACTAGATTTTCATATAAAAGATGTTGACCTTCAGCTAAGGTATCTGTTCCTTCAGCCAATTGTTTACTGGCTTCTTCCAATTGATCAATGCCGTCAATCAGTTCATCTAGATCTTTTATTTCATCTAATTGATCAAGATTAGGTATATTGGAGGTAGCTGTGATAAAAATAGGTCCCATTTCAAAATTTTCTACATCAGCCGTTACTTCAATAAAGTCAGGAAGATCAATAAAATTAGGTTGTTTTTCAAAACTCTCTTTCATACCTGGGAATATAGTGAAGACTCCCATTTTTCTTGTACCATCGGATATGATTTTTCCTGTATTGGATTGAATATTTTGGAATGTATCTAAAGGAAAGTTCATAGCAACGGCTACCGCAAAAGGAGTAAATACTTTCCGACTTTTGCCTTGTACTGTTTTTTGGTGATTTTCATTATTTTGGATTTCTAGCTTGATTTTCAAGTGGCCATTTTTTCCACCTAATTCTTCAGGAGCAATTTCTTGATTATCTAAGAAATATTGGATTTGAACGGAAAGAGGAAGTTCTTTATCTGTTTTTCCTTGATAAAAAAGATCTTCTTTATCTGTGTTCCAGATCAAATCTTCTCCTTTTTGTTCTGGTTGTTCTTCACCCTTTACATTTGTAATCTCTTTTAAAGAAGAAAAGTCTTGGATAGGTTGGCTAGTATCCTCACGATGAATCCAGTTACTTACAATAGTTTCCTTGTTAGATCCTGTAGGAGTTAAGGTTACATATACGGTTTCTTCTTTTTTAGGAAGAGTGGCTCCATAAGCCACAGAACTAAAAGCAAGGGTAGTACTTAATAATAAAGCGATGAAAGATTTTACTTTTTTCATGATAAATGACTCCTTTCTTTTAAAGTGCTTTTTTCTCGCCAACGGAAGCTAGTAGAAGCAATGACTCCTTCAAAAATAATAAGAATCGAAGGGAGAATGAGTAAAATAACAAACATACTAATTAAAGAACCACGAGCAATCATTAAAGTTAGACTACGAATAATACTAATTTTAGAGATCAAAGCGACTCCAATGGTAGAGCCAAAAAAGGTTAAAGCACTAGTAACAATGGATCTAGCAGAACTTTGTAAAGCGATCCTCATAGCTGTGACTTTATCATGCCCTTCATTTAATTCTTCTTTAAATCGATTGGTAAGTAGGATAGCATAATCTACCGTAGCTCCTAATTGAATAGAACCAATGACAATAGAAGCAATAAAAGGAATGGCTGCTCCTGTATAATAAGGAATTCCCATATTAATAAAGATAGCTAGCTCAATGGAGGCAACAAGTAATATAGGTACAGAAATAGAAGTAAATAAAAATAACAAAATAATAAAAATAGCCATAATGGAAATAATATTCACTCGGTTAAAATCTGTATCAGAGACCTGAATTAAGTCTTTTGATAAAACACCTTCACCTGTTATAAAAGTACGAGGGTGATAACTTTTAATAATTTGATTTAAAAGTTCAATTTGTTGATTAACTTCTGGGGTAGCCCCTTTGTATTCTGAGTTAATCAGTATTAATTTATAGTCATCACTAATAAAGCTGGATTTTAAATCTTCCGGAATAAATGATTCTGGTAGGGCAGTACCAGCTAACTTATCATAACCAATGCTTAGTTCAATTCCAGGAACCTGTTCAATTTCTTTCATCATTTCTTGAATCTGATAAGAAGGTACTTCTGTAGGAACCCCAACCATATGGGTTGTCATCATATGATAATCCTCTTTTAATTTTGTTAAGGCAATGATAGAAGGCATATCTTTTGGTAGTGATTCATCTAAGTTGTAGTATACTTCTGCATTTTGTTGTCCATAAAAAGCAGGAATAAATAAGAGTATGGATAAAATAGCAAACCAAGGATAGTGCTTGGTTACAAAAACAGAAGTTTTATGAAACGAGGGAAGTACTGTACCATGATGGAAACGGTGAATCATCTTATCAAAAACCAAAATCATAGCAGGTAGTACTGTTAAGGTAGAAAGAATACCGAGGAAAACTCCTTTAGCCATAACAAAACCAATATCTTTTCCGATGGTTAATTGCATAAAAGCAAGGGCTAAGAAACCAGCAATGGTAGTGACAGCAGCACCAGTAACCGAGGAAGCTGTTTTAGCAATGGCTTCTCCCATAGCATCCACATGATCATCAAAATGATTTCTTTCTTCTTCATAACGATGCAAGAGGAAAATGGAATAATCCATGGTTACTCCCAGCTGTAGCACAGCTGCTAAGGCTTTCGTAATATAAGAAATTTCTTTAAAAAATACATTGGTTCCTAGATTATAAATGATGGCAATCCCAATACTACTGAGAAAAATAAGGGGAACAAATGTAGATTCTAGGGTAAGAGCCAATACAAGAGTAGCCAATAGTACGGCAATGGCTACATAAAAGGGAGTATCTCGATCAGACAAAGCAATGGTGTCTTTCATAATAGCGCCAACTCCACTTAAGTAACTGCCATCATCCAATAAAGAACGTATTTCTTCGATGGCGTTTTGAGTTGTTTCTGTGGCAGAGGATTCACTCATTTGAATAAAAAGCAAAGTAGAATCCTTTTGATAAAAAACATCTTTAACTTTGTCTGGTAGTATTTCTTTTGGAATTGTAATATCCAATAGATCACTAACCCAAATTACATTTTCCACACCATTAATTGCATTGATTTTTTCTTTTAAGGATAAGACATCCCGCGGAGCCATATTTTCAATAATTAACATGGACATTCCTGCATTAGAAAAATTGTCGTTAAGTATTTCCTGACCGGCAACAGATTCTAAATCCTTAGGTAGATAGGTAAGAATATCATAATTAATTTGCGTATGTTTAATACCTATAAAAGAAGGAATTAGAAGGAGTAGGGATACAACTAATACAGTAACACGATGACGTCCAATCCAACGACCAAAACTCCTCATACAATCATCCTTTCAAATGTGACCGATGGTCATTTTTCTTTAGAGCCTATGATACTACAAAAATGACCATCGGTCAATAAGAAACCATAAAAAAAACTCACAAAAAAACTTGCAAAAGACTTAGTCTTTTTGCAAGTTTTTATCTCCTAGCAGTTTTCGAATAGCATCAAACAAGTAGGGTTTCATAACATGCATGGGAGCAGGTTCTTCTAATATAATGGCACTATAACAAACCGAACCCGTTAATTCTAGTATAAGAAACAAGGTGATTTCTGGATTATCAATGGGTAAATTTTCTTCTTCGATCATTTGTGAAAAACTTTGGTAGATAGAATGAGAGTTGTGAAAGGCATCAGGGTTATGAAATACTTTTCGATAAATGCCCCAGGAGAGATTCTTATAAATCATTTTTAGAAGGAGTTTATTATTATTAAGATATTCTACAATATAATCAATAATATCTAGTAGCTCATCAATGGATTTTTGTGTGTTCTCTGTTTGGGTTTTTTCTACAGCCTCTTTAATCAGGGCAGAGGTTTTACGGATAACTAGCTTATCTAAGATATCGTATTTATCTTTAAAATAAAGATAAAAGGTTCCTTTACCAATGCCAGCTTCCCGAACAATATCATTAATTGCTGTATTTTGGACTCCTTTTGTTGTGAAGAGTTCAAAGGCTGTATTATATAAAGTCTGTTCTTTTCTTTTTTTATTTTCATTTGCTTTACTCATAGCATGAACTCCTTTGTGTTTTTTTTAAGGGTAATCCATTTTAAAAATAAAGTCAAGGATGGATTCTAGTCAAAATCATAGCTATGTTTCATAAAAGATGATATAATAAAAATGAAAAAATGTACAATATGAGGGGATGACTCCATGAAAAAACAAATGAAGTTTAAAATATTGATTTTTTGTATCGGTATTATTTTTTTCACAAATTGTACCAATATCTCAACCAATGTAGAACAAAAGCCTTTATCTAAATCCCAAGAATCCATACAAGTGGTAGAGAATCAGGAAACAAAAGATCAGGAAATAGAAACTCCCAAGGTGGAAGATCAAAAAGTTCAAGATCAGGAGGCAGAAACCCCAAAAGCAGAAGATAAAAAGGTCCAAGATCAGAAAGCAGAGACCCCAAAAGTAGAAGATCAAAAAAACCAAGATCAAGCTCAAAAAACAGAGAATCAGCAAAGTAAAAACCAAGATTCAACAATCTCAAATGAACAAAAAAGTTGGTGGTTTAAGCGAAACAAAGAACATTTGCCACCAGGAGCACAACAAGAAATCAATATTACTGATTTTGACACTTATTATTTGGGAAATACAAAAGAAAAAGTCCTTTATTTGACTTTTGATGAAGGATATGAAAATGGGTATACCTCTCGTATTTTAGATATTTTAAAAGAAAATGAGGTACAAGCAGCTTTTTTTGTTACTCAACCTTATGTAGAACAAAACCAGGAATTGGTTCAAAGAATGATTGAAGAAGGACATGTAGTGGGGAATCATTCCATTACTCATCCTAATCTAACAACCTTATCCGATGAAGAAGTAATTCATGAGATCCAAGGATTAGCCACTTATTATGAAGAAGTCATGGGTCATCCCATTGATCCTTTTTTTAGACCTCCTTCTGGTTTTTATAGCCAGCGCACTTTAAAACTCACCCAAGAAGCAGGATATAAAACCATTTTTTGGAGTATGGCCTATAAAGATTGGGTAGTGGATGATCAGCCTGGGAAGGAAGCCGCTTATCAACATGTATTGGAAAATCACCATTCAGGTGCTATTATTTTACTTCATGCCATTTCTAAGTCCAACACAGAAGCACTGGATGAAATTTTAAAAGAGTTAAAACAACAAAGTTATCAATTTAAGAGTTTATATGATCTACCTTAAAAGTAAGGACAAAGGACATTCTAAAGAAAAATAAGACAGCGTAATAAGCATAAGAAAAAGGGGACACAGATGAGCAAAAAAATCACAAATAAAATGATGGAAATGTTGCAGATAAATCAAGCGTACCAATCCATAGCTCCCCATAATCAATCCTATATTTATGGTTTATGGAAGGCTTTGGAACATAAAGATATAGGAACCCAAGGACATATGTTTCGTGTAGCCTATTATGCGAAAAGATTAGCTGCACTTTGGGGCCTGGATCAAGAAACTCAAGATTGCATTGTGTTAGCAGGACTTTTACATGATATAGGAAAATATTGGGTTACAACTCAGGTTTTATTGAAGCCAGCTTCCCTTACTCAGGAGGAATTTAGCATGGTTCAACAACATCCCACCATAGGAAAAGTGATTTTAGCAACACTGGATTTTCCGGAAAATATTATTACTGCAGTGGAATATCACCACAAGAGGTTTGATTTACAAGGTTATCCTTATAAGGCGGAAATAGATGAACTTCCTTTAGAAGCTGCCATCATTGGCATTTCTGATGCTTTTGACGCCATGACCACATCAAGACCTTATCGAAAACCTCTTCCTTTGGAGGAAGCAAAACAAGAGATTGAAAAAAATATAGGAACACAATTTCATCCAGAGTTAGCAGAAGCTTTTATTACTTTATTGTCACATAAAAGGTAGAAAACAGGATATAATTATATTTTAACTGGTTTGGTAATTTTTTATAATATATGTTATTATAAAGTAAAATAAATTTAGAGTGAGGAGGAATTGTTACAATGCAACAGCGTTTTCAAAATGAGGATTGGAAAAAGAAGATGAATATTCGTTTGGATTTTAATCATATGATGGAGGAATTTATTCAAGAACAAGGATTAACAGAAAAGGATATTCAATCTCTTTCGAATAAGATTCAGCAGGCCACTACGGCTATGGTAGAAAAAAGAAAAAATGGACAAATGGACTGGAGAGATTTACCTTATAATCAAGATGAAGTTGTTGAGGAAATGATTGATTATGTAGAGGAAGTCAAAGATGAAATCGATGCTTTTGTAGTATTAGGGATTGGAGGATCAGCCTTAGGTCCTATTGCTGTACAACAAGCTATTAATCATCCTTATTATAATGAATTGCCTAAAGAAAAAAGGAAAGGTTATCCCCGATTATATGTAGTGGATAATATTGATCCAGAGAGATTACCAGCATTATTTGATATTTTAGATTTTGAAAAGACCTTATTTAATGTTATCACAAAATCTGGTAGCACTTCCGAAACCATGTCTCAATTTATGATCATTAAACAGATATTAGAAGAAAAATTAGGCAACGGAAAGACAAAAAGACACATTGTTTGTACAACAGATCGAGAAAAAGGGAACTTAATTAAGATTGCCAAAGAAGAAGGATATCAAACTTTTATTATTCCAGAAGGAGTAGGAGGACGTTTTTCAGAACTTACTCCTGTAGGTCTTTTACCAGCTGCTATGTGTGGTATTGATATTAAAGAGATGTTAGCAGGAGCCGCTTGGATGGATCAACGTTGTAATCAAGAAGAAATCTTCCAAAATCCTGGGCATATGTATGGATTGCTTCAATACATAGCTATGGAGAAAGGAAAAAATATTTCGGTTATGATGCCTTATGCAGATTCATTAAAATATATTGCAGATTGGTATGCTCAACTGTGGGCAGAGTCCCTAGGAAAGAAATATGATGTAGATGGAAAAGAAGTTTATGTAGGTCAAACACCTGTAAAAGCCTTGGGAGTTACAGACCAGCATTCTCAAGTTCAACTTTATGCAGAAGGACCTTTTGATAAGGTAATTGTATTTATTGGTGTGGATCAATATAGAAATACGGTAGATATTCCTAAATCTTACGAGGATATTCCAAGCTTAGGATTTTTAGGTGGGACAACGCAAAATCAATTAATTCAAACAGAACAAATGGCGACAGAGTATGCCTTAATGAAAGCAAAAAAAATGAATATGACCATTACCCTTCCAGAAGTAAATGAATTTACAATTGGTCAGCTTTTGTATTTTTTTGAAGTAGCTACAGGTTTTGCAGGGGAACTGATGAATATTAACGCTTTTGATCAGCCAGGAGTAGAAGAAGGAAAAAATGCAACCTATGCTATGTTTGGAAGACCTGGGTACGAAGAAAAGAAAGCAGAACTGGATGCAAGACCTAAAAAACAAGAAAAATATATAGTGTAAAAGAACGGAGCTCTTTTTTTCAGTTGTTTTTATAGATATCCACGTTGAAAATCTAAAATTCCAGTAAGCTCGTATATGTTTCTCTTGCTCCGACTATCAGCCCTTGTTCCTATAAAAACCAATAAGAAGTAAGGGCATGACAGAAGTGGCATATGGAGTATATACGGCTTACTTCTAGTTTATTTCGTTTATGAGGGGGATGTCTATATTTGAGACAACTTGAAAAGCAATTTTTTTGAAGACAAGATAGTAAAAGGGTGATAGAATGACAGGACAGGAGAGACGAGAAAAAATTTTAGAAGTATTGGAAAAGGCAAAAGAGCCAATCTCAGGTTCTGAATTAGCAAAACAAATGAAAGTAAGTCGTCAAGTTATTGTTCAAGATATTGCACTTTTAAGAGCAGAGCAAAAAGAAATTCTAGCCACTCCTAGAGGATATCTTCTTCATCTTTATCAACCTCAAACAGCCCGAAGGGTATTTATGGTTTGTCATGATCGAGAAGGAATTCAAGAAGAATTAGAAATCATCGTAGATTTGGGAGGACAAGTGATCGATACCATCGTAGAACACCCGATTTATGGAGAGTTAACGGCACGTCTTATGGTGGAAAATCGTAAAGATGTTCAAGATTTTATACACCAATTGGATCAATATAAAACAGTTCCCTTATTACGATTAACCCATGGCGTTCATTTTCATACAGTAGAAGCAAGAGATGAAAAAACTTTGGATTTAATAGAAAGCCAATTAAAACAAAAAAAGTACTTGTGCTAAGTACTTTTTTGTGTTAAAATTTTTTAAATCAAGGTGACAAGACAATAGAATATACAATAACGATGTAAAAGGGGACTGAATAAAATGGCAATGAAACAAAAAATAAAAAAAGCATTGCATCGATATTTTATTGATGGTTTAAGCGGAATGGCCATGGGGTTATTTTGTAGCTTAATTGTAGGATTGATTATTAAGCAAATCGCTATGATTTTTGGGACTCACCCTGTAGGTCAATTTTTAGCTGCTTTTGGAAACGTAGCTTCTGTTCTTATGGGACCTATGATTGGGGTAGCCATTGCTCATACTCTGCAAGTACCTAAGTTAGTCCTTTACGCTTCTGGAGTAACAGGACTTATAGGAGCTTATGCAGAAAAAATATTATCAGGGGATCTATTTGTAGAAGGAGCTATTCTTCTGAAAGGACCTGGGGATCCTTTAGGGGCTTTTATTGCTGCTTTAATAGGTATGGAAATCGGTAGGTTAATTGCAGGAAAAACAAGACTTGATATTATTATTACACCCCTTGTTACCATTGCAGTTGGAGGAGGAGTAGGACTTTTAGCAGGACCTCCCGTTTCTCAAGGAATGCAATGGTTAGGTAGGATGATTGGTTTGGCTACTCAATTACAGCCTTTTCTAATGGGCATTGTTTTATCGACGGTGATGGGAATATTATTAACATTACCTATCAGTTCTGCAGCCATTGCTATGATGTTAGGACTTTCAGGTATTGCAGGAGGAGCAGCAACAGTTGGCTGTGCTACTCAAATGATCGGATTTGCTGTAGCTAGCTACAAAGATAACGGAATCAATGGGCTTTTAGCCCAAGGTCTAGGAACCTCTATGCTTCAAATTTCCAATATCATGAAAAAACCAGTGATTTGGATTCCGCCTACATTGGCCAGCGCTATTTTAGGACCCGTTTCCACATTGGTTTTTCATATGGAAAATAATCCAGCAGGATCCGGCATGGGCACATCTGGTTTAGTAGGACCCCTCATGACATGGCAAACCATGATAGAAAAAGAAATGGCTATGGTTCTATTGGTGAAAATTATTGTGCTTTATTTCATTCTGCCGGCTTTACTGACTTGGATTATTACAAAATGGATGCGTCATCAAGGATGGATTAAAGAAGGGGATATGAAATTAGAACTTTGATCATATTTCCACAGGGAGTGGCGAATACCAAAGGCAATCAACTCCGCCATCTTCATTACAACCCCTAGGCGAGTATTTTGCAAAATAAGGACATCCATAAAGCCACTAAAATTGACAATGCCTGTGATAAATAAATCTCCTACAGGAGGAAGATCTTTATTCACTCCTGCTCCGGGTTTAATGGAACCTTCTCCTACAGTAACGAAACCAATGTGTTCCATCTTTCCTAAGCAGGCATCAATGGCAATAATAAAAGGATCTTCATAATTTTGTTCAAAAGATTCAAGGGTTTTTGTTAAGTTTTTGGCATGTACAGGTTCCTCAAGGGTACCATGAATATATACATTTTTATAGGTTACTGTTTGTAATTTATAGCCAATTAGGGGACCTAAGCTGTCTCCTGTTGCTCGATCCGTTCCAATACAGAGTAAAATCAAGGGTTGGTGAGGTTGTTTATATTCGCAGAGATACTGATAAAATGCTTGAGTAAATTGATGAAGAGCTGTTGGATTTTTTGTATCAATGGAAACTTGATTTTTAGTTTTAGGTTTTAAAAGATTCAACAAGATCACCGCCTTCATAAGATATATATAGTCTTACCCAATAAAGGGGTGAATTATTGATAAGGATTTTGGAAGTTGTTACCTAAAAAAAGTGTCGACCTTGTGTCGACACTTTTCTATTTTTTTAGTTCCATTTTCCTTTTTTCACATGTCCTGCAATTTCAGCCATGATTTCTTGTTGTTTTTCATTACATACATCCAATAATTCATCAAAAATTTTAACACATCCAGGATCAAGGTTGATTTCAGAACCTTCTTCACAAAGAGCAGCTACTTGTTCTAAAAGCCCAAAAACCTCCATATGTATTTCATTAGTAATTCGAGAACTTTCTATTAAATGTGCTTGGTTGTCGTTTAATAATACAAATTTGTCTTTAGGGGCACCACATTTTGGGCATTTTTCAGGAGCTTCTTCTCCGTAATGAACATATCCACACACTTCACATTGCCATATTTGCATAGTTACAACCTCCTTATATTCTTCTTATTTGAGAACAGAATACTGTTCGTACATAGTATATCATATAATTATAATTATTAAAAGAGGTTATATATAATTTTTTGAAATTTTAAAAGAAACCCGTTTTTTGGTGAAAAACCTCAATAAAAACTTAGAGTTAGTCGACATGATTTACTAAAATTTGTAAAAATAATATGTTAAGATAAGCTTGTACAATAAATAATGGCTCCCACAAAAGACAAAAAAATAGGGAAGAAATACAAGGGGGATGAGATATGAATGAATTTTTACAAAATGAATTTGAAATCGATTCTTCATCTCAAAAGGTACCAAAGAAAGAATTGAGTGTACCTACAAATATAAAACAAATTGGAGAGATACAAGAAGGGATTCAAATTTATTTAGAAGACTATGTACACACTTATCTCTATCAATACGCTAGATGGGATACGAAAAAAGAACGATTAGCCGTTTTGATAGGTACATATGAACAAAGAGAGGAGGAAGAAATTTTATTAATTAGTGGAGCCATTCAAGGGAAATTTATTGAAATAGAAAAAGGACAACCTCATTTTACGAGAGAAGCTTGGGATTATATTCGGGAAAAACAAAGACAATATTTCCCTGGAACTCAAATTTTAGGTTGGATGCATACCCAACCTGGTTATGGGATGGTAGCTACTTCTTTTCATGATATCCAGCATGAAACTTGGTTTGGAAAATCCTATCAGATTCTATATGTGATTGATCCTATAGGTAAGCAAGATCAATTTTATCAATGGAAAGAAGAGTGGAAAGAAGTACCAGGTTATTTTATTTATTATGATCGAAATGAAAAAATGCATGATTATATGTTGGACCATCGTGTTATTAAAAGTAAGGTGTTGGAAGAACCAGAGGATGTTATTGTTCAATATCGAAAGCAAGATCGATATCGAAAACAAGAGGCACATCAAAAGAAAATTATACATATGCTAACTTCCTTTAGTGCCATATTATTATTGATTTGTTTAGTCATGGGAATAGGACTTATTTATAATGTAGAACAGATACAACGGTTGCAAGAAGCATTAAATACCATGGATTATACCTATACTAATTTATTTACTCAAATTAAAGGAGATACAATAGAAGGAGTGTTCGCACAAGAAATCGAAAAGGTAGAGAATGAAGATGAAGACTTTATCAAAGTAAAAGAAGGGACAGACAGCCAAACTTCACAGATAGTAAAAGAGTCCGTAGAAAAAAAAGAAGAAGAACCACAGCAATCAGTAGAGGATCAAGGGACAGTCAAAGAACAAGAAGCATCACAACAACAAGAAAAAGAAGAAGTGGTAGAAGAAGAGGAAAAGAAGTCTCAAGAACAATCCGTAACAGTGGAAGAGTCATCGGAACCTTCTCAAGAGAAGCAAGAACCAGAGATAAAGAAAGAAGTTGTTAGAAATCCTAATATACCGGAACAATATACAATCCAAAAAGGGGATAATTTAAGCAACATTAGTTATCGTTTTTATAACACGACGGATATGGTAGATGCAATTTTACAATTAAATAATCTTAGTAACCCAAATAAAATTTATGCAGGCAAAACCATTCAATTACCATAAGAAAACCCTTCCTATTACCCAAAATAGGAAGGGTTTTCTTCTATAGTTCTTCCATTTGTTCTAATAAGCTTCCAAAGACTTGTAGTGCTTTTTCTACAGGTTTTGATGAAGACATATCAACGCCAGCTTTTTTTAATACCTCAATAGGATAGTCAGAATTTCCACTTTTTAAGAATCCTAGGTAATCTTCTACGGCACAGGGGCCTTGGTGTAAAATTCTTTGCGATAAAGCGATGGCGGCAGAATATCCCGTTGCATATTGATAGACGTAAAAACCTCGATAGAAGTGAGGAATTCGTGCCCATTCCATATGAATTTGGGGATCTACTACCATATGAGGACCATAATATTTTCGATTTAATTCTCCATAAAGATCACAAAGAATATCAGCTGTTAAGGATTTCCCTTCTTCTACCATAGAATGAGTGATTTTTTCAAACTCTGCAAACATCGTTTGACGGTATAAAGTTCCTCTAAATTGTTCCATAAAATAGTTAAGTAAGTATGCTTTTTCTTTAGGACCTTTTGCGTTTTGTAAAAGATATTCCATGAGTAGGGCCTCATTAACGGTGGAAGCAACTTCAGCCACAAAAATTTTATATCCAGCATAAACATAAGGTTGAGCTTCATCAGAATAATAGGAGTGGAGAGCGTGACCCATTTCATGAGCCAAGGTAAATAAATGATTTACTGTATTTTGATAATTCATAAGAACGTAAGGATGGGTTCCATAAGCTCCCCAAGAATAAGCACCACTGCGTTTTCCAGCATTTTCATAGACATCAATCCAGCCCTTTTGATACCCTTTTTGTAAAGTATGGATATATTCGTCTCCCAAAGGAGCGAGTCCTTTTAAAGTTATTTGTTTGGCCTCTTCAAAAGGGATGTCCCAGTCCACATTTTTAACAATAGGGGTGTATAGATCATACATATGCAGTTCATCAACCCCTAATCTTTTTTTGCGTAGTTCCATATAACGATGCATTAATGGAAGATGACGGTGAACGGTTTCAATCAATTGATCATAAACAATAGTAGGAATTCGATTTTCATCTAAGGCAGCTTCAAGGGCTGTATCATATTTTTTTTGACGAGCAAAGAAGACATCCGATTGGATACTAGCGCTTAAGGTAGCTGCTAATGTATTTCGTTGTTTATTATAAGTATCATAGACTTTTTCAAAGGTGTTTTTTCGTACATTTCGATTACTACTTTCTAATAGTTGGATAAAACGTCCTTTTGTAATTTCAACAGTTTCTCCTTTTTCATTTTCAACGGTAGGAAATTTTAGGTCAGCTTCATTAATCATATTGTATATTTTTTGTGGAGCTTGTCCTAAGATGCCTGCTTCAGAGAGCAATTGTTCTAATTCAGCAGAAAGGATATGTTCTTTTTGTCGAACAATGCTTTCTAAATAATGATGATAGAGTTTCATTTTATTATCTGTCTTCATATATTCTTCTAAAGTACCATCAGATAGGGATAAGATTTCTGGCACAATAAAGGAAAGAGCACTATTTGCTTTAATTCGAAGGTTTGTAGCTTCTTGTGCCAACCCTTGGTAATGAGCATTGGTTGTATCTTCATGTAATTTCATATGAGCATATACATATATTTCTTCAAGTTTTTGATTAATTTCATCGTTTAATTGAAGACAGGCAAATAATTTTTCTGAAGAAAGATGTAAATGACCCTTAAAGTCCTTTAGAGCAGGGAGTAAGATATTGATTTTTTCACAAGCTTTTTTCCAATCATCATCAGAGGCAAATAAATCTTCTATTTTCCAATGATAAGCAGGATCTGTTTCATGACGTTTGGGAAGTATTTTTGATTGTTTCATAGATATAAAACTCCTTTTTATATAGTAGCCCTTAATTAGGGATGGATAAGGGAGTAATCATAGAATAAAGGGTATAAAAGATGCCAAAATGTAAAAATAAACATACTCCAATCCATAAGTAAAATTTAGATTTTCGGGTTTTATGGTGAAAAAATATCATGCCTAATAAGGCACCTAAGGGAGCTAAAGTGCCGTAAAAAAGCAAGGTTTTTTCAGGAATTCGCCATCGTTTTTTTCTTGCTCGGTATTTATCCATACCAAAAAGGCAACAACTCATAAAGTTTAAGATGGCGAGTAGGATACAATTCACATAGATAAGTAAGCTTAATGTGTCCAAGTCATCCCTCTTTTCTGTCAGCATAACATAAAATATTATAACATAAAAATGATCTTGTATCATTTCTAATTTATCGGTAGAATAGAATTCATATGAATACACTTATTTTAATACAAGTAAAGGGAGGAGTATACGATGAGAAAAATAAAACAGCAATGGATCATTTTCTTTTTTTTATTAGGAATTATTGGAATAGTAGCGAGCCATTATGCATATGCTGATGTTGTACAAAAAACAGACAGGTTTTATGGAACAACAAAACTGGCTTTAAAAAACCAAAGACAAGAAACAATACCTATTTTAATGTATCATCATCTTACACAGAATGAAAAAGAACTGAATGCAGCCACTGTTTCTGTAGAAAAATTCAAATGGGATATGGCTTATTTAAAACAAGAAGGATATACGACTCTTCATTTTAGGGATGTGTTAGATGCTCAACTACGAGGTATTTCACTGCCCCCAAAATCCATTATTATTACATTTGATGATGGATATCGCAGCAATTATCAATATGCATATCCAATTTTAAAACAAATGGAATTCAAGGGAACCATATTTTTAATTGGATGGTCCATGGGACGAAATTTTCATAAAGATGGAGTAACACCTATCATTCCCCATCTTACTTGGAAAGAAGCAAGAGAAATGTATAACTCAGGAGTAATGGATTTGCAACACCATACCTATGATCTTCATAATGGAAAGGAAGAGGCACCTTACCATGGTATGGGTGTAGACCCTTACACTGGTGAAACGGAAGAAGATTACTCAGCACGTTTTTTACAAGATACACTTTTATGGAAAGAAAAAATAGAAAAAGAAGTGGGAAATTATGTATTTGTTTTTGCCTACCCCTATGGGCAAGGAAATCTAATTGCAGAAAAAATATTAAAAGAAAATGGTTTTTATTTTTCCTTATTAACAGGTCAAGGAACAGAGAGATTACCTTATTCTAACCATTTATTGTCAAGAATCAATGTAACAGAAAAAGATTCTTTAAAAGAGTTGTTAGAAAAATTTTACTCTATGTCAAATCATTCGACTGAAATGGTGGAAAGGAAGGAACAGTAAAATATAAAGGAAAGGTGAGTATATGCAAAATACAAAGGTCTTATTTGTATCAGCGGAAGTTGTTCCGTTTGCTAAAACAGGAGGGTTAGCTGATGTTTCAGGCTCTTTGCCTCAGGCTCTTGCAAAAGTAGGGCTTGATGTCCGGGTAGTTATGCCCAATTATGGTACCATTGATCATAAATACAGACAACAAAGTCATAAAGTTTGTGATTATGAAGTAGAATTAGGATGGGACAAAAAGAAAGCAGAAGTTTTTTTATATGAAGAGGAAATTCCTATTTATTTTCTTCATCATTCCCATTATTTTTACCGAGATCAATTATATGGTTATGAAGATGACCACGAGCGATTCGCTTTTTTTTGCAAAGGAGTTTTAGAAATGCTCCCGTATTTGCAATGGCAACCAGATATTATACATTGTAATGATTGGCACACAGGACCTATTTGTATTTTGCTAAAAGAACACTATTCGTATCAATCTTTTTATAGAAAAATGGCTACGGTTTATACCATTCATAATTTACAATACCAAGGTATTTTCCCGAAAGAAAGTTTACAATTTCTCGGTCTTTCATCCATGTATGATCATCCTGATGCCTTGGAGTTTTATGGCGGTATTAATTACATGAAGGCAGGTTTATTTTATAGTAATGCATTGACTACGGTTAGTCCTACCTATTCCAAGGAAATTCAAACATCAGCGTATGGCCATGGATTAGATGGTGTCCTTCAAAAGCAAAATGCACGTTTGGGTGGGATTCTCAATGGTCTTGACTACGAAAAGTACAACCCTCAAAAGGACCCTTTCATTTATATTCCTTATGATAAAAAGTCATTAGAACTTAAAAAAAGAAATAAAATAAAATTGCAAGAAGAATTAGGACTGCCTGTATCAGATGTTCCTATGATCAGCTTGATAACTCGTTTAGCTGATCAAAAAGGATTGGATTTGATACAACAAAAAGGTTGGGAATTACTTCAAAAAGATATTCAGTTGGTTGTGCTAGGTACTGGAGAAGAACAGTATGAGAAAATGTTTCAAGGAATGGAGAAAAAGTTTCCACAAAAAGTAAGTGCCAATCTAAAATTTGATGAAGAATTGGCACATAAGATATATGCAGCTAGTGATTTATTTTTAATGCCTTCTTGTTTTGAACCTTGTGGATTAGGGCAAATGATTAGTTTACGTTATGGTACAATTCCTATTGTTCGAAAAACAGGAGGTTTAGCAGACACGATTCAACCTTTTGATCCAAAGACAAAAAAGGGGAATGGGTTTGTTTTTACGCAATATCATCCAGATGCTATGATGGAAGTAATTTTGCAAGCGTTGGATCTATACAAAGAAGAACCTAAGAAATGGAAAATACTCATGGGAAATGCCATGGATAGCAACTATTCTTGGGAACAATCGGCTCTTCAATATGCAGAATTGTATCAGCATTTATAAAGATTTTTTGCTCATTTGGGCATGCTCTAGCATTAACTCTTTTACTAATTGACCAAAAGGCCACTTGACAGAAGTAGGTGTTACAGTTGCTAAGATTGGTCGTTTTAGAGACAAGGTTTTTATGCTTTGGACAAAATCATAGAGATCTTTTTGAGAGTATCCACTTAATACGATGGTTTTTTGTTGAGATACATGAATGGGTGATTTGTTTATGGGTTCTTGTTTTAAAATTTCTTCTACTGTCATTCCTGTAGCAGAAGAATCAATAATTAGATAAGAAGCATGGATCTTTTCAAGCCAAGGGAGTAAAACGGCAAGTTCTTCTTGATTATAACCATAGATGAGTAAGATTTTGGGAAAAACAGAAGCATTACTTTGGGTTGGATCTAATTTTTTAAAAGACATAAGCACTCCACCTTTCGATTTTATTTGTGATTTATCAAAGAGTATTATATAATGGTTTTATAGTGAATTTGAATTGATTATGTATATTTATAATCCTAACGTAGAGTTAGAAAAAATTCAATACATAAATAAGGTACTCTATATGTGGTATCGTTATAAAAAGGAGAAAGTAATGGAAAAGAACATTTTAGCAACCGTAGGACCTATTGAAATTACAACAGAAAATTTATTTCAAGCTATTCAATCTATGCCAAGAGAACAAATGATGCAATTTGGGCAACCAGAACAAAGAAGACAATTAGTACACGAAATGGTTTTAAGAGAACTTCTTTATTTAGATGCAAAAGACCAGCATATGGATGAGGAAGAAGCTTTTATCAAGCAAGTAGAAGAAACAAAAGAAATTTTATTAAAACAATATGCCATTCAAAAATTATTGGCAGATGTAAAGGTAGAAGAAGAAGAGGCAAAAGCATATTATGATGGACATCCTCAATCCTTTGTGGCACCACCTCAAGTACGAGCACGTCATATTTTGGTAGAAGAGGAAGAGAAAGCCAGAGCTATTTTAAATGAGATTAAAGATGGAAGAGATTTTGCAGAAGCAGCGAAAGAATATTCTACTTGCCCTTCTAAAGAGCGTGGAGGGGATTTAGGTTTTTTTAGCCCGGGACAAATGGTAAAAGAATTTGATGAAGTGGCTTTTTCTTTAGAAGAAGGAGAATTGAGCCATATTGTTAAAACTCAATTTGGATATCATGTAATACAAGTAGAAGAAAAGAAAGAAAGTCAACCCCAAAGTTTTGAACAGGTTAAAGATCAATTAAAACAATTTTTGTTACGACAAAAACAAACCTTATGTTATGTAGAGTATACAGATGGTTTACAAAAGAAATATCCAGTAGAATGGAATGAAGATGCTCTAAAATGAAAATGAAAAATATAGTAGAAAATATTTATCTTTTTAGTGATGAAAACAGTAGAAGCGAAAATGTAACAGTGATCCTCACAGAGGAGGGACCTGTAGTCATAGATGCTTTTAATTCTAGTGAGCAATGGAAGGTTGTTGATGCTTTTATTAAAGAAGCAGGATACGAAGGACCGAAGGCTTTAATTTATACTCATTGGCATTTGGATCATACTGTAGGACACTACCTTACTTTTAAAGAAAATTATCCTATTTACGCCCATGAAAAGGCCAAACAGTATTTATCTGTTTTTAAAGAGCGATATTTGAACCGTTTTATTGCACATGAAATAGTGGAACCTACTGTCAATATAATATTTCCTACTCATACTTTTTCAAACACATACACTTTATCAAAAGGAAGTTATACTTTTGAATTGGTTTATATTGGAGGACATACAGAAGATAGCATTATTATTTTTGAAAGAAAGACTCGTGTTTTATTTGTAGGAGATGTACTGATGTCCCATCCCGACCGAATGGTGGTTCCTCCTTCTCTTCCGATTGATTACGGTGTTGATTATATGGATTTATTCAAGAGTATGAAAAAAATTAAACAGCGAATACAATCCGATTCTGTTTCTCATATTATTCCAGGACATGGTATGAAGACGGATCCACGGATCCTTTTTCAACAAAATGAAGAGTACTTTCAATCTCTCCATTCTTTTGTACAAACAGAAATTCAAAAAGGTAGAAGGGAAGATTGGGAAAAAGTAAATCCTGCTCATGTTTTTCCACAGCCGTGGTGGGAAGGAGCATTGGACAAGCAACAATTTCATGTAAATTTAATAAAGATATACCAATACCTAACAAAATAAAGAGTTTGTATTGAAATAATAGTAATATTTTGATTTTCCTCCTTCATATATTGTATAAACAAGTATATGGAGGATTTTTTATGTTGACTGACAAGAAAGCCGTCTTTCAAGTTGCCAGTGTTTATATAGGAACAGTAGTAGGAGCTGGGTTTGCTTCGGGTCAAGAAATAGTTCAGTTTTTTACTATGTATGGTAAGCAAGGAATCTATGGATTACTTTTTACTGGATTTGCTTTTTCTTTGATTGGTTGGGCTGTATTAGAATTAGTATATGAATATCAAATTAAAGATTATCAGGCACTAATACAGCCCATTATGGGCAGGGCACTAGCCGGCATAATCGAAGGAATGGTCACCTTTTTTTTATTTGTTAGTTTCTGTGCTATGCTAGCTGGTAGTGGAGCCCTTTTACACCAAAGGTTTCAAATTCCTAGTTATGTAGGCATACTGGTAATGGGATTCGCATGTTTTTTTACTTTTCTTTATGATGTAGAAGGAATTGTATTTGTCAATGTCATTTTAGCACCGATCTTATTTTTAGGAGGTATTTTGTTAGCTGTTTATATTCTAATTTTTCGAGATGTGACGGTATTTACTTGGGGGGGAGAGATATTTAAAAGCATTCGTTACCACTGGTTTTCTTCTAGTATTTTATATGTTAGTTATAATTCTCTTACAGCGATTGTAGTTCTTACAACTCTCTTACCTTATTTAAAAAATAAAAAGGTAGCACGTAAAGGAGGGATTTTGGGGGGAGTTGCTTTAGGAGGACTAGGATTATGTTTAGGATTGGTAAATCTGTGTTATCGTGGAAGAATCGAATATGTAGAAATTCCATTACTAGAAATTGTTATGTGCTATGCACCAATCATTCAATGGATTTATTTTTTTATTCTTTTTTCAGCTATGTTTACAACAGCTGTTTCTAGTGGTTATGGTTTTGCAAATCGTATTTCTACTTTATTCTCTCTTCCAACTTTCCTTGCCATTATCCTTACAATTATGGGTGGGGGGATGATCGCAAGATTAGGATTTTCGAATATTGTACGCAAAATATACCCTTTATTTGGATATGGAGGTATACTTGAAGTAAGTATGATTCTTCTTTTTTTTATACGGTGGAAGATAAGAAAATATTGAAAAGGGAGTATAGGTATAGTAATATAAACACAAAGTAAAACTTAGATTATCCATATTCAAAATTAAACGTTAGTTTTTATATTGGGGGAAGAATGTTGGAAAAATCAACAATAGAAAAAATCAATCAAAGGAAAAAAAGACGAGTCAAAAAAAAGACAATTTTTTGGATGATTATTATGGTAGTAGCAGCTTTTGGTTTATGGTATCAACAAAATCATTCACTTCATGTAACGACTTCTTTTCAATCCCAAGTAGTTGAAGAAAATAAAGAACTTACAACGTTACTTACCTATGATCCTTTGGATCAGAGTTCTTTTGGAGTATATGAGAAGGACATGATTCAATGCACAAAAGATGGTGTTAAACGCATTACATTAGATGGACATACAGTGTGGAGCCAGGCCTATTTTATGAATAGACCTTCTTTAATCGTGAGCAATCCTTACGTAGGAGTTGGAGACATAGGAGGACAACAGATTTATGCTTTTGGAGATAAAGGTAAAGCTTATATTGTAGAAACTTCCTATCCGATTCTACAATTTACTCTTACTCAAAAAGGCTTTTTAGGTGTTCTACAGCAAACACCTACAGGACATCAAATATCGGTATATGATAACCAAGGAAAGATTTTAGTCGATCATATTACTTATGCAGAAAAAGATGGACAACCTTTGGGGATTTTCCTCTCACCTGAAGGAGAACAATTAGTAACAAGCTATGTGGATACAAATGGAAATGAAATCCTATCCAAATTAACATTTTTCAATATAGGAGAGATAGGAGAAGGACAAATTGACTCTATTAGCGGTTCTTATCATTATCCAAACCTCTTAATTCCCCAAGGAACTTTTTTGGATGATCATACTTTTATTGCTATCGGAGATCAAAAAATCCTGAGCTTTCAATTTAATAAAAAACCAATTGAATCATGGTCTTATCTTTATTCACAAAAAGTTCGCAAGGTTTCCATGAAGGGAAAAAAATCCTTTGCTCTTGCTTTTGGAGATCCCTTAGCAGGTGCACATGAAGAAAATGGAGAAATAGCCCGTATTTATGATCAACAAGGGAAGGTCTTGGGTGAACAACAAATAAAAGCTCCTGTAGATTACTTATATCATACGGATAATATTACGATAGTAGGTACAGGACGCACTTTTTATGGTATGAATACGAAAGGGAAAATACTTTGGGAATATACGGCTACAAAAGATATTAAAGCTTTTCTTCCCTTTTCAGATTATAAAAATTTTTTAATAGTGTCTCAGGAAGATGTAACCTTTATGCAGTTGAAATAAAGCTAGTTATAAAAAAGTCCTAGTTTGAATCATAAATATCTTAGATGTAAAGGGAGGCTATCTTATGGCAAACTGGATGGATGGCTTAGTTTTAGGAATTTGCATTATAAATGGAATGATTGCATATCGACGAGGGTTTATTTCTACTTTATTTCGAATCAGTTCTTATGGGATAGGAATTTTTATTGCGTATAAAATATACCCCCTTGTGAGTCGTTTTTTACGTTATTCTACAGGACTCTTTAATGTATTAAAAACAAAAACCATGGAAGTAATACACCTAGAAAGTACAATTGAACAATACACTTTACAAGCCCAAAGAAATATTATTCAACACTTATCTTTACCTAGAATATTAAAAGTACGATTAATTGAGAATAATAATTCTGAAGTTTATCAGATCTTAGATGTTAAGGGGCTAGATGAATATATAGGAGGGTACATAGCCAATATGCTCCTTAATATCATATCCATGATTCTAGTATGTCTTGTTGTTTTTATAGGATTAAAGTTAATATTAAAAACTTTTGACTTTTTTGCAAAGTTACCAGGAATTCATTTTTTAAATAAATTAGGTGGCCTTTTTTTAGGATTGGCTTTCGGCGTGGTTCAAATATGGATAGGATATCTGGTGCTTATTCTTTTTTATTTTCATCCAAAGTTTGTAACGATACAACAGGCAATCGAAGGTTCTTTAGCTGCTCGTTATTTGTATGAAAACAATATGTTACTCTATATTTTGGCTAAAATTTTTTATTAATACTAAAAGCAAGAAAAAAATAATAAAAAGTGTTGACAAAAAGAAATAGAGATGTTATACTAAATTTTGTTGTCGCGAAAAACGATAACATCTAGTACTTTGAAAACTGAACAGTGTAACAACCCGTAAACAGTGAAGAAATAAGGAAGTTCTTCCGTCAAGAAGAACCCCTTTGAGGAAAAAAGATGCTAGTGCATCATGAGAAGATCAAAACACGAGAGTT
>JAAYNZ010000029.1 GCA_012520595.1 Candidatus Epulonipiscium sp. | reverse complement strand
TGTGCATAAAACAATGATTTGGAATGCCCTGGGTTTTGTATTAGGATTGTCCTTTGTATTTATTTCTTTAGGAGCAGGGGCCAGTTTAGTAGGAGGTTTTTTGTTCCAACAAGGAGAGATACTTAGAAAAATAGGAGCTATTCTTGTGATTTTTTTTGGGATCCATCATACTGGTTTGATTACAATTTCTTTTTTAAATTATGAAAAAAGATTGCATATGAAAGGTAGTACGCCTGGATTTTTTAAGGCCTTTCTTTTAGGTGTTACTTTTAGTTTTGGTTGGACACCCTGTATAGGTCCTATTCTAGGTTCTGTTTTAATCTTAGCAGGTAATACCCAACATGTATTAAAAGGAATGGGGTTATTAGGTATTTATTCTTTAGGTATGAGCATTCCTTTTATTATTATTGCTCTTATTGTAGGGAAATTTTTATCTTCTTTTCGTAAAATAATGCCCTATTTTCCCATCATTAAAGCAGTCAGTGGTGGATTACTGATCATTATGGGACTTTTGATGTATTTTAATTATTTCGATGTATTAGGTACTTTATTTTCTTAATAGGAGAAAGGAGTTTTTTATGAAAAAGAATGGATTTATAAAAAAAGGATTTCTACTTTTTGTTTTTATTATAGGATTATTAAGTTTGGGAGCTTGCAACAATCAGAATAAAAAAACAGGAGAAAAAGAAGCAGATTTTTCGGGAGTAGTCCAAGAAGAACAAAGGGAAGAGAAGAGTGGAGATACGGAAAAAATGGAAGAAGAAAAAATAGAAGCTCCTGATTTTACAGCTGTTGATGGGGAAGGAAACCAAGTATCTTTATCAGATTTAAAAGGAAAGGTAGTTTTTTTAAACTTTTGGGGAAGTTGGTGTCCGCCTTGTGTTGCAGAAATGCCTCATATTCAGTCAATGTATGAAAAATATACAAAAGATCGAGAAGATGTAGCTTTTTTAGCCATCAATGATCAGACCCAACCAAGAGAAAAACCCATTGCAGAAGTAAAACAATGGTTAGAAGAAAAAGGGTATACTTTTCCAGTGGCTTATGATACGGATAGTTCCATTACTCAAAAATATAGCATTCGAGCATTTCCTACTACTTTTATGATTGATAAAGAAGGATATGTTTATGGCTATGTGCCTGGAGGCTTAACGGAAGAACAGATGGAAGAAATTATTGAATTAACTTTAGATCATTCGCCTCAAGAATAATGTATTATGATTGTAGTAATTGAATCCACTCTTGGGTTCCTTTAGAAAGAGGAACATGGTTGAGATAGGCAATGCCTAGTTGTCGTTTAGAGATATGTTCTTTGATAGGTAAAATTTGGATGTATTGTGAAGAAAAATCTCTTAGGCATTCTTTAGGAACAAGAGAAATCCCTAGGCCAATTTTGCAAAGTTCCACTAATAGATCAATGCTACCTAGTTCAATATCGGGAGAAATTTGTATTCCCTCTTTTTCACAAAGAGTATCAAAGAAATGTCGAGTGGCTGTATTTTTTTCTAGCATTAAAAAGGGATATTGTTCTAGGTCTTTTAGAGAAATCGGATTTTCTCGATGGATCAAAGAGAAAAATGGTTTTCCTACAATAAATACATCCTGAATCTCTTGAAAAGGAAGAACGGTCATTTGGGAAGTTAGATAGGGATTGGGAAGATGAATAATAGATACATCTACTTGACCTTGCTTTAAAAGTTGAAGTCCTTGGGGAGAGGTACGGTTGGTAATGTGAATTTGAATTTGAGGATACTGTTCATGAAACAGATGGAAAAAAGGAAGTAAAAAGTATCGACAAATGGTATCGCTGGCTCCAATTCGAATTTCTCCTCTTTGTAGTGAGAGGGTTTCTTGTAAATTTCTCTCTCCAGTTTTAATCAGATGAAAGGCAGGTTCAATGTGTTGCAATAAAAGTTTTCCTTCTTGAGTCAATTGAACTTGTTTGGTGTGACGAAAAAACAAGGAAACATTTAACTTTTTTTCCAAAGTTTTTATGGATTGACTCACAGCAGATTGGGAAATATATAATTGCTGGGCTGCAGCTGAAAAATTAAGGCAGGTAGCCACATAATAGAATACTTTATAAAGTTCAAAGTTAATATCCATATCAAACACCCTTACTATTTTTATTACCAATCATTTGCTTACTAAGTATTTCATTTTCTTATAAATGGATTCTATAAGGAATTATATAAGAAAATGAAAGAAAATACAATAAAGTTTTTGATGAGCATATATTTTTCAAAAAAAGCTAGCTTTTTCTAAAAAGATATAGTATAATAATAAATGAGTTGAATTACCTAGAAAAAGCAATCCACATATTAGTAAGTATCAATGATTGTAGGGCTTTTAGCATTGGTAAATGCCGGGTGATTGATATTTACCAATGTGTGGATTTTTCTTTATCTAGCACACTTAAAATTAAAAAAAGTTTTGGAGGATGTTTTATGAAAAAAGGTACAGTAAAATGGTTTAACAACGAAAAAGGATTTGGATTCATTGAAGTTCCAGGAGAAAATGATGTATTTGTACATTTCTCAGCAATTACAGGCGATGGCTTTAAATCCTTAGAAGAAGGACAAGAAGTTAGCTTTGAAGTTGAACAAGGAGACCGCGGTCCTCAAGCTAAAAACGTTGTTAAATTATAATTTAATGTAACAAGAAATAAAAAGAGATGGCAAATGCCATCTCTTTTTATTTAACTTAGATGCTTATATACTCACTGATAGATAAGTATACATAATACTATATATAAGATTAATTAATTTTACTTATAGGTTTTTCAATGATACAATAAAGATAGATAAAAAAAGCAGGAAAAACCAAGGAGGTAAGACAATGACAGTAAGACGAGTTTTTGTTGAAAAAAGGGCAGAGATTGATGTAGAAGCTAGACAATTGTTAAAAGCAATTAAAGAACAATTACAAATAAATACGGTAGAAGGATTACGACTTTTACAACGATATGATGTACAAGGGATTTCACAAGAAACGTATAAAAAGGCATTAACGACTGTTTTTGCTGAAATGCCCGTAGAATATGTCTATGAAGATACGTTTCCAATGAATGAAGGAGAGCAATCTTTTGCTGTGGAATATTTATTAGGTCAGTATGATCAAAGGGAAGATGCAGCTGTACAATGTTTACAGTTGTTAGAACCCAATGCAAATCCATTAGTAGAAGTAGCAAAAGTTATTGTTTTATCAGGAAATGTATCAGAAGAAGAAGTAAGAAAGATTAAATCCTATTGTATTAATCCTGTGGATTCTCAAGAAGCTACCCTCGGAAAACCCACAACATTAGAAATGAATTGGGAAAAGCCTGAAAAAGTAGCTATACTTGAAGGATTTATTGCCCAAGATCAAGTAGGGTTAGAACAAATTCAACAAGACTTAGGTTTGGCTATGACGTTAGCGGATCTTTTGGCTTGTCAAGAGTACTTTGCAAAAACAGAAAAAAGAGATCCTACGATTACAGAAATTCGAGTATTAGATACCTATTGGTCCGATCATTGTCGTCATACTACTTTTTTAACAGAAATTGAAAAAGTAGAGATCGAAAAAGGATATTTTACTGAGCCTATTGAAAAAGCTTATCAACAATACCTCCAAGGTCGATCAAAAATATATACAGAAAAAGAAAAGCCACTTTGTTTAATGGATATGGCAGTAATGGCTATGAAAGAATTACGTAAAGAAGGTAAACTAGACGACTTGGAAGTTTCGGATGAAATTAATGCTTGTAGTATTGTTATTCCTGCTATCATCGATGGAAAAGAAGAAGAATGGTTATTAATGTTTAAAAATGAAACTCATAACCATCCTACAGAAATCGAACCTTTTGGAGGAGCTTCTACTTGTCTTGGAGGAGCCATTCGGGATCCATTATCTGGACGTTCTTATGTATATCAAGCAATGAGAATTACAGGCAGTGGAGATCCACGAGTACCTTTAGAAGATACCTTAGAAGGTAAATTGCCTCAAAGAAAAATTACAACAGAAGCAGCGTTAGGTTATAGTTCTTATGGAAATCAAATTGGTTTACCGGGAGGTTATGTATCTGAAATTTATGATGAAGGATATGTAGCAAAACGCATGGAATTAGGAGCTGTTGTAGCAGCTGCTCCACGTAAAAATGTAGTACGAGGCCAAGCAGAACCAGGAGATGTCATTGTATTAGTTGGAGGACGTACAGGACGAGATGGTTGCGGAGGAGCTACCGGTTCATCCAAAGCCCACACAGAAGAGTCGATTCATACTTGTGGTGCGGAAGTACAAAAAGGAAATGCACCCATAGAAAGAAACATTCAACGATTATTTAGAGATGAAACCGTAAGTCGTTTGATTAAAAAATGTAATGACTTTGGAGCCGGAGGAGTATCTGTTGCCATCGGAGAGTTAGCAGATGGATTAGACATTGATTTAGATAAAGTGCCAACAAAGTATGAAGGGTTAGATGGTACTGAATTGGCTATTTCTGAATCTCAAGAACGAATGGCCGTAGTATTAGATCCTAAAGATGTTTCTTTTTTCTTGGAGAAAGCAGAAACAGAAAATCTAGAAGCTACGGTAGTAGCTACAGTAACAGAAATGCCACGATTAATCATTAAATGGCAAGGCGATGTGATTGTTGATTTAAGTAGAGCTTTTCTAGATACCAATGGAGCTAAACAATATACGAAAGTAGAAGTAACTGCACCTAAAAAAGAAAATAACTATTTTCAAACCACAATGATAGTTTCGAAAGAAAAAAATAATACATCCCTACAAGATAAATGGATTACGATGTTACAAGATTTAAATATATGCAGTCAAAAAGGTCTTGTCGAAATGTTTGATAGTACTACGGGAGGACAAACGGTACTTCAACCTTTTGGAGGAAAATATCAAATGACACCGATAGAAGGAATGGTGGCAAAGCTTCCAGTAGTAGAGGGAGAAACTTCTACAGGATCGGTAATGGCTTATGGATATAATCCTACTTTATCTAGATGGAGTCCTTTTCATGGAGCCATTTATGCTGTTATGGAATCCATTGCAAAAGTGGTGGCTATGGGTGGTAAATGTAGTAATATTCGACTTACCCTACAAGAATATTTTGAACGATTAGGTACAGATCCTAAACGCTGGGGTAAACCTTTTAGTGCTGTATTAGGTGCTTACTATGCACAAAGAATGATGGATTTACCAGCTATTGGTGGTAAAGATAGTATGTCTGGAAGTTTTCAAGATTTAGATGTACCACCTACGTTAGTTTCTTTTGCTGTAAATTATGTGGATGTATCGAAAGTGATTTCTCCAGAATTAAAATCCAGTGGAAATGTTGTTGTATATCTTCCTCTTCTTCGAGATGAATGGGAATTACCTCAATGGGATGCTGCTAAAGTATTGTATACTAAAGTATATGACGGTATTCAAAAAGGAAATATTGTAGCGGCCCATACGGTACGAGGAGGAGGTATTGCAGAAGCAATTACCAAGATGACTTTGGGTAATCGTATTGGATTTAATAGTGATGTATCAAAAGAAGATGAGTTTTGGTTTGTACCTGCTTATGGATCATTAGTAGTAGAGATGAAAAAAGTAGAAGTAGATTCTTGTTTCCGTGGTATTACTTATGAAATAATCGGAGAAACACAAGAACAACCGTATATTCAAATTGGAGAAATGAAAATTAGCATTGAAGAAGCAGAAAAAATCTGGAGTTCTCCTTTAGAATCTGTATTTCCTACTAAAACAAAGGAAGCAAAAACAGATATGGATATAGCTTGTGAAAAAGCAGTGGAGAATAAACAAGTATACTCCCCTAAAAATAAGATAGCACAACCTACCATATTTATTCCTATTTTCCCTGGAACCAATGGGGAATATGAAGCAGAAAAAGCTTTTAAAAATGCTGGTGGTAAAGTAGAAACAATGGTTTTTAAAAACAGAAAGACCCAAGATATTCAAGAATCCATGGAGAAAATAGCAACCAGTATCCGTAGCGCACAAATCTTAATGTTGCCAGGAGGAATGAGTACAGGAGATGAACCCGGTGGATCTGCTAAATTTATCGTCAATGTTTTTAGAAATCCTATGGTAGCTGATGCTGTAATGGAATTACTTCAAAAAAGAGATGGGTTGATTCTCGGATTAGGAAATGGTTTCCAAGCTTTAATGAAACTAGGGCTTATTCCTTACGGAGAGATCAAAACATTGCAAGAAGATAGTAGTACTATTACACAAAATAGTTTAGGACGTTATGTATCTACCATGGCTACAACGAAAGTAATTTCTAATCATTCTCCATGGTTAGCAGGAATTCAAGTGGGAGATACACATGTAGTACCTATATCTACGGGAGAAGGACGAGTCATCGCTACACAAGAACAAGTTAAAGATTGGTTTGCTAAAGGACAAATTGCAACCCAATATGTAGATTTCCAAGGCAACCCTACGGTTGAACTTCCCTACAATCCTACAGGATCTTACTATGCCATTGAAGGACTTACTAGCCCTGATGGAAGAGTCTTTGGAAAAATGGGACATTCAGAAAGAATGGGAGATTATATAGGAAAAAATATACCAGGAGAAAAAGATCAAAGGATTTTTGAATCAGGTATTCATTATTTTAAATAAAAAAGCTAGATAACAGATCTTTAATAGGAAAGAACATGGCTTATATAAAAAAGAGCCATGTTCTTTTTGCATATAAAAAAAGTGGGTCAAGTATGTAATATTTTAAAGTAAAATGTAACTAATGATGTGAAAGGAGGAACGAATTCAAAAAGTAGTTATGATAAGAGTAGAAGGTTACAGCTTTGCAGAAATTGCAGAAGTATTAGGTATATCGGAAAGTTCAAGTTGTTTTTTATGGTATAATGAAAGCAAAGGAAGAAAATTTTCTATGAGAAAGGATGAAACATATGGATTTTTTTCAATATTACATGCCTACTAAGATTTTCTTTGGACAGCACTGTCTTCTTCAAAATCAAGATGCATTTAAAAAGTATGGATCTCGTGCCTTTATTGTTA
>JAAYNZ010000203.1 GCA_012520595.1 Candidatus Epulonipiscium sp. | reverse complement strand
TTTATATTGCCTTATTTGGAACCAGTATGGCTCCCACGATTACAGAATTTATGTTTCAAATTCATCAACCTATAGGGATTCGTATTGGTTTAAGTATTATCATTGGTTTAAGTATTGGGCTAATCCTTGTTCCATTATCAGTTTATTTATTAAAAGTACACCAAGGTTTTAATTTATATAATGTAGGTTTTACAGCAGGATTAATTGGTACGCTATTTTTTTCAATTTTTAAATCTTACGGTTTTACGACAGAAAGTAAAATGATTTGGAGCACAGATAATGATGTTGTTTTAGGAGGATTTTTAAGTATTTTGTTTATAATGATGATTGTAACAGGGTTTTATCTTAATGGAAGATCCATAAAAAATTTAAAAAATATCTTTACTTATTCTGGACGATTGGTAAGCGATTTTGTTCTACTAGAAGGTTTTGAAGTAACTCTAATGAATATGGGCATTAATGGTTTGATTGGCGTGATCTACATTGTATTAGTAGGAGGTGTTTTTAATGGGCCAACCATTGGGGGCATTCTTACTATGGTAGGTTTTGGAGCTTTTGGGAAGCATGCTAAAAATATGATACCAATTTTTTTAGGAGTCTATTTAGGTAGTATAACCAAAATATGGAACATTGATGACCCATCTATTTTATTGGCTGCTTTATTTAGTACTTCTTT
This sequence comes from Candidatus Epulonipiscium sp., assembly GCA_012520595.1. Classification (GTDB taxonomy): domain Bacteria; phylum Bacillota; class Clostridia; order Lachnospirales; family JAAYNZ01; genus JAAYNZ01. Next base: position 929 of record JAAYNZ010000203.1, on the reverse strand, counting down.
AGCACCCATTGCAGGTGAGTATGGTTGGCCTTATGGAGTATTAGCTGGATTTATCAATTCTTCAGTTGTATTAAATGTAGGAGTATTGCATGGAGGATTAAATTTATATAATACAGGTTTTTCTGCTGGTTTAGTAGCTACTGTTTTAATTCCTATTATAGAAGCTTTTAGAAGGGGAGAAAAGACATGAGGCAAAATAAGGAACGATTGTCTAAAGTGATTGACGAGCTACTTACGTATTTATTTTCCATAGGGGCCACAGACTTAACCATTAAAATGCAAGAAAGAAAAAATGATTTTAAAATACACATCCAAAGTAATTATTCCCAAGTAGAGAAGGATAAAATTGAACACTTAATAAAAGCATTACATTTTCCTAAACAAGAAGAAATGGAGGAATATTATTGGAATTTAACAGGAACCTCCAATGTAGGTACAGAGTTATTTTTAGTTGGAATGATGATTGATGAGGCACAAGTTAATGTGCAGGATACAAGATTGGAAATAGAGTTGTATCGCTATAAGTGATCTGAATAAAAGATTTAGTAGGATTGTTTCACTCCTTTTATGGATATGGAATATGCTATATAGAGAAGAAGTTTATTTAGCTTGAGGATTTTGAACAACAATTGATTGAATAAAAGGAGTGAAACATATGCAAATACATGTTGTTAGACCAGGAGATACATTGTGGCGACTTTCCCAGGCTTACGGTGTTCCAGTAAATCAATTGATCGAAAGCAATAAAATTCCTAACCCTACTCGTCTTGTAGTAGGTCAAACCATAGTAATTCCTATTGTAGGCAGCTATCATTGGGTACGACCAGGAGAAAGTTTGTATACCATTAGCCGGCAATATAATGTTCCCATTTCAGAATTGATACGTATTAACCAGATCCTTAATCCAAATCAAATTCCAGTTGGACTTC
>JAAYNZ010000202.1 GCA_012520595.1 Candidatus Epulonipiscium sp. | reverse complement strand
ATTATGGATAATATGCATAAGATTAATGGTTATGTGGTGTTAGCGACTCCCAGTGGAGCGAGACCTGCCTGGTTATCAGCTAAATATCCTGAAGTATTACGGGTGAGGGGAAATCGAGTACGTAATTTACATGGTGGAAGGCATAATCATTGTTTTACATCACCTGTTTATAGAGAAAAAGTAAAAAATATTAATACGCTTTTAGCAAAACGTTATAAAGATCATCCTGCTTTACTTGTATGGCATGTTTCGAATGAGTATGGTGGTGAATGTCATTGTGAACTGTGTCAAGAAGCTTTTAGAGAATTTTTAAAGAAAAAGTATAGTCATGATTTAGATGCTTTAAATCAGGCTTGGTGGACAGGTTTTTGGAGTCATACGTATACTGATTGGTCTCAAATTGAATCACCAGCACCTCATGGGGAAACAGGAATTCATGGTCTCAATTTAGATTGGAAGCGATTTGTGACTCATCAAACCATTGATTTTTATAAGAATGAGATTCTTCCTCTAAGAGAATATACTCCGGATATTCCTATTACAACGAATTTTGATGAATATGTGAATATTTTTAATGGAATTGATTATTGGAAGTTTGCACCTTATGTAGATGTGGTTTCTTGGGATAATTATCCGTATTGGCATGGAGAACGTAAAAATTGGATAGAAGGAAGTCGAAGAGGATTTATTCACGATATTAATCGAGCTTTAAAAAACGGAAAGCCATTTATGTTGATGGAAAGTTCGCCTAGTGCAACCAATTGGCAGCCAGTGGGTAAGCTACGAAGACCAGGTATGCACGCTTTGGCATCGATTCAAGCAGTGGCTCACGGTTCGGATACAGTACAATATTTCCAATGGAGAAAAAGTCGAGGATCTTCAGAAAAATTCCACGGTGCTGTTGTTGATCATTGTGGTCATGAGAATACAAGGGTATTTCAAGAGGTAGCTCAGGTAGGAAAGATATTAGAAAAATTAGATGATGTAGTAGGAACGAGTATACAGCCAGAAGTAGCAGTGATTTATGATTGGGAAAATAGTTGGGGAATTGATGATGCCCAAGGTCCACGAAGAGAGAAGAAGGATTATTTTGAAACTTGCGTCAAGCATTATTATCAATTTTGGAGAAGAGGTATACCAGTAGATGTTGTTAACATGGATGTGGATTTTTCAAAATATAAAGTAGTGATTGCACCGATGTTATATATGGTGAAGGAAGGTGTGGGAGAAAAGGTTGATGCTTTTGTTAAGGATGGAGGAACTTTTGTTACTACTTATTGGAGTGGAATTGTAGATGAGACAGATCTTTGCTTTCTAAATGGATGGCCTGGACCATTACGAAAAGTATTAGGGATTTGGTCAGAAGAAATAGATGCTTTATATGATGAAGATAAGAATTATATTTCCGTCGATACAAAAAGATTACCGGGAATGAAATCAGAATATGAAGCAAAAATTTTCTGTAGTTTAATTCATACAGAAGGAGCTTTGACGCTGGGAACCTATAAAACAGATTTTTATGCAGGACGCCCTGCTTTAACCGTTAATCAATGGGGAAAGGGGAAAGCTTATTATATCGCTTTTCGAGGTGAAGATTGTTTTCTTAATGATTTTTATGAGAATATTGTGGTGGAGAGCTATCTTCAAAAATGTATTGATACTGATTTACCGGAAGGAGTTACAGCTCAAATGCGAACAGATGGGGAGTATCGATATATTTTCTTGCAGAACTATGGGGAAGAGGAAAAAGGAATACAATTACCTAAAGGAGAAATGTATGATCTTCTTGCAGAAGCAGAAAAGAGCATAAGAGATGAGATTGTGATACCAGGATATAGTTTTAAGATTCTTGTTGCAACTGTCTAAAATTTTACAATAAAAATTTTTATAGATAAGGAATCAAATAAAAATGGTTTTAAAAATGTAAGAGAGATTCCTTATCTATAATAGCATAGGCGGTATGAATATGGAAAAAAAACAAATTCAAAAAAAAATATATTCTATGATTTTTCCCATCATTCTCGAAAACGTTTTACAGTTAGCTGTTGGAATTATTTCTATGGGGATGATTGGACGAATAAGTGTAACAGCTGTATCGGCTCAAGGGGTATCTTCTTTATTAGTAGGGATTATTTGGAGTTTTTTTAAAGGAATTTCGGTAGCAGCTACAGTATTGATTGCAAAAGCATATGGGGCGGAGGATAATGCAAGGCTTAAAAAGGTAGCACAGCAAACTTTATTATCTTTATGGATACTTAGTATCCTATTGCAACAATTCGTTTTTTGGGAAGCAGAAATGTTATTACTTGTATTTAATCCTAAGGCTTCTATTTTGAAGGATGCTGTGAGATATTTAAAGATTTTATCTTTTGGTTTTCCTTTTAGTGCCACAATGCTTTGTGTAACAGGAATACTTCAAGGAAAGGGAAATGCTAAAACGCCGATGTTAATTGCTTTAATTATGAATATCACAAATATTTGTTTGAGTTATACATTTATTTTTGGTCATTTTGGATTTCAACCGATGGGATTAGTTGGAGCTGCTATGGCATTGGTTCTTTCCCAAGGAGTAGGTGCAGGTTGCGGATT
>JAAYNZ010000201.1 GCA_012520595.1 Candidatus Epulonipiscium sp. | reverse complement strand
TGACTTGATCTTATTTCCAATTTTCGATGATATATCGTTCTACTGCATATACGGCTACTGCTCCATCTGCTGTTGCCGTTACAATTTGCTTTAATAATTTTTGTCTAACGTCTCCTGCTGCATAAACACCCGGTATATTGGTTTCACAATTTTCATTGGCAATAATGTAACTTTGCTGATCCAATGCTAATTTTCCTTGTACTAACCCAGAGTTTGGATCTGTTCCTACAGCAATAAACACACCATCAACGTCTAAGGATCTTGTTTCGTTTGTTTTTTTATTAATAACAGTAATATTTTCTACCTTTTGTTCTCCTACGATTTCTTTTACTTGTGTATCCCACAGGATTTCTACATTTTCATGTTGAAAAAGAGCTTCTTGCAAAACTTTTGCTGCCCTTAATTCATCTCTTCGATGAATTAAATATACTTTTTTTGCATATCTTGATAGGAAAATAGCATCTTCTACTGCCGTATCACCGCCTCCTACTACAGCTGTCACTTTACCATTAAAAAAGGCACCATCGCAAGTTGCACAATAAGAAACGCCACGGCCTCGTAATTCTTGTTCTCCTACAACTCCTAATTGTTTCCACCTAGCCCCTGTGGCAATAATAATGGCCTTTGCTTCATAGGTATTTTGAGTTGTAATAACCTTTTTCACTTTTCCTTCTAGTTCTAAATCAATAACTTCTTCTAAGGTAGGGACGACTCCAAACATAGCTGCATGCTCCTGCATTTTCATGGCCAATTCGGGGCCTGTCATATCCGGAAGTCCAGGGTAATTAGCTACTTCATAAGTATTAACCACTTGCCCCCCTGCAAATTCTTTTTCTAACAAAAGGGTGTTTAACTTTGCCCTTCCTGCATATACTCCTGCTGCAAATCCTGCGGGTCCTGAACCAATAATAATTAAATCATACATCATGATGCACCTCTTTCTAAACTCTCTTTACTTTTTATTGTACCCATAAAGGGGGTTTTATGCAATGTAGGAAAATCCTTTTTAAAATCGATCTATCCTTATATATCCCCTTTTATACTACTTATCTTTATTTATTGTAATATTGTGATATTATAATATTTCTTAAGCTTTTACAAACATCCATATGATGTACACACTCATAGTTAAAAATACACCTATTGCTAAGCAAGTGCATAGTATTGGCGAATACACAACTTTTGTATCCCTGTTGCTTCCTTCTTTTACATTCGTAGCAACAGGAGGGACAATCAGAGCGTGAACCGATGAATATGCATCTTGCGAAATTTTATTTGTGAATTTAGATATCTATAATAATTTATCATTCCCGTTATCTTTGTCCCAACCATTTCATATACATATAGCAAAGCCTTAAGCAAAAAGCTTTTCTTCAAACAAAAATTAACATCAAATGACAGCATTCTCCTCTTTACATTTATAGGGGGTATCGGGTATACTATACATATATTTTATTATCCATCTTATCGTAGCATCCATTCGTCTTTGCTTTCATTCCTACTATAAAAGATTGGAAGTGATGAATATGAAAATAGAACGAGTCAGTGATAATCAGATTAAAGTTTTTTTAAACCAAACAGATCTGATGGATCGGGAGATTAAAATTAGCGAGTTAGCATATGGTTCAGAAAAAGCCCAAGACTTATTTCGTGACATGATGGAAAAAGCTTTTGAAGAACATGGATTTGATGCTGATAATGCTCCTCTTATGATTGAAGCTGTACCTTTATCTACAGAAAGTATTATGATTATTGTAACAAAAGTGGAAAGTCCAGAAGATTTAGATGAAAAATTAGGTCATTTCCAACCTAGAAAGCAACCCCGACGTTTTAAAAAGCGTGAACAAGAAGGTGATGGACTATCGGATGTTGCTCGATCTAAAAATCATCCTACCTGGATCTATTCCTTTCCTTCCTTAGATACAGTTACACAGCTTTCAAAACAATTATATGGCCTATATGAAGGAAATAATACATTATATAAAGATCATATGACAGGTAAGTATTTCCTTGTCTTATATGCAAATAGAAATCCTAATATCCGCACTGCTACCATTGAAGGACTTTTATCCGAATATGGTCAAAAACATGTTTCCTCTTCTCTTTCAGAAGGTTTCTTGGTGGAGCATGGTGATAGACTAATACAAAGCAAAGCGATCGAGGTTCTTACGGAATATTTATCATAAGATAGGACAAAAAAAGCTGGTATACATATACCAGCTTTTTTTCTGTCTTTTTTATCTATTCTTTGTTAGCTAAGTATTCGTTAATATCCTTAACTAATTCATCTTCATCCATACCATGCACTAAGCAAGCTTCTTCTAATGTTTCGCCTTGGGCTGAAGGACATCCTACACAATGCATACCTGCTTGCATTAAAATGGGAATAATTCCTCGGTCTACTGCTATAATATCAGCAATAATCATATCTTTTGTAATGGTTGCTGCCATATTCATCCTCCTTTTTTAAACAAACTTTTTACTATTTTTATATTATATCCTAAAACAAAGTATAAATGCAATAGTTGTTTACAAGTCGAGTCCTTTTAATCCACAGCTCCCATAAGTTTGGGAATAACTTGCTTTTTCCTTGATAATACACCTGGTAAAAAAAGTGTGTCTTCGTCATGTTTCATACCAAAAGCTCTTTGTAGAAGTTCTCTAGCCTCACCGATAACCAGTAACTCTGTACCATTCAAAGTAATATCTGAAATCATTAAAATCATTACATCATATTTTCTTTCTTCACTCATATTCTCCATTACTTTTTGTAAGGATTGTTTCATATTAAAGACAGCTTGAAAATCTGTCGTATTAATCTGAGATACTGCTACCTTATAGGACCCAAATACAAATTCCTTTAAATCACTCTGTATAATTTCTTCTGGCTCCCTACCTTCTAAAGAACTTCCTACTGTAATCAATTCTACACCGTATTTCATTACATCTAATTCAGCTATTTTTCCTAATTCATAAGCTATTTTTTTATCCTCTTCTGTACATGTAGGAGAATGAAATAAAAGAGTATCTGATAAAATGGCACTTAGCATGAGACCTGCCATTTCCTTTGTCGGTTTAATATTATTTTCTCGGTACATTTTTGCAATAATGGTGCAAGTACACCCTACAGGTTCTGCCCGAAAATAAAGGGGAGACATGGTATGAATATCTGCCACACGGTGATGATCAATAACTTCCAATATGTGGGCTTGTTCAATTCCTTTAATAGATTGTCCTTTTTCATTATGATCCACTAAGATTACTTGTTTACGGTTAAAATCAATCAGCTGCCTACGAGATATAATCCCTAATACCTTACCCTCTTCATCAAGGATAGGGAAGTTTCGATATTTAGAATCTTGTACGATTTCTTTAATTTCTTCAATATAATCCTCTACTCCAAAACAAACTAAGTCCTTAGTTTTCATAATGGCTGATACAGGAATGCTCTGGTTCATTAGCTTAATTGTTTTAAAAAAAGTATGAGGAGTTTGTACTAAAACAATCCCTTGCTTTTCTGCTTCTTTTTCAAGCTTTTCTACCGATTCGGATCCTGTTACAATAATGCAACCTGCCCCCGATTCAAGAGCAAGTTTGTGAAGTTTTTTATTATGGCCTGTAATTAAAATATCTCCCTTAAATAAAGCCAAATCTTCTTGCAGTGTTGAATCGGTATAGATATTCCCTTGAATCCAATCTTCTTCATAAGTTCCAGTTCGTATTTCTCCATCTAATACTTCAAGTAAATTACTAAAACGAGTTTGGTATTTTTGAAGAACAGTTTCATCAGATAACTCCATATAAGCGTAAGTAATATCAGATAAGGATACAATACCTGATAAGGTACCATCCTCTCTTACAACAGGAAACATGGCTTTACCATATTTTCTCATATAATCCCAAACAGTCTTCAATGGAGTGTTTTCAAAAATCATAGGACAACTAGAATAATCTAAATCTTTCCCTTGGGGCTTAATATCGATAAATAAGGGAGGTATGGGCTGATTAAAATAATCCAATACATATTTGGTTTCTGAATTAATATCTCCTATTCGAACAGCCTGTGCATGAGTATAGCCCAGCTGTTTTTTTAAATACCCATAGGATATGGCCGCACAAATCGAATCTGTATCTGGATTCTTATGTCCAAAGATAAAAATTGGTTTATCCATTTATTCTCTCCCTTTCTTATGTTTTATATGGAGGTTGCTAAATGAACCCAAGCCATATATAATAAACTATTGTATTTGTATATAAGTATACAAGCTTATAGCAAACTTATTGTATCATTGAAAAGTTAAATCGTAAAGAAAGGGACCTGTTATATTTTTCACAAAAAAATCTTTTTCTTTATGATAAATTTATATTTTTTTTGTATAGAAAAGATAATTATGGCTTAAAAATAATTATTTTCACTTTATTTTTGGTTTTTTTCTTTTAAAACTTAGTATATCCTTCAAATTCATTGTATGTTTTATTATTTAATAATTGTTATCTCCAAAAAACATCTTGACGTGTATACAGTATTCATGTATAATAAAAACATAAATTAATAAAGCTTTTTTACTAATCTAGTATCATTATCTATCTTTTTAAGGATAATAGATAATGAATTACTGATAAGTTAATAAATAATTAAAAGTTGCTCAAAGGAGGTTTTTTAATGTTTGAACAATGGAAGGGTTTTGAACTAGGTGATTGGACTGAAGAAATTAATGTTCGAGATTTTATCCAAAAAAATTATACTCCCTATGAAGGCGATGCTTCTTTCTTAGCTGGTCCTACAGAACGAAGTACAAAATTATGGAGTAAAATTTCCGAATTAATGGAAATAGAAAGAGAAAAAGGCATCTTAGATGCGGAAACAAAGGTACCTTCTAGTATTACTTCTCATGGTCCTGGATATGTAGATCAAGATCTAGAACAAATCGTAGGGCTACAAACTGATAAGCCTTTAAAAAGAGGAATTATGCCTTTTGGTGGAATTCGTGTAGTCAAAAAAGCACTTGATGCTTATGGATACGAATTGGATCCTGCAACTGCTGATGTTTTTGATAATTATCGTAAAACTCATAATGATGGTGTTTTTGATGTTTATACACCTGATATGCGTAAAGCAAGACACTCTGGTATTATTACAGGATTACCTGATGCTTATGGTCGTGGTCGAATCATTGGTGATTACCGCCGAGTAGCTCTTTATGGTATTGATTATTTAATTCAAGAAAAAGAAGATGAAAAAAGCCGATTAGAAATGGATTATATGGCATCTCCTGTTATTCGCCAAAGAGAAGAAATCTCTGAACAAATTCGTTCTTTAAAAGAATTAAAACAAATGGCTGCTTCTTATGGTTGTGATATTTCTAAACCTGCTGCCAATGCAAAAGAAGCTATTCAATGGACTTACTTTGGTTATCTTGGTGCTATTAAAGAACAAGATGGTGCCGCTATGTCCATTGGCCGTGTTTCTACTTTCTTAGACATTTATATTGAAAGAGATTTAAAAGCTGGTATCTTAACAGAAAAAGAAGCACAAGAATTAATGGATCATTTTGTTATTAAACTTCGTATGGTACGTTTCTTACGAACACCTGCTTACAATGATCTGTTTTCTGGAGATCCTACTTGGGTTACTGAATCCATCGGTGGTATGGGAGTAGATGGAAGAACTCTTGTTACAAAAAATAGTTATCGTATGCTTCATACTTTAAACAACTTAGGACCTGCTCCTGAACCAAACTTAACAGTATTATGGTCTGAAAGACTTCCTGAAAACTTTAAGAAATTCTGTGCTAAAATCTCCATTGATACTAGTTCTATCCAATATGAAAATGATGATTTAATGAGAACTTATTATGGTGATGACTACGGTATTGCATGTTGTGTATCTGCTATGAAGATCGGGAAACAAATGCAATTCTTCGGAGCTCGTGCAAACTTAGCCAAAGCTTTACTTTATGCTATTAATGGTGGAAAAGATGAACTTTCTGGTGAACAAGTAGGACCTAAATTTGCTCCTATTACTGGTGATTATTTAGAATATGATGAAGTGATGGAAAGATTTGATCAAGTTCTTGATTGGTTATCTCACCTTTACATCAATACTTTAAATATCATTCACTACATGCATGATAAATATGCTTATGAAAAACTTCAAATGGCTCTTCATGATAAAGACATCTTACGAACTTCCGCTTGTGGTATTGCTGGTTTATCTGTTGTAGCCGACTCTTTATCTGCTATTAAACACAGCAAAGTAAAAGTAATTCGAAATGAAAATGGGTTAGCTATTGACTATGAAATCGAAGGAGAATATCCTGCATTTGGTAACAACGATGATCGTGTGGATCAAATTGCAAAAGATATTGTAACTCGATTTATGAATAAATTACGTAAACATAAAACATACCGTGATTCTATTCCTACTTTATCTGTATTAACCATTACTTCAAATGTAGTTTACGGTAAGAAAACAGGAAATACACCTGACGGTAGAAAAGCAGGAGAACCTTTTGCTCCTGGTGCAAATCCCATGCATGGACGAGATCAAAAAGGAGCCATTGCTTCTATGGCTTCTGTAGCAAAACTACCTTATCAACATGCTGAAGACGGTATTTCATATACTTTCTCTATTGTCCCTAATGCTTTAGGAAAAACAGATGATGAAAAAGCAAGTAATCTAGTAGGTATGCTTGATGGATACTTCCATGACGAAGGACATCATATTAATGTAAACGTATTTGATAAGGAAACTTTATTAGATGCAATGGACCATCCTGAAAAATATCCTCAATTAACCATTCGTGTGTCTGGATATGCTGTAAACTTTATCAAATTAACAAGAGAACAACAACTTGATGTTATTCACAGAACTTTCCACGACCGCTTCTAAGGTATTACACAAAAATTCATAAGGGTGAGATGATATCTCACCCTTTAATTATCAAATATAATAATACTTTATTTGCTAATTAAATGAATTTTATAATCTTTCAGTTGTGACATTCATTTAATTAACAAGTGAAAAGGAGGAACTATGATGACAATAAAAGGACGAATTCATTCAATGGAAAGCTGTGGTACTGTTGATGGACCTGGCATTCGATTTATTGTATTTACACAAGGTTGTCCCCTCCGCTGTCAATACTGTCATAATCCAGATACTTGGAAAATGGCAGATGGCTCCGAAATAACAGTGGATGAATTGATGGATGAAATTGTGAAATACCGATCTTATATGAAATTTTCTGGTGGAGGAGTTACCGTAAGTGGTGGTGAACCTTTACTACAACCTGGTTTTGTAAAAGAACTTTTTCGGCGATGTAAAGATGAAAACATTCATACTGCTTTAGATACTTCTGGTTATGCCAAGCTTGAAGCAGCCAAAGAAGTTCTTGAATACACAGATTTAGTTCTTTTAGATATTAAAGCTTATGATCCACAATTATTCGAAGAATTAACAGGTGTTTCAAATGAACCTACGTTACGTTTAGCCCAATATTTAAATGAAATTAATAAACCTACTTGGATTCGATATGTCCTTGTTCCTCATTTAACTGATGATCCTGCTTTAATTGAAGGTCTTGCTAAGTTTTTAAAGGATTTCAAAAATGTGGAGAGAATCGAAATTCTTCCTTTTCATAAAATGGGAGAATATAAATGGGAAGAACTGGGGTATGAGTATAAGTTATGGGATACTCCTTCAGGTACTAAAGAAGATGTAGAAAAAGCAGCTGCTATTTTTGAAAAATATAACTTACCTGTCCATCAAGTCCAAGCTCCTAAAAAACAAGCTTTGGCTTCCTGTCGATCCTAAAATAGAAGATTTTAATTAAGTTTTACTTTCTACTTGATATTTAGGGTTAATTGATATAAAATAATCGTGAATACATTATATTTTATGCTTATTTACATTCATGTATAGGAGGTGTCATCCATGGCTTACTTTATTAGTGAAGATTGCATTAGCTGCGGTGCTTGTGAATCTGAATGCCCCGTATCCTGTATTTCTGAAGGCGACGGCAAATATGAAATTAACGCTGACGAATGTATTGAATGCGGTGCTTGTGCAGATGTTTGCCCCGTAGACGCACCCCAACCCGAAGAATAATTTGAACTAAAAAATAATCCCTTAACAAGAATTTTTTATTTTGGACTGTTAAGGGATGTTTTTTATTCTTTTTTTAAGATTGATGAATCATAAATTTTTGAAGCCATTTGTTGTTTTTCGGCTTTTTATTTCTTTTATGTTGGTAAGTGCCTAATTCTTGGCGCATTTTTTGCACCTCTCGTAATGTTTGATCTACTTTTTGAAATCGCTCTTTTTCAAGTTTTTCCTGACGTTTCAAAACCTCTTCTAACTCGTTACTGATTTCTTTTCGTAATTCTACAGCAAATTCTTCTTTTAGAACTTCTTTCCAACTTTCCTGATGTTCCTCTAAAGCATATTGAAAAGTTTGCTTTAATACTTCTAAAAACTGTCTTACCTTTTCGTTATTTGGATCTCCGATATTCATATCCGATACCGCCATTTGGGTTTGATATTCTGTGAGAGGAAGAGTAATAGAAACTTCATGTATGGATTCAGGATCCGCTAAAGCCGCCTTTATGGCTCGTAATTGTAGCCCCTTATCCTTTAATACTTTAATCTGCTCAAAAATAGTAAGTTCATCCGTTGTATAATATCGATGTCCCCATTCATTTCTCGGAATTTCTAGTTCTAACTCTTCTTCCCAATAGCGAAGAACATGGGCCTCAATTTTTAGTTGTTGTGATGCCTCTGAGATGGTATATTGTACTGCTTCCATCTTTTATCCCCCCATCGTATTTACATTTTATATGAATTATAACATATTTTACCATATTGTTCAACTAAAAAGGGGAAGTTAAAAATAACAAAAAAGTTGGTTTTTCTACATGGTTCTTTGCATATTAGCAAACTTTGTATACTGCCCTAACCAGACTAAATCAATGGTTCCTGTAGGACCGTTCCGTTGTTTTGCAATAATCAGTTCAGCTTGGTTTTTTGCCTCTGTATCTGGATGATAGTATTCATCTCGATATAAAAACATAACCACATCCGCATCTTGCTCAATGGCTCCTGATTCTCGCAAATCCGATAACATAGGACGATGATCTGCCCTGGCTTCACAAGCTCGGCTTAACTGTGAAAGAGCAATAACAGGGGCTTCCATCTCTCTGGCTAAAGCTTTTAATGACCTAGAGATCTCAGAAATTTCTTGTTGCCTAGAGTCATTTCGACCATTACCACTCATCAGTTGAAGATAATCAACCATGATTAACTTAAGGCCTTTTTCCAATTTTAATCTTCGACATTTTGCACGCATTTCCATAACAGAGATGCCAGGAGTATCATCAATATAAATGGGAGCCTCTGATAAAGGTCCCATGGCCCTAGCAATCTTTACCCAGTCTTCTTGCTCTAAATTTCCTGTTCTGACTTTTTGAGCGTCTACCATGGCTTCTGCACAAAGCATCCGATTGACTAATTGATCTTTGGACATTTCTAGACTAAAAATAGCCGTAGGTATATTTTCTCGCAATGCAGCATATTGGGCCACATTTAAAGCAAAAGCAGTTTTCCCCATGGAAGGCCTTGCTGCAATAAGAACAAAATCAGAAGGTTGTAACCCGGCTGTTTTATAATCCAAGTCCAAAAAACCTGTAGGAATCCCTGTAACTCTACCTTGATTGTGATAGATGGTTTCAATCTTTTCAAAGGTTTGAATTAAAACTTCACGAATGGGAGCAAAATCATCAGTTCTTCGATTTTCAGCAATATTAAAAATTTCTTCTTCCGCTTTGTTCATAATAACATGAACATCTTCTTTTGCTTCATAGCTTAAGGCAGCAATGTTTTGGCTCATTTTAATCAATCGTCGAAGGATCGCTTTTTCTTCTACAATCGTAGCATAGTTTTTAATATGGGCCGAAGTAGGTACCATAGCTGCTAATTCTGTTAAATAATTAGCTCCACCGATTTGTTCAAGGACTCCCATTTCTGATATACGATTATGCAATGTAATCAAATCTACAGGTTCACCTTTATTGTATAAATCCACCATTGCATCATAAATAGCTTTATGATCCGGTCGATAAAAATCATCGCCTCGCAGAACTTCTGTTGCAACTGCAATGGCTTCTCGGTCCATCATCATAGAACCTAAAACAGAGCGTTCTGCATCTAAATTATGAGGTGGAATCCTCTGGACGATTGAATCTTCCATTATAGAATCGCTCCTTTATGCTTCTGTTACTTCTACTACCAGTTGTGTGGCTACCTTTACATGTAGTTTAATAGGAACTTGATGACTTCCTAGAGTACGAATAGGGTCATCTAATAAGATTTTTTTTCGATCTATTTTGTATTTTAATTGAGAACCAATGGCTTCTGAAATATCCTTT
>JAAYNZ010000028.1 GCA_012520595.1 Candidatus Epulonipiscium sp. | reverse complement strand
GAAATTTAATGATGAAAGATCCATTGTAGAAAAAGCTTATCGAGAATATATATATCTTAAAAAAAATCAACGATGGAATTATAAAATAAATGTTTATCCGAAGCATGAATAAGAGAAAGGGAAAAAAATATGGGCGTAAAATACGGAAGAGAATATGTGGATATTTTACATGATTTACAAAAAATTCTTGTACAAATAGAAGGAATTCATCTTTTTTTTGAGATGAGTGATGAAGAGTGGGGGACTTTATCTGAGCAACAGCAAATGGATTGTTTACAAACGGTGGCTGATGACATTTTTTACGGCTTGGGAAAAGAACCTACCTTGCAGATTGGGAATGCTACTATTACGTATTATCCAAATCGGCATATGATATTCGTTAACCATCCTACAGGTGTTGATCATATAATTTCTTTAATAGAGTCATAAAATTAATATAAAGAACCGCCTAATTAGGACGGTTCTTTATATTTTAATACTATTTTTTATATCTTTTACTAAGCTGAAGTTGTCTTTCATTGGATTGTTTCATAAATTCTTTTAATTTATCTTCTAAAGAATTTACTGTATTAATTTTTTCTCTAGATGGTTTTTGAGGTTCTTCGATACGCATTGTAAGGGCAATTTTACCTGTTTCAGAGTCCACAGATAAAATTTTAACCTGTACCTGCTCTCCTACAGATACATGATCATGAATATCTTTTACAAATTCATTAGCAATTTGGGAAATATGAACGAGTCCTTGGGTTTGTTGATCGAGGGCTACAAAAGCTCCGAAAGGTTTAATACTAGTGATCGTTCCTTGCACAATTGTGCCAGTTTCAAATTTGGTTGACATGAAAACACTCCTATATTTTTCTTATTATATAAAACAAGAAATACGCATCAGACTAATTTCTGAAACGTATTTCTTGTCCCTTGCAATCTAAGTATAAATGCGGATGAAGGGAGTCGAACCCATACGATGTCACCACCGGCAGATTTTGAGTCTGCTGCGTCTGCCTATTCCGCCACATCCGCAAATACGATGCGTTTCATCTGACGCTACTTAATAGTATCATACTCACTTTGAAAATGCAATACATATTTTGAAATTAAAATATTTTAACAAGGAACTTTTTGATTTTTTATTCGTCTAATATACGATATAATAATATAAGGAGATCTAGAATATCCCAAAATTGAATAACAAGTAACAGGATATTCTCAGTACGAAAGAAAATGAAAAACGAAGGGAGTGACTATTTTGTCTCATTCAATAGAATCAATCTTGATTAAAAAAGCAAAGCAAGGAAATCAAATGGCTTTTGAAAAACTAATCCTTCAACACGAGAAACGGGTATATAATATTGCATATCGTATGTTTTATAACGAATCAGATGCACTAGATATGACACAAGAAGTATTTTTAAGAGTTTTTCAGAAAATTAACCAGTTTGAAGATAATGCAGCTTTTTCAACTTGGTTATATCGTATTACAGTTAATACATGTATTGATGAGATTCGAAAACGCACAGGTAAAGAAACATACTCCATGGATGAGCCTCGTGAGACTGAAGAAGGTAATATGATCAGACAATATTCTGTTACAGAGAAAGGCCCTGAAGAGTTATACTTAGAAAAAGAACGAATGGAGGCGTTACACGAGGCTATTCAATTATTACCAGAAGAATATAAGACGGTTATTATTTTAAGAGATTTGCAAAATTTTTCTTACCAAGAAATTGCAGATATTTTATCTTGTTCCTTAGGAACTGTAAAGT
Organism: Candidatus Epulonipiscium sp.; assembly: GCA_012520595.1. Taxonomy (GTDB): domain Bacteria; phylum Bacillota; class Clostridia; order Lachnospirales; family JAAYNZ01; genus JAAYNZ01. The sequence continues at coordinate 23,478 of JAAYNZ010000028.1, read as the reverse complement.
CAAGGATTGCCAGAGGAAGAATGCAGCTTAAAAATATTTTATTGCAACAAAAGAGGGAACTTTTTAATAAGACAACCGTCTAATTAGGTAGAAAGGAGGAGCGTTATGACCTGTGAAAAAATACAAGAAAATATATCCTTGTATCTGGATGGTATATTAGATGAAGAGGAAAGAAAAAAACTGGAGCAACATATCAATGAATGTGATCAATGTGCATTAGAATTTACTCATATGCTTGATATCATGGATATGCTTCATTCCATTCCTCAAAAGGATGTACCTCATAAATTTCATAAAGAATTAATAAAGAAGATAGATCAAGTAAATAATTCATCGTCAGATAATAAAAAAAATAAAATTCTACGCTCATTGAAGCCCATAGCAGCTGTTTTCTTGTTATTACTTTTTATAGGAACCAGTGCTATACTTATTCTTACTCCCATGGGCAGAATGAGTAAAAGTATAAGAAATGATTCAGCCCCTCAAGAAATGATAGAAAGTAAGGCTGAAAATACAGTGACTAGTGAATCCTATGATAGAGAGGTTACTTTCGATACAGAAGAGTCAAAGCTTTCTGAATCCTCAAGGTCTTTTTCCGAGATAGGAAGCTTGCAAGGACAAAAGATTATTAAAACAGCTTCCTTATCTTTAGAGGTAGAAGAATTTGACTCAGTTATCCAAGATATCAGGCAATTGGTAGAAAGCAATGGTGGGTATGTTGCAAGTGCAGAGACATATATTTATTCTTCTAATTATGAGAAAAAAGAATATTTAAAAGAAGGCCATATGAAAATACGAATTCCTTCAGAAAAATATGGAACAGCTCAACAACAGTTGATTGAAATGGGACATTTAAAGCACCAAAGTGAAAATAGTGAAAATATTACAGAACAATACATTGATACCCAAAGTAGAATTCGAATGCTTAAAGTTCAAGAAGAGAGATTGCTTGCTATTATGGAGCAGGCAACAAAGGTAGAGGATTTAATAAAACTAGAACAGAGGTTAAATGAAGTAAGGACCGATTTAGAAGTTTTTCAAGGGAGGATTCAAAATTGGGATCAGTTAGTTACATTTTCTACTATTGAAATTCAAATACGCCAGATAAAAAAAGCGTCTCTTCAAACAGTAAGTCCTAATTTTACAGTTAAAATGAAGGACGGATTTATTGATTCTATTAATCATGCTCAAAGTAGTATAGAAAGATTTTTAATAAAAATAGCTCGACATTTTATACAAATTATTTTTGGAATTTTATTGGCACTTATAGGAATCTGGACCATTCGTGTTATCTATAAAAAAATAAAAATGAAGGGAGAATAAGTATGAAAAAAATGTTAAAAAATAGTATTTCTTATGTATTAATTGCAACCCTTATAATAGGATTAGGGTCTTATGGAAATCAGCGTCAAGAAGTTATTTTAGCAGATTCCAATTCTTCTTCCCGTAGTATTCAAGTAAGTGGAGAGGGTATTATTAAAGTAAAACCAGATATTGCTTATGTTACTTTGGGGGTTCAAACTAAGCATCAAAATGCTCAACAGGCTCAAACAGAAAATACAACGAAGATGAATGAAGTACTTAAAACATTAAAACAACTAGGAATTGATGAAAAAGATATTCAAACGTCTCAATATTCCGTTTATCCTGAGTATCGTTATATAGAAAAAACGGGAGAACGAAAAGAAGATGGATATATTGTTAATCATCTTCTTCAAGTAACAATTCGGGATATTACGAAGATAGGCAAAGTTTTAGATAGTACTTTGACTCAAGGAGTGAATGTATCCCATGATATTCAATTTGGTATTTCTAAAGAAGAAGAGTATTACCAAGAAGCTTTAAAAGCAGCTATGAAAAATGCACAAGGCAAAGCAGAAGCCATTGGTCAAACAATGTCTGTAAAGATCGGGAAACCTTCTAATATTATTGAACAAGGGAGAGGAGGTCCTATGATAAAATATATGGAAAGAAATGAAATGGCTGTGACAGCCAATGATTCTAGTACTTTGATTGAAACAGGGGAATTAGATGTACGTGCGACTGTACAAGTGACGTATCAATATTAATCGAAAACAAACAATTTATAAAACAGCCTGAAAAAATTCAGGCTGTTTTTGTTCGCATTCTAACTTACAATCTGTTATAATAAATACAATTCCAGATCTAAATATAGGTAATTTTTAAAGTTATATAAAAGAAATTAAATGAGGTGGAATCAATGAATGATCACTCTACACAAGAGAAAATAATGTTAATTGATGGACATAGTATTCTCCATCGAGCTTTTTATGGAGTTCCTTTATTAACAAACTCAAAGGGACTCTATACTAATGCAATATATGGCTTTCTAAATATTTTTTATAAACTAATAGAGGAAGAACAGCCAAAGTACATAGGAGTTGCTTTTGATTTAAAACAACCAACTTTTCGACATGAAGAGTTTGAAGATTATAAAGGACATAGAAAACAAATGCCTAATGAATTAAAAATGCAAATTCCCATTGTAAAAGATATTTTAGATGCAATGGGGGTTATGAGATTTGAAATGTCTGGATATGAAGCGGATGACATTCTAGGAACTTTAGCTAAAAAATCAGAAGATATAGGATTTTTACCTGTTATTGTTTCAGGAGATAGAGATTTATTGCAATTGGCTACAGATAAAATAAAAATTCGTATTCCTAAAACAGTAAGAGGACAAACAGAGGTTGAAAATTATTATGCCAAGGATGTAATAAATAAGTATGGGGTAACTCCAAAAGAATTTATCGAAGTGAAAGGTTTAATGGGAGACCCTTCAGATAATATTCCTGGTGTACCTGGTATAGGAGAAAAGACAGCAACTAAAATTATTCAAAAATATCAAACTATAGAAGAAGCTATTCTTCACGCAAAAGAGATTAAGCCTAAAAGAGCTTCAGAAAACTTAGAGATCTATAAAGAACAAGCAAGAATGAGCAAGTTTTTAGCGACTATTTGTACGGATTGTCCTATTTCATTTGAGCCGTCCAATATGAGATTACAATCTTTAATGAATGAGAAAACATATGAAATGCTAAAAGAATTAGAGTTTAGAAGTATTTTAGAGCGCTTTTCTTTTGGGGATTTATCCAGCTCTTCTTTTCTAAAATCTGCTGTTTTAGAAAAAGGAAAAAAAATAAATTCTGTAGAATTATTACAAAAATGGGTTAATCATATAGGGGATATTTCTATCCTCACCTATCTTATGCTGATTGAAAAGGAAGAGATAAAAGGGATTGGATTTATAGGAGAAAGTCTTGCTCCTATTTGGATTGAAATCAGTGATACTTTATCTTCAGAGCAAATGTTTTTCATACTAAAACCCATTTTTGAGAATGAAAGTATTTATAAAATTACTCATCAAGCCAAAATGTCAATACGTTTTCTTTGGAAATATGGCGTCCAATTAAAAGGGTTGGCTTTTGATACGATGATAGGTGCCTATTTGTTAAATCCACTAAAGGAACATTACGGATATGATGATTTGGCAAGGGACTTTTTGAATGAAGTTTGCCCTTCAGAAGAGGAAATCTTAGGAAAAGGAAAGCAGCAAAAGTCTTTAATGGATTTACCAGAAGAAGAAAAGATGAATTATATATATAAGCAACTAGATATTGTAGCAAGGAGCAAACAAGTAATTGAAAAAAAAATAAAAGAGAATTATCAAGAAACATTGTATTATGATATTGAGCTTCCTCTCATTGAAGTTTTAGCTTCGATGGAAGAATATGGGCTACAGATCGATACAGAGATTTTAAAAGAATATGCAAAGAAGTTAGATGATCAACTATACAATCTTACACAAGCCATTTATTCTTTAGCGGGAGAGACTTTCAATATTAACTCACCAAAACAATTAGGAAGTATCTTGTTTGAAAAATTGCAATTGCCTCCTATTAAAAAGACAAAAACAGGGTATTCTACAGCAGCAGATGTATTAGAAAAGCTAGTTTCTCATCATGAAATCGTAGAAAAAATTTTAGACTATCGTCAACTTATGAAATTAAAAACAACATATGCAGATGGTTTATTTGCAGTGATAAACCCTCAAACAGACAAGGTACATTCTACTTTTCATCAAACCATTACAGCGACAGGACGAATTAGTAGTAGTGAGCCTAATTTGCAAAATATACCGATTAAATTGGCATTAGGAAGGGAAATCCGTAAAGCTTTTATTCCAAGCTCGGAGGAATATGTTTTTATTGATGCAGATTATTCACAAATTGAACTTAGAGTATTGGCTCATATTTCCCAGGATAAAACGTTGATACAAGCTTTTAAAGAAAACCAAGATATTCATCGTCTAACAGCATCTCAAGTTTTTAAAATACCTTTTGAACAGGTAACAGAACAACAACGTAGTAATGCCAAAGCCGTAAATTTTGGGATCGTTTATGGAATTAGTGCTTTTAGTTTAAGTCAAGATCTTAAAATATCTAAAAAAGAAGCAGACCAATATATACAAGGGTATTTTGAAAAATATCCAAAGGTAAAAGAATACTTAGATAGAACGATTGTACAAGCAAAAGAAACAGGCTATGTATCTACTTTATTTGAAAGAAGAAGGCCTATGTCAGAATTACACTCTAGTAATTTTGTGCAACGCTCTTTTGGGGAAAGAGTAGCCATGAATATGCCCATTCAGGGAACAGCAGCAGATATTATAAAGATTGCTATGGTTCATGTTTATAAAGAATTTCAAAAAAGAAACTTACGCTCAAGATTAATTTTACAAGTCCATGATGAACTTTTAATAGAAGCTCATATGGATGAGGTAGAAGAAGTAAAACAAATCGTGAAAGATATTATGGAAAATGCTGTACAATTAGATGTTCCATTAGAAGTAGATATGAAAGAAGGCCATTCTTGGTTTCATGTAAAATAATTTAAAGGAGAAAAGAAATGAAGGTTGTTGGATTAACAGGAGGAAGTGGGACAGGTAAAAGTAAGATTGCTTCTTATTTTGAAAAACAATATAAAGCGTATCTAATTGATGCAGATCAAATTGGACATAAAATCATAAAAAAAGGAATGCCAGCTTATTCTTTACTCATTAAACATTTTGGGCATACTATTTTAGATGAAACAAAAGAAATTAATAGAAAGAAACTAGGAGCTATGGTTTTTATGGATCCAGAAAAACTAAAATTGTTAAATAAAATAACTCATCCTTTTATTGTATCTAAGATAGACGAAACTATTACACAATGTTCCCTTCAAGACCAACAGCATTCCTTTATTATGATCGATGGAGCTTTACTCGTGGAAGCAAATGTTCATAAGAAAGTTGATGAGCTATGGGTGGTTTATGCTAATTTGGATTGTCGTATTAAACGATTAAAAAAGAGAGATGGTTTATCTCAGGACCAAATTTTACAACGAATTGAAGGCCAAATGCCTTGGGAAACGTTATGCCAATATGCTCATAGAATAATTGATAATAGTGGAGATTTTACTGAAACCATGATGCAATGTGATCAAATTGTAAAAGATTTTTTAGGTATATAAAATTCAACCCATCCTCAAGGAGGAAAATATGATGTTTAAGAATAAATTTCTAAAAGGTAGTGGGAAAATAGTTATCTCTGTTATTTGTATAGTATGGATTTTGACAGGATGTACTTTATTCAAAGAAGTCCAAGAAGAAGGTAAGGCCCAAAACATAAAAGAAGAAGAAAGTGTTGAAGTACAGCCTGCTAAGGGAGGAGAGTTAAGAATTGCCATTCGAAAACCAACAACATTAAATCCTATTCTTAGCGAAGACCTTTCTATACAACCATTATTTTATTTACTTTTTGACACCCTTGTTTCTTATGATGAAAATTATAAACCTATTCCACATTTAGCAGAAAGTTGGAGTTTTGATCAAGAGGGTAAATCTCTTCAGATTAGACTAAAAGATGGGATTAAGTGGCATGATGGAACACCATTTACAGCCAAAGACGTAGTCTTTACTATGGATACCATTAAAAAAGCACCTTCTTCCCCTTATAAGAAATATATAGAGAATATTTCTAGTTATAGCATGCTTGATGAAAAAAATATAAAGATTATTTATAATCAGCCTTTTGGCGGAGCCTTGTATTCTCTTAATTTTCCTATTTTACCAGCTCATTACTATGAAAAAGGAAAAGTCTTTGATACAGAAAAAAACATGCACCCCATAGGGACAGGTCCTTATACCTTTGTTCAATTTATTCCAAATCAAGAAATTCAATTAGAAGCAAATACGGAGTGGTTTCAAGGTAGTCCATATATTGAAAAAGTAAAAGTTTTATTTACACCAGATGAAGAGACAAGCTTTTACGCTTTTGAACAAAGACAAATTAATGTGGTGGAAATGCAATATGGTGATTGGCAAAAATATAGTAGCATGGAAAACACAAAGCTTTATGAATATATGATTCCTTATTATGATTTTATAGGTTTCAATTTTGAAATGCCAAAATTCCAAAATAATAATGTGAGAAAAGCCATTGCTTATGGCATTGATCGAAATGCTTTGTTGGAAAAATATTATTTAGGTCATGGTGTTGTTACAGATACGCCCTTGTTTCCCAATGCTTGGTTTTTACCTGAAAAATCTTTAGTATATTCTTATGATAAAGAAAGAGGAAAACAACTATTATCAGAGGGAGGAACTATAGTCCAAACAGAATCTCAACAAGCAAATTTTCAATTTCAATTGTTAGTATCTAATGAAAATCCTGTTCGCGTACAAATTGCAGAAGAAATTAAAAAGATGTTAAAGGAAATAGGGATGGAAGTTGTTGTAGAATCTGTTTCGTCAGATATATACCTAGAGCGATTAGAAAAAGGAGAGTTCGAGGCCTTTTTGGGAGGATGGAAACTATCACCTATAGTAGATTTTACTTTTGCTTTTCATTCTAGTCAAATTCCAAGTGTATTACCAGGAGGTAAAAACTATATTAGATATCAAGATTCTGCTTTAGATCAGCTTTTAAAGGAAACCTTTAGAGCAGTAGAAGAAAATGCAGTAAAACAAGCCTATGAAAACTTAAATCAATATCTAATAGAAAAGGTACCTTATGTAAGTTTATATTTTCAAACCTCTGCTATTGTAGTGGATAATACTTTTTATGGGAATATTCATCCTACTATGTATTCAAGATTTCAAGATATTCATCAATGGTTTATACATTCATCTTATGAAAAAGAATAATGATGTAAAAAAGTGCAAGATTAAAAAATATTTCTTGCACTTTTTTTATATTTTGTGCATATATATACTAAAAACATATAAGATGGTAGGAATTTCTATGAAATTAGGTGTAGCATTGTCCGGAGGTGGCATTCGTGGAATGGCTCACATAGGTGTATTAAAGGCTTTAGAGGAAGAAGACATTCAGATTGATTCTATTTCTGGAACGAGTGCAGGGGCTATTATTGCAGGATTATATGCCTATGGTTATTCTGCTGTAGAAATAGAAAAACTGGTACATCATTCGATAAATGGTATTATTGATGTTAACTATCGAGGGATTTTAACTTCACTTTTAAATTTTAAGGACTTGAAAACTCGTGGTTTGAGTGGTTTAATTAAAGGAGAACGTTTAGAAGATTTATTTAAAAAATTAACAAATGATTGTTGGATTTGCGATACTCAAATTCCTATTGCTATTCCGGCTGTAGGTGTCCATAATGGGGTTACTTATTATTTTTCATCTAGAAAAATACATTTTATAGGGCAGAAACACAAGCAAGGTATTCAAAATATAAAATTGTATGAAGCGATGCGAGCCAGTATGGCTTTTCCTGCTTTATTTGTTCCTAAAAAGTTACATCGATGGGGTCAAGAAGTATGGTTAATGGATGGAGGTGTGACAGATAATTTGCCCATTTCTATTCTTATGGAATTAGGAGCTCAAAAGGTTATAGGGGTTCATCTTGGATATAATGGGAGAATCATGAAAGAAGTGGATAGCTTTATTGAAATAGGAGAACAGGCACTATCTATTATGATGTATTATCGAGAAAAAGAATTTTATAAACAAACAACTAAGAATATTTATATTTTAAACCCAGAGATATGGAATGTATCTTTATTACAAATAAAATCTATTCAACAATGTATTGATCAAGGATATCAATCCATGAAAGTACATTTACCTATCATACAAAAACAATGGGAAAAGTTCGTATAAATTTAAAATATTAACTAGATTTTTGAAGAAAATATGGTATGATAATAGCAATAGCAATAAAATGGATAGAGTATAGAGGAGAGGTTTAGATGAATCATAACAACTCCCAAGAATTTATATTCGGCTTAGATATAGGTACTCGTACAGTAATAGGAGTCGTTGGTTATCAAAAAGGAAATAAGTTTAGTGTAGTTGCGGTAGAACAGCAGGAACATAGATCAAGAGCTATGATTGACGGCCAGATTCACGATGTTATGAAAGTAGTAGAAGTAGTCCAAAGTGTGAAGAAAAACCTTGAAAAAAAAGTAGGATTTACATTGCAAAAAGTAGGAATTGCAGCTGCAGGCCGAGTTCTTCGTACGGTAGAGGTACATGCAGAACAGTTTTTAGAAAAAGATACGATTATTGAAGCTTCTCATATTCATTCTTTAGAATTGCAAGGGATTAGAACAGCTTATGAACGATTACAAACCCAACTTCAATCTACACACCCTGATTATTTTTGCGTAGGATACTCTGTTACACGATATTATTTAAACCAGTATATGATGGCTAATTTAGAAGGGCATAAGGGAAATCATATTTCCATGGATTTGATTGCCACTTTTTTACCTCAAATTGTAATTGATAGCTTGTATACGGTGGTTAAAAAGGCTGGTTTAGAAGTTATGTATTTAACGTTAGAACCTATTGCAGCCATTGAAGTTGTAATCCCTAAAGAAATACAGTTATTAAACTTAGCCTTGGTTGATATTGGGGCAGGAACTTCAGACATTGCCATTACTAAGGAAGGAAGTATTGCCGCATATGGTATGATCCCAGTGGCGGGAGATGAAATTACAGAGCAAATATTACATCAATATTTGACAGATTTTGAGACAGCAGAAAACATGAAATTGGATATAGAAAGCAAAGCACAAATTAGCTTTAAAGATATATTAAGCATGTCTCATACAATTGCAAAAGAAACTTTGTTAGAAACGATTCGTTCAACAGTGGATAAAATAGCTCTAGAAATAGCAAACAAAATATTGGATTTAAATGGTGGTAAAGTGCCCAATGCAGTTTTTTGTGTAGGTGGCGGAAGTCAAGTTACAGGTTTGATTGATGGGATAGCAAAACACTTAGGACTTCCATTAGAGAGAGTTGTTATTAGGGGATTAGAAGTAGCAGCTAAAAGGATTGAATTTTCTTCTTTAGCAGCTGGACCCGAAATGATTACTCCTCTTGGCATTTGTATGACAAGTATCATACAACGGGGTAATAGTTTTATCGAGATTATTTTTAATGGTGAATCATTAAGTTTATTTAACACCCATTCTCTTGCGGTGATTGATGCAGCTACTTATAAGGGCTTTGATCATACAAATCTAATTGGAAGAAAAGGGAGGGATTTGGAGTTTGATGTAAATGGACAAAAAAGGAAGATAAAAGGAGAGGCGGGACGAGCTGCAGAAATTTTTTTGAATGGACAAGCAGTGAGTCTTCATCATCCAATCGACCAAGGGGATATATTGGTTATAAAACCTGCTCGCCATGGAAGAGATGCCAATATGTCGATAAAAGACATTATCGATATAGAGGTTTTGAACTCAGGAAAAACTATAATCTCTAAGATTAATGACAGGGAAGTGCCTTTAGAAACAAAGATTCAATTTGGAGATGAGATATTTTTGACATTTGCAGAAGAGGGAAAACAATTTTTAGATAAAGAAGAAGGAGAATCAGGTTTTTATATTCGAGTAAATGGAAACCCACTATACTTACCGGAGAAGTCTACGGGTTATCTTTTCGTAGACATTTTTAATTATATTGATATTGACTTAACTCGTCCTCAGGGAAGGATTATTTTGTTACTGAATGGTAAACAAGCTGCCTTTACAGACCCTATTCATTTTGGAGATGAGATTAAAATAGATTGGGAATCATCAGAGACGGAGAGAAATGAATGAATCGATGGTTAAAGTATGAAAAAAAATATCTAAAATTGCATTCTTGGGTTTTTATATGGCTTGGCGCTTATATTCTTATTTATAGATTCGCATACGAAAAATGGCCTTTTTGGTTATTTATAGGAACATTATCGCTTTATATCTTACACATTGAAAAAAAACATTTACTATATTTAAAAACTTCTCAGATAGAAAAAACTTATGATTTTTGTAGAATTATTGAGTTATTTATAATGTCTTTTTTTATTACCTATCAAGGGCAACATTATGTAGGAGGTTCTGTTCTATATTTATTATATATTTTAGAAATTATAATGGGAGATGCAAAAATTCGACCTTTTTGGAATTATGGGTTTTATTCGATTCCCTTTGTTTTTTCATCTTTGTTAGCTACTGTGTTAAATTTTAATACCTCTTTTAGGGTTGACAAAATTATTCATATGTTTTTTTTCATCATTATTTTTTTAACTTTTAGTTATATTTTAAATTGGTATGCACAAGAATTTAAAATACAGTTACAAAAAAACAAGTGGTTATGGGAGCAGACAGAAGAACAAAACCAAAAACTTTTGGAAACTCAAAAGCATATGCAACAGGTAAATCAAGAGCTTGAAGCACAAAAGAAAGAACTACAGCATATGAATGAGAAATTTCGAAAAAGCATTGCTGAGTTTTATATTCTAAAAGAAATAGGGAACTATATTGGCGCTGTTTTAGAACTAGAGCAATTATTAGATATGATTACAGATATTATCATGGGGATTATGGGAGTGGATACGTGTTCTATTGTTTTATGGGACGATGAAAAAAAAGAAATGACATTTCAAATTAATAGCATTTATCCTCAAAATATTATTGAAAAATTTAAATCCCATGCTAAGAATGAACAACTGATTAAGTTGATGAAGGATTCGTCATCTTATGTAGAAAACTTTGTAGTCTCAGGAGAGAATAAGTATTCTTTTTTAGAAGGTCGTAAGGTAGGTTCTTTTATTGCTGTTCCGTTATCCAAAAATAATAAAGCATATGGCATTATTCTAGTAGAGCATCAATTGGAATCTTATTTCTCTGAAAGTAGTATCGAATTTTTTAAGGCTGTATCTGCTCAAATCGTGATTGCTATTGAAAACGCTACATTGTATAAAAAGATGGAAGAAATGGCATCAAAAGATGGATTAACTGAAGTGTATAATCGTACTTATTTGCGACAAATTATTCCTAAAATGTTTAAATGGGCTAAAGAACATAAAAAGCCTTTGTCCGTAGCTATTTTTGATATTGATTCTTTTAAAAAAGTAAATGATTCGTATGGACATTTATTCGGAGATAAAGTATTACAAATAGTTGCTTATTTAGGGAAAAAGAAAATAGAACAATATGGAGGTATTATTGGGCGATATGGAGGAGAAGAATTTTTACTTCTTCTACCTGGTTCTAATCTTTATGAAATGGCAAATATCGTGGAAGAGTTACGTCAAGAAATAGCCCAATTCCCTATTCAAGAAGGAAAAACTGTAATTCATATACAAGCTAGTTTTGGAGTTAGTGTTTACCCAGAAATAGCCCTTAATTCTACAGAACTTATTCAGACTGCAGATTATGCCATGTATCGTTCTAAGCAATTAGGTAAAAATCAAGTAACCATTGCTACAAAGGAATACTTAAGTACAAAGGAAGGGATTTTTTAGAGCTGTAATCAAGTTAAGATTATAGCTCTTTTAATTTCAAGATGCTAATTATCTTTTTTAGAGTTATCTATTAAAGAAGAAAAGAACTTTCTTGATTAAAGTCTTGACAATTAAATAAGATATGGATAGCATAAATACTAGGCAAAATAAAATGATAAATAAGGGGACGTCAAGATGGATAATCCAGTAAATCAATATTTATACGCAAAAGAAGAGTTGTTTTCTTATTTTGGATGTGAACCAGATTATTTTATAAATGATTTAAGACATATGTATTGGCAAATTCAACATAAGGATGGTTTCAGTATCATTACCTTTTCAGAAAAACAGGATTTTAAAAATAGTTTCGACGCTGTTATTGTAAAAAAAGAAGAAAAACCTATGATTTATGCAACACAGGAATATACATTAATCATAGGAATTCAATGTGTAAAAGTAGGGTTGATCTTTAAAAATGCAAACCGTATATAAATGGTTTAGATATAAAGGAGCGACATCATGGAATTTCGTTTTTCAACCATTGCTAGTGGTAGCAGTGGCAACTGTATTTATCTAGGGTCAGAAAAAACTCATTTATTAATTGACGCAGGAATTAGTGGTAAAAAAGTAGAACGAGGGTTACAAACAATAGGGATTGATCCTCATGAGTTAGATGGAATTTTTATAACGCATGAACATTTAGATCATATTAAAGGAGTAGGAGTATTAGCTAGAAGATATGGACTTCCGATTTACGCTACTCGACTTACATGGAATGAAATGGATCGCATGAATTCAGTAGTAGGCGAAATACCTAAGGAATGTAAGTATGTTATTGAAAAAAATAAAGAAATGGTGCTTAATGATATTATTATTCAATCTTATGGCATTCCTCATGATGCAGTTGATCCAGTAGCATATAACTTTTATAAAAACAGAAAAAAAGTAAGCATTGCTACAGATTTAGGTCACATCAATGATACTATTGAAAAGAATTTAGATGATTCAAATCTGATTTTATTAGAAGCTAATCATGATATCGATATGCTTGAAGTGGGATCTTATCCTTATTTTTTGAAACAAAGAATATTAAGTGATCGTGGTCATTTATGTAATGAAGTTGCAGCACAAATCATTACTAAATTATATCATTCCAAGCTAGAAGCAGTAATATTAGGTCATTTAAGTCGAGAAAATAATTTTCCAGCACTAGCGTATCAAACAGTGTATAATGAATTAATGGCATCTAATATAGAACTATCATCTTCGTTTCAACTAAAAGTGGCTGAAAGAGAAGGAGTAACAGATGTTTATCATGTTTAAATGCACAAATAGAGTATGCATTTTAGGATAAAAATAAATAACTATGTTTTGAAATCATACGACAATTTGCTGATTTAAAGGTGATATCGCACATTTATATTATTATAATGGAGGTAACAGATATGAAAGGTATTATTACAGTGGTAGGAAAAGATCAAGTAGGAATTATAGCAAAGGTTTGTACATTATTAGCAGAGAATCGTGTAAATATATTAGATATTTCACAAACTATTGTACAAGGATATTTTAATATGATGATGATTGTAGATATTTCCAAATCAAATTCTACTTTTGAAGAGTTAGTAGAAAGCTTAGATGTTTTAGGAAAACAAATCGGTGTTTTAGTAAAATTGCAACACGAAGACATTTTTAATAGCATGCATAGAATTTAGGAGGAACAGTGATATGATTAATAGGTGGGAAGTACAAGAAACCAATGAAATGATTCAAAAGGAACATTTAGATGTTCGAACGATTACAATGGGAATTAGCTTGCAGGATTGTGCAGATGAAGATATAAAAAAGTTCAATCAAAAAGTATATGATAAAATAACGAAGAAAGCAGAACATTTAGTAAAAACAGGAGAAGAGATTGAAAAACAATTTGGAATTCCAATTGTTAATAAAAGAATTTCGGTTACTCCCATTGGTATTGCGGCTGCAGGGTGTAAAACAGATTCTTATGTTTCTACAGCTCATACATTAGATCGAGCAGCTGAAGAGGTAGGAGTTAATTTTATAGGAGGTTTTTCAGCTCTTATCCAAAAAGGATGCACTATTGGGGATCGAATTTTATTAAATTCTATTCCTCAAGCTTTAGCAGAGACAAGTCGAGTCTGTTCTTCTGTAAATGTAGGCTCTACGAAAACAGGCATTAATATGGATGCTGTTAAAAAAATGGGTGAGATTATAAAGGAAACAGCTCTTTTAACAAAAGAAGCAGATTCTATTGGCTGTGCTAAATTTGTAGTCTTTTGTAATGCACCAGAAGATAATCCTTTTATGGCTGGTGCTTTTCATGGAGTAGGAGAAAAAGATACGGTTATTAACGTGGGGGTAAGTGGGCCAGGGGTTGTTAAAAAAGCAATTGAAAAAGCGCGAGGAGAAGATTTTGAAACCCTTTGTGAAACCATTAAAAAAACTGCTTTTAAGATTACTAGAGTAGGACAATTAGTAGCACAAGAGGCATCGAAAAGATTAAATGTTCCTTTTGGAATTATTGATTTATCCCTTGCTCCTACTCCAGCAGTAGGAGATAGTATTGCTGAAATTTTAGAAGAAATGGGATTAGAAGCTACAGGGGCACCAGGAACTACAGCAGCGTTAGCATTATTAAACGATCAAGTAAAAAAGGGTGGTGTAATGGCTTCCTCTTATGTGGGCGGATTAAGTGGTGCCTTTATTCCTGTTAGCGAGGATCGTGGCATGATTGAAGCAGTACAAAAAGGGGCTCTTACTATTGAAAAATTAGAAGCTATGACTTGTGTTTGTTCTGTAGGATTAGATATGATCGCTATACCAGGGGACACTTCGAGTGCAACAATTTCAGGAATTATTGCTGATGAAATGGCGATTGGAATGGTGAATGCCAAAACGACAGCTGTGCGTATTATTCCAGTAGTAGGAAAACAAGTTGGAGACATGGTAGAATTTGGAGGGCTTTTAGGTTATGCACCTATTATGCCTGTAAGTACTTTTAAGTGTGATGCTTTCATCCAAAGAGGAGGTCGAATTCCTGCTCCTATTCATAGTTTTAAAAATTAAGTTTTAAGGAATAAAGGAAGAGGGAAAAACATGGAATATATCTTAAAAGATTTAGAGCCTAAAAGAGTTTTTTATTATTTTGAAGAGATTACTCGTATTCCCAGAGGATCCGGAAATGAGAAAAAAATAAGTGACTATTTAGTTGCTTTTGGTAAAAAAAATAATTTAGAGGTTATTCAAGATAAAGCTTTAAATGTCATTATAAAAAAACCAGGAACAATAGGCTATGAAAAGGCACCGACAGTTATTTTACAAGGACACATGGATATGGTATGTGAAAAAAATCAAGATACATCTCATGATTTCGAAAAAGACCCGATACCTATTGTGGTTGATGGTGATTTTATAAAAACCAAAGGTACGACTCTGGGCGCAGATAATGGTATTGCTATAGCATATATATTGGCCTTGTTAGAGCAAAAAGATATTTCACATCCACCTTTAGAGGCTGTATTAACGACAGATGAAGAAGTTGGAATGAAGGGTGCCATTGCTTTAGATGGTACTCTGTTAGAGGGACGAATTTTAATTAACATTGATACAGAAAAAGAAGGAGAGATTTTAGCCAGTTGTGCAGGAGGGGTTAGGGCTATGGCAAAAATTCCTTTAAAAAAGGAGGAAATGCCAAATACCAATCACTTGTATCATCTTTTTTTACGAGGCCTTAAAGGAGGACATTCAGGAGGAGAAATTCATCTTGGACGTGGGAATGCTAATCTACTTATGGGACGTATCTTATATTATATTAGTCAAGAAGTTCCTTATGATCTTATAAGTATTAAAGGTGGTTCTAAAGACAATGCCATTCCAAGAGAATCAGATGCTTGGATATCTATTTCTACTAAGGATGAAGAAAAATTAAAAAAGAGTATAGAAAAGTGGCCACAAATTTTGGAACAAGAGTATGGGCTGATTGATCCCAGTGTTCAAATTCATATCCAAAAAAGCTCCAAAGAAAATAAATATATTCTTTCAGAAGATACAAAAGAAAAAATTCTTACTGCATTATTAACAATTCCAAATGGAGTACAGACCATGAGTGTGCAAATGCCGGGCCTTGTTCAAAGCTCTCTTAATTTAGGAATTGTTTCCATGGAAGAAGAGAATATTATTTTTATTAGTGCTTTACGTAGTTCTGTAAAAACATTAAAAACTCATATGGAAAACCAAATCACTCTTTTATTTAGCCAATTAGGGGGGAGTGTAGACTTCTATTCTGATTATCCTGCTTGGGAATATCAGGCTCACTCACCGATTCGGGAAATTTTTCAAAAAGTATACAAAGAAATGTATCATAAAGAACCACAGGTTAGAGCTATTCATGCAGGATTAGAATGTGGCATTTTTGCTGAAAAATTGGAAGGGGTGGATCTAATCTCTTTTGGTCCTAATATGTGGGATGTGCATACTCCAGATGAACATGTAAGTATTTCTTCAGTAGAACGAATGTGGCATTATTTATTAGCTGTTTTGAGGGAAATAAAATAAAGTGGATGATAAAAAAGGGAAACATGCAATAGGTATGTTTCCCTTTTAAAATAAGGTTTCATTGTTTTTTTATTATTTTTTTAATATAATAGGGTAAAGATAAAATGTATTTTTAATATACAAAGTAGAGTTTTTAGAAAAAGGAGAGAAGAAGATGATTTTATCCGATGGTACGATTAAGTCTATGTTACATACCAAGGAATTAATTATTACACCGATTACCCCTGAACAAATTCAACCAGCTTCTGTAGATTTACGTTTAGGAACTCACTTTTTAAAGATTGATGAAAATCAATTTCCTTCCATGACGCTAAATGAAGAAATTGAATATATAGAAATTGAGTCAAAGGAGATAATAATACCACCCCATAGTTTTTTACTAGCAACCACAGAAGAATACATAGAATTACCCAATAATTTAACAGCTTTTGTTGAAGGGAGAAGCTCTATCGGCAGGATGGGGTTATTCATCCAAAATGCTGGTTGGGTCGATCCTGGTTTCGAAGGCAATATTACATTGGAGTTGTATAATGCAAATCGACTTCCTATTCAGCTTATTGCTGGAAGACGGGTTTGTCAGTTGGTTTTTGCAAAAATGGACGATGTGGCAAAGAATCCATATTCCGGTAAATATCAAGGTCAAATAAAAGCAGTAGGAAGTCGGGTATTTCGAGATAATGATTAAGCTTGGCCGTATAATTCAATAATTTTAATAATAACTTGGACTGCCTTCTCCATAGAAAGAGTAGGGATATATTCAAAGCGACCATGGTAATTATGTCCACCTGTAAATAGATTAGGAGTAGGTAGTCCCATATAAGAAAGTCGAGCCCCATCCGTTCCTCCACGAATAGGAACAATGATGGGGGTGATTCCTAATATCTTCATGACTTTTTCTGCTGTTTCAATAATATGCATATGTGGTTGAATCTTTTCTTTCATATTAAAATATTGATCTGACAAATGAACAGTAATTGTATGGACTCCATATTTTTCATTTAAATAATCAGCATTTTTTTTAATTTGATTCTTTCTATTTTCAAAGGAGTTTAAGTCATGATCTCGAATAATGTAGTACATTTCTACTTCTTCTACATTTCCCTTCATATCATTGAGATGATAGAACCCTTCATAGTTTTCTGTATATGCAGGTGCTTCAGTAGGAGGAAGCATATGATGGAATTCCATCCCTATTAAAAGAGCATTTTTCATTTTATTTTTAGCTGTACCAGGGTGTACATTTCGGCCTTTGATCTTTATTATGGCTTGAGCTGCATTGAAGTTTTCGTATTCTAAAGTGCCTAGTTCTCCACCATCAAGAGTATAGGCAAAATCAGCATTAAATTTGTTAACATCAAATAAATCAGCTCCACGTCCAATTTCTTCATCAGGTGTAAAGCCAATTTTAATAGGACCACGTTTAATTTCAGGATGATTAATAAGATATTCAATAGCAGTCATGATTTCGGCAATTCCTGCTTTATCATCAGCTCCAAGAAGAGTTGTTCCATCTGTGGTAATAAGATCTTGCCCAACATATTGGAGCAACTCAGGAAAATCTTGGGGAGATAATATAATATTTTTTTCCAAATTTAACACAATATCTTGTCCATCATAATTCTCAATAAGTTTAGGATTTACGTTTGTGCTTGATATATCAGGACTTGTATCCATGTGAGCAATAAAACCTATTGTAGGGGTTTTAGCCTCTATATTTCCAGGCAAAGTTGCCATGACATATCCATTTTGATCCATATTAGCGTCCTGTATTCCCATTGAATAAAGTTCTTCTACTAATAATCTACCGAATTCTTTTTGATTTGGCGTACTTGGGCAGGTAGTGGATTTGGGATTGGATTGAGTATCCACTTTAGTATAACGTAAAAATCTTTGAACTACAGATTCCATGATTTATTCTCCTTTCAGTTAAAAGACAAAAATATACTAAATGTAGTAATTATTTCGTAGTATATTGTATCATTGTTTATTAGTATTGCCCATAGATGTTTTATAAAGAAAGATATCGAGAAGTTTATTTTACTACTAAAAATAGTTAAAAAATAAGAACTCCTTTAAGGCAATGTCATTTAGTTAAGGAGCAAATCGAAAAAATTTGCTCCTTAATTTTTTTACAAAAGAGGCATTAAGTTAAGTTTAGAAGGAAAATTTGAATTTTTATTAAGGTATGCTTATAATACAATCTGTATTTGCATCTGAGCATCTGCAAATACAGATTGAGAGTATTTGAGAGATTAGAGTGACTTGAGAGTTTAGGGAGAAAAGAGAGTTTTGATTTTTATTTGAGTTATTAGAGAGTATTGAGAGAATTTTATTACTAGTTGAATATTAAGAGCGAGTAGAGAGATAAGTTTGTAGATATATAAAAGAGTTGAATCAGGACTAGCTTGGCCTTTAGGTGGTTGTGTGTTTCTCTGTTTAAGTAGTTTTATCTGTGGTGATTGCACTTGAATTATCTTAGGCCTGGTCTTACAGATTGAAGTGCTCTTCATACATTGCATCAAGTTTAGCTGCTGGATCCTCATACACTCCAGAGTCTTCAATAGTTTTTAAAGCATATTTTCCATTCTCTACTATCTCATCAATTGCTTCATTATCTGTTGCGTTATAGTTTTCCATGGACAATGTACACAACATTTCCTGCTGTTGATTTTGTCGTATGATATGACTACCAATAAAAAAGACAACTATCAAAGCAATTAAATCTATTAAATTCAAGATAGAAAAAAAGCCCCACCTATTTTTCAGAATGAGTGAGGCCTTTTTCATTTTTATAGAATTTTTTGTTTAACTAAATGACATTCCCTTTAAGGGTTCTTGCTTTTAGGCCACTAAAAAAGGTTTTAAAGATTGAGGAAGGTGTTGATTTAAACAATTGATGCTGATTACAAATTGTACATGATATCGTTCAGATATGGATTTTATTTGCTCTACAACGTTTGTAATGTCTTCCATTTGGATGCAGGCAATTTTTAGGAGACCATCTATATAAATTTTCTCAATATCTCGATCACGAGATAATAGGCCATATAAAAAACCAATAAATTCGTGAGAGTTACGGATAGGAAATTCTTCCGTAGTAATAAAACGAATAGAATAATGAAGTTCATACATAGGACGACTGTCATCATCAATAAATACAACGTTTCCCTTTGCTTTTTTTACAAAGTCATTGGCATGTTGAATAAGCTGTTTTGTTTTACCTTCTCCTTTTTCACCTGCAACAATTTGTATCATTGGAATCTCCTCCTCATAATAATAAATTTTATTATAGATATAAAAACACTTACTATTATTAATATTCTACATAAAAATGAATAATCCTTCTTTTCAGACTATTTTTAATATGTTTTTATAAAATATAATTAAGATTTTATTTGATATGTATTTTTAGATGATAGAGAATAAGATTGGGGTTTAAGGATTATCAAGATACATATGGAATACTTTATTTTGATCCTATTATTCCTAGATGTATCTTGATAATTGAATTTCAGAAAGTAAATAAATACAGCTATTATTTAATCTATTTTTTCAGAAATGTCATTATCAATACGCCCAAATAGACTTAAACTATATAAACCAGCCAGTCCAACTAAAGCATATACAATTCTGCTGAGCCAACTACTCATTCCACCAAACAATGTTGCTACTAAATCAAATTGAAAAAAACCAATAAGGCCCCAGTTTAATGCACCAATGATGATTAGAAGAAGGGCTAAAAAATCCAAAGGTCTCGTTTTCATACATAAAATCCTCCTTTAATAGTTAATAGTCGAAGTAATATTTATAGTGTTCCACTTCTTATTTGTTTTAAACCAAAAAAATCTGTTTAGACGATTTTAATTTCATAAATAAAAAAATGTAGTGAGTGCTTTTTTGATATCTTTTCGAAGAGAGAACGAGTACAAAAGCCACTAGATTTATGTTATAATAAGGAACATAAATTGAAATAGATAAAAAGAAAAGGAGATTTGCTATGGTAAGAACAGCGCAGTTATTAAAAGAATTATGGGTAACAGCAAAAAGTATTAGTCCTATATTAGTATTACTAATTGTATTTCAGGTTATCTTATTAAAAAAACCACTTACGAATATTAAAGAATTAGTTATTGGATTTATGCTATCAGTTATAGGGCTTCATTTATTTTTAAAAGGAGTTTATTTAAGCATTATTCCTCTCGGAGATTCTGTAGGAGAAGGACTTGTAAATATTGATAATAAATATGTAATTACCATTTTTGCTTTTTTATTAGGCTATGCATCTACTTTGGTGGAACCAGCAGTTAGAGCTTTAGCCTTCGAAGTAGAAGAAGTATCTGTTGGAGCCATACCTAGTACTGTTTTATTACATACAGTAGCAATAGGATTTGGAATAGGAATGGCCCTAGGAATTTTTAAAATTTTAAACAATATTTCTAGTGCAAAGTTTATTATACCTATCCTTTTACTTCTTGTTGTTTTGATTTGTTTTACACCTAAGGAATTTATTGGTATTGCATTTGATTCTGCTACATCTACTACAGGTCCAGTGAATATTCCTCTTAATATGGCTATAGCTATAGGTTTAGCTAGAATTGTTGGTTCAACTGATGCCTTAATTGATGGTTTTGGCGTTATAGGAATTACTTCATTAATGCCTATTGTAGCAGTATTAATCTTAGGTATTATTAGATGATAGAGGAGGTTATGTAAAATGTTAGATATAGTAGCAATTGTTGCAATTGTTGAAAGAGGAAAAGCAGATTATGTTGTAAAAAAAGCAAAAGAAGCAGGAGCTCAAGGAGCTACGATTCTTTATGGAAGAGGAACAGGAGAACACGAAGCAAAGAGATTGTTAAATATTCATATAGAATCTTCCAAAGAGATTATTATTATTATAACAGAAAGAAATAAGAGTAAATCGATTTATGATGCTATGGTTATAGCTGGAAGGTTAGACGAACCGGGAACGGGTATTATATTTACTGCTAACATAGAAAATTTGTTGGGACTGCATCATCGAGATAAATAGTAATCAATAAAGAGCACCAAATAAAAATTTGGCAATAATATGGTAGTACATTGATATAGAATATAAAAGGAGGAACTTTTATGCAGACACTTCGTTTGGGAAGTGAAGGTGCTCAAGTAGAAGAATTGCAAAACATTTTACATGTTTTGGGATTTTACAAGGGAAAAATAGATGGTATTTATGGTAAGCAAACTCAAAATGCTGTAATTGAATTTCAAAAAAACATGGGCTTGATACCGGATGGAATTGCAGGATCTAAAACTTATCAAGCATTACAACCTTTTTTAATGGGATATGATGTATATACCATTCGTTCAGGGGATACGCTTTATCAAATTGCGAAAGAATATAATACCAACGTGTCCAAGATTATAACTGCAAATCCTGAAATCAATCCTTTTATGCTTAAAATTGGAACACAAATTATTATTCCCTATGGTATGGAAGTGGTTCCGACAAATATTTCTTATACTTACGAAGTCTTAGAACGGAACATACAAGGTTTAAGAAAAAGGTATCCTTTTTTACAAGTAAGTACCATAGGCAAAAGTGTAGAAGGAAGGAATTTATACTGTATCCGATTGGGAAAAGGCACTCATCGGGTTGCTTATAATGGCACTCATCATGCAAATGAATGGATTACAACACCTCTTTTAATGAAGTGGATTGAACGTATAGCTGAAGCTTATGCCCAGAAAGGAAAGATTCGTGGTTACGATATACAAACTTTATGGAATCAAGCTACAATTGATATTATACCTATGGTTAATCCGGATGGAGTGAATCTGGTTGTTAATGGAATACGAGCTGAGAATCCATATTATCAACAGGTATTAAAGTGGAATGGGGGAAGTACTAATTTTAAACAATGGAAAGCCAATATACGAGGTGTGGATTTAAATCGGAATTATCCAGCAGCTTGGGAAGAGTATAAACAACTAGAGAAAGAAATGGGTATTATGGGGCCTGGTCCCTCTTTATATGGTGGTTCTTCACCTGAATCTGAACCAGAATCAAAAGCTATGGTGGATTATACAAAAAACCACAATCTTCGTTTAGTCTTAGCTTATCATACACAAGGGGAAGTGATCTTTTGGGATTTTAGAAGTTTGCAGCCACCAGAAGCTCTTCTTATTGCTAGGAAGTTTTCTGAAGTAAGTGGATATGAAATTGCACAGCCTGAACGTTATCAATCTTTTGCAGGATATAAGGATTGGTTTATACAAGATTTTAGAAGACCAGGCTATACGATCGAAGTAGGAAAAGGAATCAATCCTTTACCCATTAGTCAGTTTCCAAGAATTTATGAACAAAATGAAGAATTACTTATTCTTGGAGCATTCTTATAGAAAATTAGTTGTTTTATTAGGAAGTATTTGCTGTAATAGTATAAACGGCATTTCAATTCAATCTTTTAAGCTAAGGGTAGTAAGGAGAAACATATGAACTCAGAAGAATTATATAACAAATATTCTACGAATCTAAAGCAAAAATATGGAGAAAAAGTGTATAAGATTCCTATTAATCTTCCAACAACTTGTCCTAATCGAGATGGAACTTGTGGAGTAGGGGGTTGTATTTTTTGTGGTACAGAAGGTGCAGGATTTGAACTGTTGTCAAATAAATATAGTATAAAAAAACAGTTAGACAAAAATATAGGTTACATCGGCAAAAGATATGGAGCTAAAAAATTTATTGCTTATTTTCAAAACTTTACCAATACTTATATGCCTATTGAAGATTTCAAACAATATATAAGAGAAGTAATCCATCCTTCCGTAGTAGAAATAGCCATATCTACACGCCCAGACTGTATTCATGAAGAATATTTAGAAGCATTACAAGATCTTGAAAATGAAACAGGTCTTAGAATGAGCATTGAATTAGGTTTACAAACTATTAACTATCACACTCTTTCTAAAATTAATAGAGGACATGGATTAGCAGAATTTTTGGATGCTGTTCTTCGAATCAAAAAGTATGGATTTGAAATTTGTACTCATCTTATTTTAAATCTTCCTTGGGATAATCAGAGGGATGTAATCGAAAATGCAAAAGTT
>JAAYNZ010000200.1 GCA_012520595.1 Candidatus Epulonipiscium sp. | reverse complement strand
TTTGCTGTATAATATTATTCACAAGAGACCCTCCTTGGTATTTATTGTTTTCAGCGACTAATATTTTACCAAAAAGAGTGGTCTCTTGTATTTTTTGTCCTAGAACAATTTTACACTAAGCTTGACCATTCTGGTAAAGTTTAAACTTCCTCGATTAATACATATTGTAGTTTATTAAAATAAAGGGTATTATAATACTATACCATAGAATATATACAGGAGTGATCATCATGGATATGCGCTGGAGTCTTGAAGAATTATACCCTTCGTTTGACTCAGAATCGTTTCAAAAAGATTTTGAAGAAGTATTTGAAAAAATTGAAACCATAAAAGAATGGTCAAAGAACAATTTAGATTCCATCGAAAGTTCTGTTTCCAAAATTGAAAACTACCTCAAAATGCAAATTGAATTTGGAAATCTTTATAGTCGATTATATGAATATGCTTCTTTAACTATGAGTGTAGACGCAAAAAACGAAACAGCTCTGCAAGTAATAGAAAAATTGGAAGCCAAAATTACTGATCTTGCCGAACCCTTAACGAAGTTCAAAAAATGGCTTAACTCCTTAGGCAATTTAGATACTTTGATTTGCTGTTCGGATCTTTTAAAAGAACATACTTTTTATTTAAAAGAACTTATTTTAGAAACTAATTACTTATTAAGCGACGAAGAAGAAATTTTACTGGCTAAGATGAAAAACACCGGTTCAAAAGCCTGGGAAAAACTTCAGGAACTCCTTTCATCCACTTTGCTTGTAGATATTACAATCAATGGAGAAAGCAAGCAATTGCCCCTTCCGATTGTACGCAATATGGCATATGAAAAGGATGCTGAGCTTAGAAAGACAGCTTATGAAGCTGAACTTAAGGCCTATGATAAAATTGCAGAAGCCTCTGCTGCATCCTTAAACGGTATCAAGGGTGAAGTCATCACTGAATCCAAAATGAGAGGATATCATTCTCCTCTTGAAATGACACTGATTCATTCAAGAATGGATCAAGAAACCTTGGATGCAATGTTTTCATCCATTATGGAATCTCTGCCTTCTTTTAGGAAATATCTTAAGAAAAAAGCAGAACTGCTGGGACATAAAAATGGAATTCCTTTCTATGATTTGTTTGCCCCTATGGGTGAAGTGGAAATGAAATTCACTTATGAAGAAGCAAAAGATTTCATCGTAAAGAATTTTAGCAAATTTAGTCCTGCTTTAGGAAACTTTGCAAAGAATGCCTTTGAAAAAAGATGGATTGATGCAGAACCCAGAGACGGCAAACGAGGTGGTGCTTTCTGTTCAAATATCCATGCCATAAAAGAAAGTCGAATTTTAAGCAACTTTACAGGAACATTCAATGACGTGGTGACCCTTGCTCATGAACTTGGTCACGGATATCATGGTGAGTGTTTAAAAAATGAAACTTATTTAAACAGTGATTATCCTATGCCCATTGCAGAAACTGCATCCATTTTCGCTGAAACAATTATCATCAATGCGGCTCTTAAGGAAGCTTCTCCCGAAGAAGCCTTTGCCATACTTGAAAGCGATCTGATGAGTTCAACTCAAGTAATCGTGGATATCTACAGTCGTTTCTTATTCGAAGATGAACTTTTTAAAAGAAGAGAACATGGTTCTTTATCTGTCAATGAGCTTAAAAAGATGATGCTGGAATCTCAAAAGGAAGCCTACGGCGAGGGCCTTGACGAAAATTACCTTCATCCTTATATGTGGGTCTGCAAGCCTCATTATTATTATGCCGATTACAATTATTATAACTTCCCTTATGCTTTTGGACTTTTATTCTCTAAAGGACTCTATGCTTTATATTTAGAACGAGGCGAAACCTTTGTAAAAGAATTTGATGATTTGCTTGCTGCCACAGGCAAAAGCAATTTAGTGGATGTGGCCAAAAAAATGAATATTGATCTTCACTCTGTAGAATTTTGGAAAAATTCTCTTAAGCTTATTGAAAAAGATATAGACAAATTTATTCATTTATAAAATGCAATAGATGGATCATCATATTGATCCATCTTTTTTCCTTTATATCTATATGATTTTACTTCCACACTCGCTGCAGAACTTTGCTCCATCCTGTAATTTAGCTCCACATTCAGAGCAAAATTGCTTTTTGGGTGCAGTTGGAACATCATCCACAACTTTTTCCCCACAATTGCTGCAAAATTTCGTATCAGGGGCTATAGGTTCGTAACATTTTTTACAGAATTTCTGCCCAGCAAAAGGATTGTTTTCAGTAAGGGGCTTTGTCATTTGCTTTGCCATTTCCATTCCGATAGAAATTCCCATACCGGCTTGAAGGGTACTTCCTATATTACCACCGGGATTCTTTTCTAAAGAATCTATTATGCTGATCTTCTGATACTTGTCTACATTTCCAACCATTTCAAAAGATGCATTCTTTTCGATCATCTTCTGGATTTGTTCCGGATAGTTGAAACTGGATATCGTAAGATCGGTAACGGTCAATCCAATCTTAATCATTTCCATATCCAAATCCGTTCTTATTCCTCTGGCAATATCAAAAGCATTTGCCTGAAGGTTAAACATATTTTTGCCTTCTTTGACAATCCATTTCATAAGCAGCTGATCTAAGACTGCTAAGGCCCTTTCCCTGATATCATCCACTGTGAAAGTTTTCTTTATTCCTACGATTTTATCAATAAGCACTAAATAATCATCCACTTTAACCGTAAAAGTTCCAAAACTGCGTATGGGAATACCTCCTGGCATACTTGGAGCAGGAATGTTGATGGCATTTTTTGTCCCCCATCTGATTAAAAATTCTTTAGTATTTACGAACACAATTTCTGCCCTAAGTCCACTGTTAAAACCAAACTTAAATCCTTTCAATGTACTTAAAAAAGGTATGATCTCTGTTTCTATTTCATAATTGCCTTCATCTTTAAATATGCCTTCTATCTTACCATTATAAAGAAAAATGGCATCTTGCCCCGGTCTAATGATTAATCTGCTTCCTTTTTTAATTTCATCATTATTCCATTTCCAGAACAGCACATCATCCCTTGTTTCATTCCATTCAATCACATTCAATAATTGTTTTCCAAAAATACCCATGACTTAGCCCCCTTAGAAATTTCCTTTTTCTATCTCATCAAGTTCAGCTAGTGCTTCTACCAGGTCTAACCTTCTATTAACTTTTTCTTCTAAAGCTGAAAAAGCATTGGTATTGATCTCATTTAATTTTTCTAATATTTTAGCTCTCTCCATTTTGATATCTATAGCATCCTTGCGATTTTTTAACTCATTCATTTTAGATACTATTAGATCTTGAGACTGATTCATTCTTTGCATATGATTAATCATAGCATCAAAAGCATTTTTCAGTGTTTTCTCTTTTTCTTCCAGTGCAGCCTTTTTGGTCAGGAATATCCTTTCGTTCTCCGTATTTCCTGAGTTTCTGGCATGTTCTATATAATCCTGCATCTTTTTTATTTCTTCACGGCATTCGTCCAGCTCTCGTTTGGTTCTGGACTGAGTTGCTTCCATTGTTGAGGATTCAACCTTAATTTTTGCCATTTCTTCATCCAGTGTTTTTAAAAGTTGAGTAATTTCTTTATCAGAAGCAGTATTCTTAGTAAATCTCTTAAAAAGAGACATGTTATCCGTCCCCCCAAATCGTGCTCGCTAATTTGTTTTATTGTATATTATTTGTGTTGATCTTTCAACCTTTTACCGTTATATCTTTTTTTACTTTTCTCTTGTGGTTCGTTTTTCTTCCGAGGCTTAATTAAACACTTTTTATCATACCCGATTAAATCCTCTCTGCCGGCTTTCTTCAACGCTTCCAGGACAAGCGAGTAGTTTTCAGTCTTTCTAAATTGCATTAATGCTCTCTGGACGGCTTTCTCATGGGGAGATTTTGCAACATATACTTTTTCCTTTGTTCTGGGATCCATTTCAGTGTAATACATGCATGTTGACAGTGTCCCGGGGGTAGGATAAAAATCCTGCACCTGTTCCGGCATGTAGCCTAAATCTCTTAAATATTCTGCCAGCTCAATAGCTGCTTCGATATCCGATCCAGGATGGCTCGACATCAAATAAGGAACTAAGAATTGATTTTTCCCCAGCTCTTTATTAATTTCGTAGTATCTTCTTACAAATTTATCATATACATTTCTGTTGGGCTTTCCCATCTTCTGAAGCACTCTGGATGAAATATGTTCAGGTGCAACTTTAAGTTGTCCGCTGATATGATGCTGGCACAGTTCCCTGAAGAAACTTTCATCCTGATCATAAATCAAATAATCATAACGAATCCCTGAACGAATAAACACTTTTTTTACTTTAGGAATGTTTCTCAATTTACGAAGAAGAGTCAAATAATCCTTATGATCTACTTTTAGCTGCTTACAGGGATTAGGAAATAAGCATTGCTTTTTGATACATGCTCCTTTACTTTTCTGCTTCTGACAGGCTGGCTCTCTAAAATTGGCCGTAGGCCCTCCCACATCATGAATGTAGCCTTTAAACTCTGGGTCTTCTGTCATGGCCTCAGCCTCATGAATAATAGATTCATGGCTTCTCGACTGTACCACTCGTCCCTGATGAAAAGTCAATGCACAAAAACTGCAGCTTCCAAAACATCCTCTATTGTTTATAATACTGAATTTAACCTCCTGTAAGGCGGGAATGCCCCCTTGAGACTCATATATGGGATGATAGGTTCTCATATAAGGAAGATCGTAAACAGCATCTAATTCCTTTTGGCTTAAAGGCATTGCCGGAGGATTTTGAACCACATAAATGTCCCCATAGGGTTCTATAAGCGTCTTTGCAGCTATTGCATCAGTATTTTCATATTGTATTAAGAAGCTCTCTCCATATTTTTCTTTTGAGCTTATAATCTCATTATAAGGCGGAAGCACCATATAGTCATAGGCTCTTTCTTTATCTTTTGTCTTATATACCGTTCCCCTGATATAAGTTATTTCATTGACCGGTATTCCACTATCTAACGCCTCCGCAATTTCAACAATCGCTTTTTCTCCCATGCCATATACGATCAAATCGGCCTTAGAGTCTAATAAAATCGATCGTCTTACCTTATTGTCCCAATAATCATAATGGGCCAGTCTTCTTAAACTTGCTTCAATACCGCCTAATATTATTGGAACATCTTTATAGGCTTCCCGTGCTCTGTTGGCATAGACAATGGTTGCCCTATCCGGCCGCATACCTGCTTTTCCCCCCGGAGAATAAGCATCTTGATTTCGTCTCTTTTTCGCTACAGTATAATGATTTACCATGGAATCAATGTTTCCACTGGTAATTAAAAACCCGAGTCTCGGCTTTCCCAGTTTTTTAAAATCAGAAGCATCTTTCCAGGAAGGTTGTGCAATAATTCCTACCTTATATCCCCTGCTTTCTAAAATACGTCCAATGATCGCAGTTCCAAAAGAAGGATGATCTACGTAAGCATCACCTGATATCAAAACAAAATCAACATATTCCCATCCTCTTTTTTCCATATCTCTTTTTGAAATCGGTAAAAAATCTGTCATTTCAGCCTCCACTAAATCCATCGCCATGCAGGATAATATTTATTTTTTAACATGTTTTGCTGCATTTTACCCCACCCCAGGGGATAACCATCTACACATACCAGATTCCATCCCTTATTGCCTGCTATTTGAAGGGTTTCACCTTTTAAATAGCGCATCACATTGGGATCACCTAGCGGTAAATCAATACTATTCTTAACCATATTTTTTGTAAGTCCCATAGCCATTACATGAGAAGGCTCAAAACGGTTCTTTTTCAAACTTCCCAAAAGCCATCCCGATCGTATAATTCTTAAACCATTAAGATCCGGTACATCGTTTGGAACCAGGTAAAGATTGTCTCTATGAATTTTAAAGTCCCCTTTTAAGGTAACATTAATATTCTCTTTCATAAAGTTATAAAAATCTTCTAACTGCTTATCTGATACTTCCCGTTTAGGAATCGAAATTTTATTTTTTACTTCTCCTTCTTTTTTATGCAGAAGGACCAAAAAATGTCCTTCTCCTTTTACTTTATGAGGCCATAATCTGGCAGCTCCCCTTAAACTTTCCCGTCCTCCGATCCATTCAGGTCTCCCCGGCGAAAAGCCATTTTCGTGGGGAATTGGAACAACTTCAAAATCAGGATGCGTTTTTAAAAATTCTTCTATCGTCCCTTCATTTTCCTCAGGAGAAAAGGTACAGGTAGAATACAGCATGTATCCTCCTGGCTTAAGCATTTTTGCTGCATGGGGAAGTATATTTCTTTGCATCGTGCAGCATTTTTCTACTCCATGGGTTTCCCAGTTCTTTAGAGCCTGGGGCTCTTTCCTGAACATTCCTTCACCGGAACAGGGCGCATCCACCAATATTTTATCAAAATATTCTTCTAAACGCAGGGATAGCTTTTCCGGAGTTTCATTGGTAATCACTGCATTTCTAATCCCTGCCATCTCAATGTTTTTTATAAGTGCTTTTATTCTGCTCGCACTAATATCATTGGCAAAAAGGACGCCTTCCTGCTTTAACTTCGCTCCAAGCTGTGTGCTTTTTCCTCCGGGAGCTGCACATAAATCCAGCACCTTATCTCCCGGCTGGACATCTAAAATAGCTCCCGGTGCCATCGCACTGGGTTCCTGAATGTAATACAACCCTGCATAATAGTATGGATGCTTTGCAGGCTTGTCTTCTTCTGAGTAATAAAAGCCTTCCTTACACCAGGGCACTGGACTCAATTGAAAATCCACCCGTTCCTTAAATGTACCAGGTTCTATTTTCAAGGTATTGACCCTCAATCCATAATATCTTTTCTCTTCAAAAGACTTAACATATTCATTAAATTCATCTTTAAGAAGACCTCTCATCTTTTCTTCAAATTGTGCAGGTAACTTAATCAATGTATCTACTCCTCTTTAAAAATGGATTTTATAAATAGTATAAACATTATAACTCATTTCATCAAAAAAAGAGCTTCTTAAGCTCTTTTAAGAAAACATTTCAAGATCTATAAATTCAAAACCTACTCCTCTTTCTTTATTAATCCATTTAACTTTTGCTTTTGTTACAAACTGACCGTAATCAAAGTCTATTTCAGCTTCTACAATTTGACCTATTTCAAAATCCTCAACATAACTTATTCTAAACCCACCAGCAGAAAAATCTTCCATAGGATAGGATGACAAAGTATCATTCATTTTTATTTTTACTTCAGATTCATTAGGGAAACGTAAGAATCTTCTTTTTTCGTTAGTTTCCACCTTTTTCTCCCCCCTATTGATATTTATCTATAATTTTATAATAATCTCCTTTTTATTTATTTTATAATAATTATTTCAGAATTACAATCTGATTTTGTCGAATTGTTAATCTTTGTAATTATTTTGCATGTATTATTTTCACAAAATTACATAAAACATTGATATATAAATACCAAGTTATTGATAAGAAAGGAGATTAATTATGGCAACCGTAATGAATATTACAGAAATTAATATTATTACTGTAGATAAATCCGATGACGTTTGGCTCATTGAAGGCGAAATTACTTTCGAAGAAGAATTACTAACAACTTTTCAGGCCAATTACAATTCTATAACCGGTGAATTTGAAGAATTAGATATCGAAACCGATCCAAAAGACTACGATGAAGATGATTTAAAAGAAATGATTCTAAAAGCAGTAGAAAATTACGAGTAACTTTTGGATCTAGATGGTATATAAGCCGTGGCAAACGCTCCTGCCATGGCTTAATAAATAAGGACCGGCTTAAAATCAATATAATCAGAAGAAACCAATCTATATTCAATGCCGTTATAATGTCCCTGCAGCCCCAGATTAAAAGACTCTTTTCCATGAAGATGGCCGTAAATAACTTTTTCCACCTTAAATTCTTCAAATAACTGAGTATAAATGGAAGGCTCCAGATTTTCATTTGTGGGAGGATAATGCATGATCACAATGATTCTGTCATAGTTTGCCTTCTTAGCTGCCAAAAGGGACAACCGTAATCTTTTTTCTTCTCGTTCATAAATCTTCTGATCATGGGCAGTAAATTTTGTATCGTTAGGACAAATCCAGCCTCTTCCGCCACAAATAGCAAAACTTTCTGCAACTGTAAAATCATTTTGAAGAAAGTACATGTTATCATATATCGTATTTAATTTCGTTACAGACTTCCACCAATAATCATGATTACCTCTAATAAGTATTTTCTTTCCCGGCAACTCATAGATGTATTGCAAATCAATTTCTGCTTCTTCCAATGTCATTCCCCATGAAATATCTCCAGGAATTAATACTGTATCTTCTTCAGAAATGATGTCGAGCCAATGCTTTTTAATTTTTTCAGCATGATTCTCCCAATTTTTACCGAATTTATCCATAGGTTTATCAATTGATCCACTTAAATGCAAATCACCTATTGCATATATAGACATATGACCCCTCTTCCTTAGTATATCAAAAATCTATTAACTGTTAGATTATATCATATAAATCGTTAAACGTGACCCTAAAACCTTTCATCTGGTCCATTCCAATTTACTTTATTATATTCTGCATACTTAAGGATAGCATAGGGGTTGATCCACAATTCTTCTTTTACAAATGAAACATCAAGCATAATGCCTAAATGCAGGTGAACCGGAAAGTTCCCTATTGTACCAGGCTCTTTTCCATATCCTGAATCTCCCATATATCCTATACATTGTCCTGATTTGATTTCCATCCCCTCGCTAACCTCAGAAGAATAAGAATCCAGATGAGCGTAATAAAAATAAGCTCCACTGGGAGATCTGATGCCTATTCTCCATCCACCCTTTTCATTCCATCCCATTTGCTCAACAATCCCATCTGTCATACTGACAATAGGTATACTTCCCCGTTGATTATGAACATCAATGATATCTGTTCCTAAATGCTTTCTTTTTCCTCCGTAATCTCTATCTGCCCCCCAGGAATTAGAATAGATATATTCCCCTATATCTGGAACTGGAAATACATTAACATCCTTTAATGCCTGTTCATAGATCCTATAAAGTTTTTGAACCTCTTTTTTATTATACTTTTTTCTAATTTTATTCATGTCCTCTGTACAAAATGTATAAAGTTCTTTCTGATCGATCGTGATGTTTTCAGCTATAGCAAAATCATTTTCCAAAGCATAAAATGTAACCGCTTCAATGAAATCTGTTTCTGTTATTTCAGAGATATTTTTTAATTTATATAAAATATCCCCCGGAATATTAAATGCTGCTACTTTTTCAACAAGTGCCGGAAGTTGTCTGCTGTCTTTATAAACACATTTTCTTATTAAGAAAATACTCATTAATACAACGAGGACCAAAATCAAATATATTTTATCATAGTTTCTCCTCTTTCTCCATATTACTTTTTTCCTCTTTTTTTTCATTTTGGCACCCCTTTACAAATTAAAAAAGACAGATCCTTAGGTTCTGTCTTATTATATGCATCGATTATGGAAATCCATGTTAATTCTTTTATCCCTCTTATTTGTTAAGAAGGGCTCTTAGTCTTTTCTCAATCAAAAAAATGTCGTACAGCACTTCCGTTCAGATAATTACACAACCGTCCTTGATAATAATGATTTGCTCGCATTTCTTCCTCTATTTCGTCTCTGATCTTCCACCAGCTTGTATTCCAGTTAACAAACAAGGTATTTTCTTCAGGAGCCCTTCCAATAAGTCTTTGAATAACGATATACGGAGAAAGATATTCAAGAAAATCTATAACTCTTTTTTTATACTCTTCAACAGAAATCATCTCAAATTCTCTATTTTTAAATTGCTCCCCCATTACGGTATTTTCTACAATATACAAAGAATGGAGCTTCACCTGATCAACAGAAAGCGCTGACAGAATTTTTGCACTTTCTATAACATCCATTCTCGTATCCCAGGGAAGATTTAAAATTAAATGCGCACATGTTTCAAAACCATATTTTTTTATTCTCAATACAGCATCTATGAATTCAGCCAAAGTATGCCCCCTGTTGATTTTACGAAGAGAATGATAGTTAACCGTCTGAAGGCCCAATTCTACTGCAATATCAATATTATATTTGATCTTTAATTCCGATAAAAACTGCAAATACTCTTCTCTGATGCAATCTGGCCTGGTAGAAATGGCCAGTTGGACAATATTTTCTCTGGCAGCCTGTTCCATAACCATTTTAAAAGTATCAAAAGGCATATAGGTATTACTAAAGTTTTGAAAATAAGCAATAAATTTTCTCGCTTTATATTTCTTGCTGATATATTCTTTATTTTTACGAATTTGCTCAGGTACAGGTATTAAATTAGATAAATTTTCAAACCCCGCCCCTTCATCTCCGCAAAAAGTACATCCACCGCATCCTGATATACCATCTCTATTGGGACAAGTAACAGGTAAATTAATTGGAAGTTTATATACTTTTTCGCCGTATTTTTCTCGTAAGTACTCTGAATACCTTCTATATAAAGTGTCCTTATTTGGCTTGCTGTTATTCAATGATTTCACAACCTTTATGTATTTTTATATTTTTACTATTATCGCATAAAGAAAAAGCCTCTAAAATATTTGGGA
Source organism: Candidatus Epulonipiscium sp. (assembly GCA_012520595.1). Lineage (GTDB taxonomy): Bacteria > Bacillota > Clostridia > Lachnospirales > JAAYNZ01 > JAAYNZ01. The sequence goes on along the minus strand of JAAYNZ010000200.1, from coordinate 4,621 downwards.
TCAAGGGAATTTTTAATAAAAATCGGTGTTTTTTCTGCATCCTTTTACTATGCCAAGTATGTAAAAAGCTTACTTAATTCAAAAATTAATTTCTGATTAAATAAGCTTCTATGAATGTTTCTAGAACTTTCCGCCTCCACCACCATGGGTCGTTCCGCTGCTGCCAGTATGAATGCTGCTGGTTGAATCTCCGGAATCCTTGTGAATTTCAGTTTTTGTAGTAGTTTCTCTTATGAAATCATCTCTGCTACTTGAAAGGACAAATGAACCTTTTGCTTCATAAGTATGGTTATTAATCGTAACAGTTCCTTTACTGGAAAGAGATGCTAGTATAGTAGCGATTCCTGAAATAATCAAAGCAAAAAGAAATACATAAAAAGACTGCATCAATCCTAGAACTTTATCGAAATAAGTAACTTTATGATAATAGGCTGTACTGGACTGCCCCTGATATTCCTGCTCTACCCTATGCTGTCCCTGGGGTACTCCCATTTCTACATAGTATCTTATATCATCAATAAAGGTATTGGAAGCTTCAAAATACGCACCCTCAGAAAGAGGTCCTACAACATCATCAATCATTTCTGCAATTCTGCTGTCTGTAAATATATCAATCGCTTTACCGGTTGTAGAAATCCAGACCTCTCTTTCAGCCATATTAATAAGCATAAGTAGCCCGGAAGAATCACTGCCGACACCATATCCGTTATAATCATAATAATCGTCGGCAAAATCTTTGGATGATTTGCCTTCTGTATCATCCGTAATCACAATAACAACATCCAGATTGTAACCGGTTCTAACACTGTCAATAGCCTCTTGTAATTCACTTTCTTCATCATCTGTCAGATAATCTAAATAATCTTTAACATTGCTTAATTCACCGGAAACAGCATAAGCTGGACCAATAATCATGAAAAATATAAAAGCAATCAATAAAACATTTAATCTTTTAAACAAAGAAGGCACCTCCAAACACAGATATGATCCAAACTATTGCAAAAACAATTCCCATAAATGCAAACTGTCGTGAACGGCTAATTGGTGTGTCTCCTACTACTTTTCCTGTTTGGCCATTTACAATAAATATATGGTCTTTTCCTTTATATTTGTTATTCAGAAGATAAATAGGGAGCATTGAGTATTCGTTATGTATATCTGAAAGAGATACCTTTTTGTCGTGGAGAGAAAACGATGTGTACCCGTCTACAGTTTCTCTTAACCGTTCTTCCATGTATTTCTCTACTCTGCCTTTCATAACTACTTCTGCTTCCGATGCTTCCACATCGTATTTTTCAGCCATAAATCCTGACATATATTTCATTGAAAAATCAGTCAAATCATTATAATTGTATGGCTCTATCATATGCATAAACTTATCATCCAGTTTTTTTGAAGCATCCACCGGCACTTTGTGATATTTAGCATGCCCTCCCCGCATCACGTGATAATATTTGGTTTGGGTATACTGATAATTTCCACTGGTCCAGGATCGCGTCCGAGTGCCTTCTCCTCTAATCATACCTTCACTTTTACAATTAAACAGCCAAAATGGAGCATATATTCCTGTGATCTTTTCAATTTCTTCTTTACGTTTAAAATCCTTGGGAGCAAATATACGCTTGCTAATCCACTTTTTATAAAGTTCTTCAGCTTGATCCTTTGTTATTTTAAAAGGAATAAGACTCTTTGGCTTGAATTTCCCCGAAAACCTGGACTTAATAATACTATGACTTCTGCAATACAAACAAAAAGTGGCAGAAGTTGTATTGTCTGCAATCAATTCAGCTCCACAACTGGTACAATGATAAGAATCCAAGTCTGAAATATCTTTTTCAAGAGATTCTTCTATTGGTGTATCCGTTTCAATTTCATTCTTACTAAACTCACTCAAGCAATACTGACATTTCCACTTTTGAGAAGCAGGATCAAATTTCAATCCTCCTCCACAACTGGTACACCTATATCCTTTTACTACATCCATCTGATCTCTCCTCTTCAATGATTTTCTAACCCTTTTGATACCCAATTGCACTTTATTCATATTTTATCAAAAACATATGATTCCTTCCAGCTTTAATCAAATCAATAGTATTTTAAAAATCTTTGTCGAATTTTTGCAACATGTCCGAAAGAAATTCATATATTGATACTAGAAGGAGGTGATAAAATGAAAAGAAAAATGGAAGTTCAAGGAACTACAAAAAATAATGTCGTATTACCTCGCAACATTAAAGACATTTTAAAAAGTCTCATTGATGAAGATGTAATAATCGTATTAAAATCCGGAAAATGTGAAGAAGTTACTATACTCGGTGTAGAAGGAAATCTGCTCATCGCCAGCCCAAATGGAGATATTAAATTCGTTGACATTGACTGCATCTGTGAAGTCATTGCTGATCCTGCAGACGTTATAGAAGGTCTCTTTAAAGAACGTTGCTGCTAATATATTATATATGTATAGAGAAGTTAACAGGGTGCTTTCTGTTAACTTCTATTTTTATTTGATTTAGATCAAACTTCATTTTACATTCTGCTGATTTCATGGTACACTTTTGTGGATACTTAATATGACAAAGGAGATTTTTTCATGGAAAATAAGGTATTAGCCATTGTTGATGGCAGAGAAATCAAAGAATCAGATATTTATTCACTTATGCAAAATTTAGGTCAACAGGCTGCACATTTTAGAAGCCCACAAGGCCAAAAGCAATTACTTAACGAGATTATTGCTCAGGAATTACTTTACTCTGAAGCTTTAGAAAAAGAATTTGACAAAGAAGAGAATTTTGTTACAGTATTAGAGCAGATGAAAAAGTCCTTACTAATGCAGTATGCTGCAAATAAATTCATGTCTTCTGTTTCCGTAAGTGACGAAGAAGTTCAAAAATATTTTGAAGAAAATAAAGCGATGTTTATCCAGCCAAAAACTGTAGCTGCCAGTCATATTTTAGTAGATAGTGAAGAAGAAGCATTGAACATATTAGATGAGATCGAGCACGGACTGGATTTTTCTGATGCAGCTCGTAAATATTCAAGATGCCCTTCCAAAGATAGCGGCGGTGTCCTTGGTGAATTCTCTCAAGGAAAAATGGTGCCTGAATTTGACCAGGCTGTTTTTTCTATGGAAGCCGGAGAAATCAGCAAACCTGTTCAAACTCAATTTGGCTATCATATCATTAAAGTTGACAAAGTAAATGAAGAAAAGGAAAGCTCCTTTGAAGAAGTAAAAGATGAAGCAAAAAACCAATGCTTATTCTATAAACAACAAAAAGCATATATAGAAAAACAAGAAGAATTAATGAAAAAATATTCCGTAACCATTGTTGAATAGTGTGTAAATAGTATGTAAATAAAAAACGGTGCCTGTGATAAGGCACCATTTTTTTATCTAGGACCTAATAGTGTTTTCATACCCTTTACAAATTCATTTTTTCCTCCCTGCGCAGGGTGTCTGACTTTGTCACAGCTAATTCCTAATACCTTAAGATTTTCATCAGCTTTATTGCCTACTGCAATTACTTTTTTTATATCAAAGAATTCTATGATCTGAAGAAGAGGCTTCTGTCCAATTTCCAACTCTTTTTTTAATGGTGGTCTGTTACTGTTCGAATTACCTTTTTTATGAGGATAAAAGGGAAAGGCATTCCATCCTAATGCAATAATATTGTACTCTATAAGGGTACTCCATATAATAGTAGCTAATAGTAGCTGTAGCTTCCTTTGATAACTTCGAATTTTCGGCTGCCAGCTTATAACCGTTTGCGCTGCCGAATAATTTTAACCCATCCATGTTATTCATAAGTAAATGCTCACTGGTAAAAGGAACTCCTGTAAGGCGACAGCCTCTATATCCCGGTGCTTCTCCTACAAGTAAAATTTTAGGTTTTAATTGGTCCATCTGATTTAAATACAGTAAGAGATTGTCTCTTCTTATGGAGTTCTCTGGGAAATCGTAAGAGTACTGATTAAATACGTTCGGCGTAACTTCCATAGATGCTAATTGCTCCACAAATTCACTTATATTTTTCATGATCAAACTTATCCTCTTTTTTAGTTTCTATTATAACTCAATATAATACAAAATTATATCTGTGTAACTGCCGTCTTTAAGCAAATATCCTCCAGGAATGACACCTAATCTATGAAAACCTATTTTTCATATAAACGAATTGCAACTATATTTGTAGAAACTACAGCATTAAACTGTAGAATTTTAAATTATTAGGATGTAAAATATATAATCCAAGGACTTCATTTCCATCTAAAGCTACGCCTGTATAGGTTTGAGATCAAAAAAATCTTTTTGCCTCATCAAAAGCCAGTTTATCTGTTTGAGGAAATGCATTTCCTTCTTCCACAATCTCATTCCAAATCGCAATCATAGATGGTATATCTTTGTCTTGATATTCTCTTACAAACACTTCCATAATTTCATCCATCCTCGATGTGATATTTTTCATTAAGCGTTTTTATTTTAATATCCATATAGCTTTTTAACAATAATATTAAATAAAAAACACACTAACCTAAAATGAAGTGAACCCCTTTCGTTAGACAAAATACTAATGAAAGGGGTTTTCGAATGTCAGGGAAAAAGAAATATTCTGATGAGTTTAAG
>JAAYNZ010000199.1 GCA_012520595.1 Candidatus Epulonipiscium sp. | reverse complement strand
GGGAGAGTGGAGATAACGAATAAAGAATCACAAATGAACAATCATTCAGTACGAATTGAAGAAGAATCTTCTTTAATCTTATGGCAAGAAGGATTAAAAGCAGATACGGAATATACGATTTTTTTCCTTTCTAAAGCAACTGACAGGGGGAATCTTGAATTTCGTTTAAGTGGGTTTAAAGATGAAACAAAAATGGATTATTTAAATGGGTCTGATGGTGATCATGAAAAATGGATATCAGATCCAAAGGGTCAATCAAATATGTATAATTGGATTGAAAACTTAAAGATCAATCGAAATGAATGGCTCCGATTTCGATATGATTTTGTTACGGGAACCAATCCAAGTAATAGTGTACGAGCAGTTTTTACAGCAGCAGGAGGACCTGTTTATGTAGATGGTATTATGTTAGTAGAAAGAGAGAAGCTAGAAGAAGGAGTCCCTACTTTACCTTCCAATGAAGAACTTTCCAGAGGACATCGTTTACTATTAAATCATGGGTTACAATTTCAATCTTGGACAACAACGGATGAATGGGCTAGTACAAGGGCTTGGATGAAGGTTCCTAGGATTGAAGATATAAAAGACATAGGATTTACAGCGATGCAGTATAGTGATTGGCCTCTTTTTAATAGGCGATTACATGAAGAAGCAGAACAAAAAGGAATACCATTAAAATGGGCTACAGCAAGAGGACCGAAAGGGTTACATATTTCATCTTATTATCAAGATGAAATGCATAAAATAAATAATCGAGATTTAACTGGACTGCCAACAAAGGAAGAATGGGAAAAGGGTTTTTTAAATGAGAAGAATGGAGAAGGGTATCTTGCTGATTTAGTTAGTATGAGTATTGGGGATGAAGAAGATTATTCCGATACTCTTATACAAAATTTAAAAGCGTGGTTTGAAGTATCAAGAAAACATTATCCCCATGTGCTTGTTCATCATAATCAAGTAGGGAATAGCCCAGCAGAAGCTATGAAGCCTATTTCTACCTTTAATAAAGACATGCTGCGAAAGTATATGAGAACAGCTAAACCTGATTTTCTTTCATATGATATGTATTATTTTCGAGAAAGAAGAATAGAACAAACTAAAGGCGGGACAGTGATTCCCTTTTATGACGATTTAAATCGGTATCGGATTGTTTCCAGTGAAGGATATGATGGAACGGGTGAACAACCGATTCCCTTTGGTCAATATCACTATTCATGGAGAACAGGACCAGGTGCAGCAACTCCTTTGAAACGTGGAGATGGTTGGTATGAGCTAACAGAATCTCAAATCAATTTATATGCCTTTGCTACTTGGACATTTGGTGGAAAGTGGATGAGTAATTTTAGATGGTTAGATGAGAACTTGGGATACTTATTTACGGATTATAGAATAAATGCAGATGGAACATATAAAAAATCCCCAGTATTTGATCAATTTAAAGAAATGATTCGACAAAGTAAAAATGTAGGGCCACACTTACTTCGTATACAAAATAAAGAAGTAGCCATTGTCAGAGGTCAACAAAAAAGAAAAGATGGAAGTATAGTAGAAAATGATAAGCCAAAAGATAATCCTGATTGGAAAGACATCCAAGATCAGTCTATAAACCAAAAGGTATTTATTCAAGATATTCAAGTTCAAAATTTAGGTCAACAAAATAATGGTTTAAATGGAGATATTTTTATAGGATATTTTGAACCTCTTAATGGATTGACAGAAGAAGATAAAAAAGTGTTTACTTCTACGGATCCTAGATATTTTATGATTTTAAATGGATTAACATCAGGAGATGGTCTGCCCAAAGAAATGCAACAAGGATCTTCTTATGAAACACGTCAAGAAATCACCCTTACATTCAACTTGCCTGATTCCACCATGGCACATAAACTTAAAAAAGTTAGTCGAGTTGATGGAGGAGATCAACTTGAAGATCAAGGTAAAGTACTTCCTGTAAAATTACAACCCATTGGTAATAATCAATATGAATTAACTATAGTCATTGGTGGAGGATATGCAGATTTATTTTATTGGGAACTAGGAGATTTGAAGAGTGATACAAGTACAAAAGAAGCCCAAGAAGATATGGCTAGTGAAGAAGTTGTAGGACAGATGATAGGAAAAGTAGAGTATACCAATGATATTGAGAAAAGAGATTTAGAAGGAAGAACCATTAGGATTGGGTCTATTGTAGGAACGACAAAATTAGAACCTCTACCTCGACTAGGGCGAAATCCGAATAAGCCAAATTCATCGGATCTTGTAGATGGAAAAGAAGTTACTCTTACATTAGGAGGGGATATAGCAGCTATTGGAGAACGTTATTATCGACAAGATATATGGGAATTTAGAATGGATCGTATACAGAGGGATAATCATGTGAATTTAGAATTTAAAGAATATGATTGGGATAAAGAAACCCTTATGAATAAGGTAAAAGCCAAACAAAAAGGGGAGGATGTATCAGAACTGCCAGATATTCTAGTTGTTCCGAATGAATGGTTATGGGAAAAGGATAATTTGGTAAGTCATGATCTTTTATTGGCTTTTGATGATTTTGATGTAATTGATTTCAACGAATCCAAGTGGAATCAAGCGTATCAAAAAATGGCTACAATAGGAGATAAAACATATGGATTGTTTACCGATGTATCTTTAGATCCTACTGGTATTTTTGTTAATAAAATAGCTTTACAAGAATTTAATTTACAATATGATATCCATCAATTACAACAAGAAGATCAATGGACTTTTCAAGAATTGGAGGATATTATCCAAAAAACCCCCACAAACAAAAAGTTATTTGCTAATAATGATTATTTAATTCGTCAATTATTAATTTCTTCCGGGGTTAAGACAAAACCAAATGAATTTGATGCTTCTTCAGAAGAATTTAAAAAAGCTATCCATATATATCAAAAGCTTCAAGAGAGAGAGCTTTTAATGGAAGGAACGTTCGAAGAACAGATGGAAGCTTTTAAAAAAGGAGACCTTGTATTTATTGTAGCTCCTTATAAAGCATTAGTTCCACATTTAAGAGAAGCCTATTGGTATTATGAAGATAATACAACACGAAGGTTTTTTGAAAATTTCAGAGGTTGGGGACCACAAACGGTTACTCAACCAGAAGATGGAGATTGGAAAATAACAGTAAGACAACAGCCCGCTGGTATGTATGCTATGCCGGCAGATCACTGGAACTTTATGCTGTTTCCTAAACCAAGTATAAGTTCTGATTATAGATCTATTTTAAATCGTGCTTCTTATCCTGTAATGCTTACTT
>JAAYNZ010000198.1 GCA_012520595.1 Candidatus Epulonipiscium sp. | reverse complement strand
TTTTCTGTTCATTCTTTTTATGAACGTATAACCAAAGTGATTTATGGCAGTTTATTCCTCGAATGTATTTAGATTTGGAGAGCATCTATAGTGTGAATTTTGAATTTATAATATTTGATTTTGAAACAATAAATTGAAAATCTTCTTTAAAGTAGTTTATTATATCTTCTATTGTGTTGCTTTCATTTAGCTTACATTGCACATATTTCGCATCTCCAAACGAATTAAAATCACCTCTGCTTTTATAGGACAAATCCCTTTTACCGTTTGGAATATTTTCAAAACTAAACCAATTCAAATTTTTGTAGAAAGGAAAGACTTCATCATTTGCATTATACTGCTTTTTATATTTTACAGTTTTCTTGTTTTTTTCATATTTATTCCTCACATACACTAACTTTCTGTAATACATCCTGCTAACTTCCATGCTAACAAAAACCCTATCATTAAACTCATAATAAAGCCTAAACTCGCCATTAGTACTTCGAACTATAGACGAACTGACCGTTATTGACTTTTCATCTCCAACACCTAATTTCTTTATCTCAGTTTTGATTAATAGTGCCATATTTTCACATTTCTTCTTAATGTAAAAGTCGGCAAGTCGTATTTTGTCTAATGCATTAAAAGGAGAACCATACCAATCAAACTTTTCATTTAGATTGTTGATCTTAGTTTTTTCGTTTATTTCAACTAATAGATTTACAAAATTTATGTAATCTTTTAAAATCTTTTTATGATAAACAGGATTTTGATCATCAACATTATTAGAAAGTTGGTAATTAAAATCTATAGATGATAATTCATTAACAAACATACTGTAAGTAATGATGTGCCATTCTTGGTGTTTAGTTTTAATTACTTTACTATCAGTAGTAAGATGTTCTGGTTCTGAGAGTGTCAGTAAAATACATATGGCATTTTGAAAAGTTTCAGCATATTTTTCTAATTGCTCTATATATGGCAAGCTTTTTACTTTGTTTTCAATGATTATTTTTATTGGTTTTTTTTCTTCCCCTCCTATTTCCACTACATCAAACATTATGTCAATGTGTTTTTGTTCCCTATCGACAGAATCCTTCTTTATTTTATATTTACTCGTTTCCAATGAAGTGTATTTTGAGAATATACGCCACATTTCATTTGGGTATTCAGAAATCAACCATGCTATAAAATTGCTATGAAATAGTTCTTTCGAAGAAAGAGACAAGTTAAATATTGGGCTTGATTTTAATGCCTTAATAGTGTTTTCCATGTTTACATAAAATTTAGTTAAAAACATGTGAGGTTAACCTCACATGTTTTTAAATCTGTTAAATTTTTCTCATTCCACTTAACTTTGCATCATACTCGGTTGGAAAATATGTATTTTTCAACCATGCACCAAGTTCTTTCCTTCCTAGATCATTTTGTGATTTCCTGTAGGTTTCTTCACTTACTGTTGCTTCAAAAACTTCAGTTCTAGAAGAAGATCTGTCTCTTTCTACAGTAGCTCTAATTTCAACTTTAATCATTGCCATAATAAATGTATTTTAAATTTTCACCTACTCATACGCTTTTCGGTTTCCGCGGCTTACTTTGTTATACTGT
>JAAYNZ010000197.1 GCA_012520595.1 Candidatus Epulonipiscium sp. | reverse complement strand
TCGTAGGTTTTTCTTCATATACCATTTCTACTAATATCGTAGATCAAAAAATCAGTGATTCTATTTTAAATAGCATTACACAAGTCAATCTTAATATCCGAAATATGATGCGGGATGTTGAAATTCTCTCAGATTTCTATTGTTATAATGCAGATTTAAAAAAAGCAATAGAGGAAGAAGATCTTTTTAAAGCCAATGAAAAAGTCAATGATATTTTTCGAAATGTGAATGTTACGTACAAAGAGGTAAATAATTATACAACCATCTTAGCTTGGGATGGAAGAGCGTTTATCAATTGGATGAGTGATGGAAAAGATTATTATCGATTAAAGCAATATATTGAATCCCAAGATTGGTATGAGAATATTATTTCACAAAAAAACAAAATTGTTTGGATTCCTACTCACAAAAACATTGATCAATATACATCAGATTCCTATGTTTTGACAGCAGGGAGAGTGATGTCTGATATTTATAAGAATTATGGACTTATTTTAATCAGCATACCAGAAACGGATTTATGGAAAATATTAAAAAGCTTTCGTCCTGTAGGAAATAGTGAAATTTATGTGATTGATCAAAACGGGCGAAATATTTCTCATTGTGATGCAAATAAAAGAATGGTGGTAGGAGAAAATCAGCCCTATATCCAAAATATACTACAGGGGGAGGAAGAAGAAGGAGCCATAGTAGCTTCTGTTCATGGGGAAAAGAGATTGGTTGTATTTCAAAAAGTCCCTAAAACCCAATGGACTACCATTGCTACTCTTCCGTTGGCAGAGTTAAATGAAGAAAGTCATAGTATTCGAAATGCGATTATCGTATCTAGTATCCTTAGTTTGATTGCAGCTTTCTTTTTGGCTTATTTGATTTCAAGGGGGATTGTAAAACCTATTCGGCAAATGGAAGAACAAATGAGAAGAGTAGAACAAGGGGACTTTGATGCTTATGTAGATGTTACGACTAGTGATGAAATTGGTCGTATAGGGGAGAAATTTAATGTGATGGTAGCAAAAATAAAGGATTTGATGGACAGGGTTGTAACGGAGGAGAAAAAGCAAAGTCAGTTATTGATTAAACAAAGGGAAGCAGAGTTAGAATTATTACGTGCCCAAATTAACCCTCATTTTTTATTTAATACATTAAATTCCATCAAATGCATGGCTTTGATTAACCAAGCCAACCATATTGCAGAAATGATTAGTGCTTTAGGAAGATTATTGGAAAATAGCATTCAACGTGGAAAAGATATGATTACTTTAGAGGAAGAAATAGAAAATCTTAAGAATTATGTTTTATTACAACAAATGCGTTATGGTAATAAACTAAGAATACTTTATGATATGGATCCTGAGTTACTTACCTTAGAAGTTCCAAGATTAATTTTACAACCTATAGTGGAAAATGCCATTATCCACGGACTAGAGAAAAAAACCAACGGAGGACAGATTCAGGTTTATGGACGAAGGAAAGAGGAAGTGGCAGAAATTGTTATTGAGGACAATGGAGTTGGTATGAGCCAAGAGGAAGTGGAAAATTTGCGAACAGGTCTAGATCCAACCCATCAGCGTAAATCATTTAGTGGTATTGGAATTAAGAATGTAGATGAAAGAATTCGACTTGTATATGGAGAAGACTATGGGCTTACAATTACAAGTAAGATTAATGTAGGTACAAAAGTAATTTTAGTCATACCAAGGGTTGGAAGAAAGAGAGGAACGAATGATGAAGATACTCATTGTAGATGATGAATTATTGGTTCGAATTGCTTTAAAGTCCATGATTGATTGGAGTGCTTATGGTTTTGAACTTGTAGGGGAAGCAGGGGATGGGAAGGAAGCTTTGGCAATGATCCAACAACACCAGCCTGAGATTGTTATTACGGATATTGCGATGCCTCACATGGATGGATTGGAGTTAATCAAACAATCAAGAGAACAAGATCCTGCGATTCATTTTCTTATTTTAAGTTGTCATAATGATTTTGAGTATGTTCGAGAAGCTTTAAAGTTAGGAGCTTGTGATTATCTTTTAAAGTTATCGATGCAACCCTCTGATCTTCTACGAATTTTACAAGAACTTAAAAATAAGATAATCGAAGAGGAAAAAAAGTCAAAGAAAATTTTACATTTAAAAACCCAACTCAATGAAAATCTAAATGTAATTCGAAAAAACGTCTTTCTTGATGTCTTGAAAAATAATATCTTGAATGCATCTGATTTTCAAAATAAAATAGAAAGTTTAAATTTAAGACTTGCCCATCCTTATTTTTTATTAGTGGTTTTAAAGATTGATAATTATCAAAAACTACGCCATGAAAATGATTTAGAGAGTGATAAACTAATGGATTATGCTATATTGAATATTATTAATGAGGTGTTAAATGGGTATGATCTAGGAGAAGAATTTCAAAGTGCTGATGGAGAATTTACTCTTTTGGTTAGTTTTGAAAGTGAGGTTCGTTCTTCAGCTATCTATCAGCAAGTACAGATTATAATCGGAGAAATATTGCAACTAATCCGAGATATATTGAATATTTCTTTATCAGCAGGAATTAGTAAAGTAGCGAAAGGATATAAAAATATAAAATACATTTATGAACAAGGTTTGGCTTCTTTATCTTATGGATTCTATCATGGTGCAAACAGTATTAATGTTTTTAATGAACTAAAATGGAATGAAGCAGCCTATGATTGTTGGCATGAAAAATATTATTCTACCATGATTGCAGCATTGGAAGCTTTGGATTTTATTACAATACAATACAATCTTAATAATATGTTTTTGTATTTGAAAAGGGAAAAAAATACACACCCTTCTGTAGTTAAAAAGACTATAAAAGAACTATTATTTGAAATGAAAAAAATAGGAGTTTTTTATGATTTAAATATAGAAATGTTACTAGGTGAGCAGGATATTTTTATCCGTGTAGATCAATGCGAAACCATAGATGAATTAGAGCATTTAATAAAGAATTTTATTGCTGTTTTTGTAAAAAACTTAGATACGATTCGTTCACAAACCGATCGGCGGGAGATTAATATGATTAAGGATTATGTAAAGGCTAACTTCTCTAAAGATATTACAATCGGGCAAATGAGTAAAATGGTAAATATGAATCCAGATTACCTTAGCCATTTATTTAAGAAGGAAACAGGAATTGGTTTTAGTGAGTATATTACGGACATTCGGATGGAAAAAGCGAAGGATTATCTTGAAAAAGGAATGATGAAAGTTTATGAAGTAGGAGATCAGGTAGGATATTCAAATGCCAACTACTTTAGCAAGATTTTCAAGCAAAAGGTAGGAGTAACTCCTGGGGAGTATGCAAATATGAAAAAAACAGTATAAGAAAAGTATACAAAAATATAAGAAAAGTACCATCTTTTTTGGACTTTTCTTTTTTGTTTTACAAAGGAGTTATTTTTGTTCGGATAGTAAAGAAAAGTGAAGAATCTTCAAAGATAAGATCATTGTTAAAAAATAAAGGATTCTATATAATAAAACCATCTTAAAAAATAGTAACAAAAAGGGGAGGCATAATTTATGAAGAATTTTAAAAAACCTGTTGCTTTAATACTCGTTTTCTTAATGATGATTTCTGGAGTATTAGCAGGATGTACAAAAAAAGATGTAAAGTCTGAACAAAAGGATATAGGCAGTACAGAACAAAAGAAAGATGATGTTGCGGATAAAAAAGTAGAAACTCCAAAAGAAAAAACAAAGATAAACTATTACTGTTATAGTTTAACAAGTAAAAATGAAGAGTCTTTATCAGAATTAAAAAGTAAGTTTGAAGCAGAACACCCCAATATTGAAATTGTAGAAAAACCTGCTTTACAAGGAACAAACCAAGAAAGAGCAGATAAATTAACAGTTATGTTAATGGGTGGAGAAGACATTGATCTTTTTGATGCTAACCAAGCAGAATATTTTAAATTTGCAAAAATGGGTCTATATCAACCATTAGATGATTTAGCAAAAAAAGATGGATTTGATTTTGATACGTTAGGAAAAGATACCATTCATATGTCACGTATTGATAATCAAATGTATGGTATTCCTTTTATCACTTCCTATTGGATGGTATTTTATAATAAAAATATTTTTGATGCTGCTGGAGTTCCTTATCCTAAAGATGATTGGACTTGGGATGAGTTTAGAGAAACAGCTAAAAAATTGACAAAAGGTGAAGGATCCGATAAAGTATGGGGCTTTACCATGCCAACTTGGCCAGTAACTTGGGCAGGTATTGCAATGCAACAAGGGGCTGAATATGTAAAGAAAGATGGAACACCAGGAGTTGATAATCCAGCTTTTAAAGATGCATTACAATTTAAATATGATTTAACCATGGTGGACAAAAGTGGACCTACTATGGCAGAAAATAAATTGACAAAAGCGCACTATGCAAAAGAGTTTAGTGCAGGTAATGTTGGAATGATTGTATCTGGAAACTGGGTATTTGGATTAATTGATAGTAATTTAAATGGAAATTATACATTTGAATATGATGTAGTCAAAATGCCTCACCCAGAAGGAGTAGAACCAGGTACTACTTGGGGAGCAGCACGATATATTGGAATGAATGGCAACTTAAAGGGTGAAAAACGAGAAGCAGCATGGGAATTGCTTAAATTCTTTGCTGGGGAAGAAGTAGGTAAATTGCTAATGAGAAAAGGAGATTTTCCTGCCATTACAACACCTGAAACACAACAAGAATTTTATAAGAGTTTACCTTCTTTTGTAAAAAATGCGGGTATTATGTTTGAAGACCATAAACATGTAGCAGAAAAACCTTTCCATGAAGCTGCTTCAGAAATTGATGGTGTTATGGCGGAAGAAAGTGATATGGCTTTAACAGATGGAAAATCAGTAGATCAAGCCATCGCGGATATGCAAAAAAGACTAAAAGTAGAAATTGAAAAAGCAACAAAAAATTAGGTCATAAAAATATCCTCGTAAGCAAATCCCCATTAATATGGTTTTGACTACTAATGGGGATTTTTTTATCAAATTTTTGAGGGGGTCTATGAATGAAATCAAAAAAAAGATCAAAACTAGAAAAGAAAGAAATTCTTACAGCATATTTATTTTTATTGCCCAATATTATTGGCTTTTTGTTATTTTCCTTTTTTCCAGTAGTGGCTGCTTTTATTATTAGTTTTACTAGTTGGCGTGGAGTCGGAGAAATTAAATTTAATGGATTTTCCAATTACATTGAATTGTTTAGTCATGATACTTTTCGTATTGCACTAGGAAATACATTTTATTTTTCCATTGGTCAGGTTCCATTGATGTTGGCTATTTCTTTACTTATTGCTATCTTATTAAATCAAAAAATAAAAGGATTAAAAATCTATCGAGCCCTTTATTTTATGCCTTATGTTTCCTCTATGGTAGCAGTATCTTTTATTTGGATGGCTTTACTTCATCCTACCTATGGTCCTATTAATCTGTTTCTAAAGTCCATAGGATTTACTAATCCACCTAGTTGGCTTGGAGATGTTAAATGGGCCATGCCAACCGTAATTATTATGTCAATTTGGAAAAGTTTTGGTTATTTTGTAGTAGTATACCTAGCTGGATTACAGACCATACCTAGTCACTTATATGAGGCGGCTACCTTAGATGGGGCCAATGCATGGCAAAAGTTTAGAAATGTTACTTTACCCATGTTAACACCCATTACATTTTTAAATGTAATCATGGCGACTATCGGTTCTTTTAAAGTATTTGATCAAGTGTATATCATGACAGAAGGAGGACCAGGACGAGCGACTACAACCATTGTTCAATATATTTATCAGACCGCATTTCAACAATTTCGAATGGGATATGCTTCTGCATCAGCAGTAATATTGTTTCTCATCATTTTTATAATTACTTTGTTCCAATATCGAGGACAGAAAAAGTGGGTTAATTATTGATAAAAGAAGGGAGAAAGAGGATATGGAGAATAAGGATAAAGTATTACAAGAAGAATCTTGGTTTGAAAAAATAAAAGAAAAAATAGACCCAAAACACAGAAAATTAATATCAAAATTATTGATTCATGCAATTTTAATTGTTATTGGGCTATGCATGTTAATTCCTTTTTTATGGATGCTATCTGCGTCCTTTAAAGAAGAACTAGAAATTTTCAAGTTTCCCATTGAATGGATTCCTAGTAATCCGACTCTTAAAAATTATGCCTCTATTTTTTTCAACGAAAAATATAATTTTGGACGTTTTTATTGGAATTCTTTAGAAATTGCGATACTGATGACATTAGCACAAATTGTTACTTGTTCTATGGCAGCTTATGCTTTCGCAAAGTTAGAATTTCCAGGACGAGATAAGATTTTCTTAGGTTATTTGGGAACATTAATGGTACCTTTTCATGTAACCATGATTCCTTTATTTATTTTAATCAAAGCCATGAAATTAGTGGATACTCCTTGGGCTCTTATTCTTCCAGGAGCTTTTGATGCCTATGGTGTTTTCTTACTTCGACAATTTTATTTAGGAATTCCTAATGAACTTTCAGAAGCAGCTAAAATTGATGGTTGTGGGCATTTTCGAATTTATGCTCAAATTATTTTACCCAATGTAAAGCCAGCTATTGCAACTCTTTCTATTTTCACTTTTTTATGGAGTTGGAATAACTTTTTGAAACCTTTAATTTTTATTAACTCACCAGAAAAGATGACCATTACACTAGGATTAAAAACCTTTGTCTCTGAATATAATGTGGAGTTTGGCAAGATTATGGCAGGTACAACTTTAGCTGTTCTTCCTGTTATTATTGTTTTTTTTATAGCCCAACGATATTTTATTGAAGGACTGGCTTTATCAGGTATTAAAGGTTAATCTTGATCAACAAGTTAAAGTAAAAAAAGGAGAGAGTAGTTTATGAGACCTAATATTCTATTTATTACTTGTGATCAATTACGTAAGGATGCCCTAGGATGCTATGGTAATAGGGTTATACAAACACCCAATATGGATTGGATTGCATCCCAAGGGGTTCAATGTGATCAAATGTATGTAGCGGCTGGGGAAGATGCATTTTAGACCTCAATGGACATTCCCAAAAGGTGACTATCAATCAGCTCATGATTATGATGGAGGACTTGAAGCAGTGAATCCTCAGCCCAATCCTTGGGAGTTCCCTTTTTATGGTTTTGAAAAAGGAGCTTTTACAGAAGATAATCGGGTAGGGCCTTATGGAGAGTATTTAAAAAAACATGGATTCAATGTTTTAGATGATCCACACAGCTTCACCTTTGGACAACATACTACGGTACGATCGGCTTGGCCTAAGGAACATCATCAAACAGCCTGGGTAGCAAACAAAGCCATTGATTTTTTACAAGATCATTCAAAAGAGACACCTTTCTTTATGTGGGTTTCTTTTATTCACCCACATTCGCCCTTTAATCCTCCAGCACCTTATGATACGATGTATGATCCAAAGGATATGCCCCTTCCCATACGAAGTGAAGAAGAAATTTCAAAATGGCCCAAGGTATATCAAAGACGATATAAGGCTAAGGATGGACATCATGGTGGTATTAGTTATAGTGAATTTACAGACGATGATTGGCAATGTTTAAAAGCTTATTATTATGGGATGATTCATTTTATTGATGATGAAAT